>JABFSN010000074.1 GCA_013140575.1 Phycisphaerales bacterium | reverse complement strand
GTGCCGGGGTTGGTGGATGTTTCCATCGGGGGGCGGGTGCGGCGCGTGGGGATCAGTATTTGCGAGGATTTGTGGGTGGATGACGCGTATTTCGCGCGGCAGTTGTACGACGGCGATCCGATCGTGGAATTGGCCGACGGCGGAGCGAACGTGATCGTCAACATCGGGGCGTCGCCGTTTTCGGTGGGCAAGCCGCAGCGGCGGGTGGAACTGTTCGGGGGCAAGGCGCGGCAGTGCGGTCGGCCGATCGTGTACGTCAACCAGGTGGGGGGCAACGACGATCTGGTGTTCGACGGGGCGAGCGGAGCGTTCGACGCGGATGGGCGGCAAATCGCGCAGGCGCAATCATTCGAGGAAGATTTCGTGGTCGTGGATGTCGGGGCGGGAACGGGCGAGACGGGCGATCCGTCGCGAACGGCGCGGGCGGGCATTGGCCAAGGGGAAAGACACGGGCAAGATGCCCGTGCCACGACCAACGGCGGATCGGGCATTTCGCCGTTGCCGGTCGGCGATGCGTCGATGCACGCGGCGTTGGTGCTGGGCACGCGCGACTACGTGCGGAAGTGCGGGTTCAAGGACGTGGTGATCGGGGCGTCGGGGGGGATTGATTCGGCGGTGACGGCCGCCGTAGCGGTTGAGGCGCTGGGGGCCGGGCGCGTCCTGCTGGTGGCGATGCCGTCGCGGTACAGCAGCGACCATAGCCTGTCGGACGCGCGGGCACTGGCGGTGGCGCTGGGCGCCCGGCTGGACGTGATCGCGATTGACGAGCTGCACGCGGCGACCGATCGGCTGCTGGCGGCGCAGTTCGACGGGCGGGCGGCGGACACGACGGAAGAAAACATTCAGGCACGAATCCGCGGGGCCATTTTGATGGCGTTGTCGAACAAGACGGGGCGGATGGTGCTGACCACCGGGAACAAGAGCGAATTGTCCGTGGGGTATTGCACGTTGTACGGCGACATGTGCGGGGGGTTGGCGGTGTTAAGCGACGTGCCGAAGACGGCGGTGTATCGGCTGGCCGCGCACATAAACGAACGGGCGGGGCGGGAGTTGATTCCGCGGAATTCGATGGTCAAGCCTCCGTCCGCGGAGCTGCGGGCGAATCAGACGGATCAGGACACGCTGCCGCCGTACGATGTGCTGGATGCGGTGCTGGAACGGTACATCGAGCGGGAACAATCGGCGGCCGAAATCGTGGCTGCGGGTTTCGACGACGCGACGGTGCGGCGGGTCGTGCGCATGGTCGACGTGAGCGAATACAAACGGAAGCAGGCGGCCGTGGGATTGAAGGTCACCAGCCGGGCGTTCGGGACGGGGCGGCGGATGCCGATCGCGGCGCGGTATGTATAGGGATGGGGTTGGGCAGGAAGCAAATCGCATTGAATTCGCGGGAAGGAATTCCCGCGAGAGTGGGGTGCGAGAAGGGGTTCTCGCACCAGCAAGCATGCCACCGCGTCGCGAACGAGCATGGCCACGCGAGCGTGGACCATGCCACCCGGCCATGCCGCCCGCCGCGCAAGCCTACCCCGGTCCGTTGGTGGCGGATCAATTCACTTTCAAATCACAGCCCTTCCGTCGGACGCCGGCGAATCTCGTTTTGACCGGCTGATTGAAGCGCGTACGATTCGTCGGCGATGACAACGCCGAACGGAACTGGATTCGTGCACCTGCACGTGCACACGCACTACAGCCTGCTGGACGGGGCCACGCGCATTGAGCCCATGGTCGAGCGGGCCAAGTCGTTGGACATGCCCGCGGTGGCAATCACCGACCACGGCAACATGTTCGGGGTGATCGAGTTTTATCACGCTGCGGTCGCGGCCGGGGTCAAGCCGATCATCGGGTGCGAGGCGTACATAGCCCCGGGCGATCGGCGTATGAAGCAGGGGTCGCGGATCAAGGACGCGAGTTATCACCTGCTGCTGCTGGCGATGAACAACGACGGGTATCAGAACCTGATGAAGCTGGCGTCGATCGGATATCTGGAGGGGTTTTACTACCGGCCGCGGATCGACATGGAGACGTTGGCGGCCCATTCGACCGGGCTGTTGTGCACGAGCACCTGCCTGGGGGCGGAAATCCCGCAGGCGCTGTTGCGGCACGATCGCAAGCGGGCGGAGGAGGTGGCCGAGGCGTATCTGAAGATATTCGGCGCGGACCGTTTTTTCATTGAGCTGCAGGATCATGGCATGGCCGAGCAGCGGATGATCAATCCCGAGCTGATCGACATCGCCACGCGGCTGGGCGTGCCGGTGATTGCGACGAACGACGTTCACTATCTCGACCACGACGACGCGGAAGCGCACGACGTGTTGTGCTGCATCAGCACGCGCAACCTGGTGACGGACGAGGACCGGCTGAAATTCCCGACGGACCAGTTCTATTTCAAGACGCCCGACGAGATGGCGGCGCTGTTCGAATCCTATCCGGATGCGATCGCCAACACGCTGCGGGTGGCGGATTTGTGCAACGTCGATCTGGATTTCAAGACGCGGCACGCACCGGTGTACAGGCTGCCGGACGAGCGTGACGAGAATCAATACCTGCGGGAACTGGTTTACGACGGGGCGAATCGTAAATACGGCCGCGTGTCGGATGAAATCCGCGAACGGATTGATTACGAACTGGGCGTTATCACGGAGAAGGGGTTCAGCGGCTATTTTCTAATCGTCTGGGATTTCATGACCTACGCGCGATCGCGTGGAATTCCGTGCGCGGCGCGGGGCAGCGGATGCAGCGCCGTGGTGTCGTTCTGCCTGGACATTTCCATGCCCGACCCGTTGCGCTACGGGCTGTATTTCGAGCGATTCATGGATCCCGACCGTGACGAAATGCCGGATATTGACGTGGACATCTGCCAGAACGGCCGGGCCGAGGTCATCGAATACGTCCGGCGGAAATACGGGCACGTGGCCAACATCATCACGTTCGGGACGTTGAAGGCGAAGGCGGCGGTCAAGGATGTTTCCCGCGTGCTGGGGATGGGGTTCAAGGAGGCCAACGAACTGACCAATCTGATTCCGGCCGAATTGAACGTGACCATCGAGCGGGCGATGGAACTGGAGCCCGAACTGCGGCAGCGATACGAAACCGACGGCGAAGTCCGGCGGATCATCGACATCGCGAAGCGCGTGGAGGGGCTGTCGCGGCACGCGGGGGTTCACGCGGCCGGCGTGGTGGTGGCCGACACGGCGCTGGACGAGTTTCTGCCGCTGTACAAGTCGCCGAGCGTCGAGCAGATCGTCACGCAATACGACGGACCGACGGTGGAACGGGTCGGGCTGCTGAAATTCGATTTACTGGGTCTGCGTACGTTGACGACCATCGCCCGCACGCGGGAACTGGTGGAACGGGCGACGGGCGAGACGATCGACATGGACCGGCTCGATCTAACCGATCCACGGGTTTACGAGTTGTTCGCCCGGGGCGAAACGCGGGGCATATTCCAGTTTGAATCCGGCGGGATGCGCGACGTGGTGATGCGGATGAAGCCCAACCGCATCGAGGACCTGATCGCGGCCAACGCATTGTTCCGCCCGGGTCCGATGCAATACATCGACGCCTACATCGCACGCAAGCACGGCGAGCCGTGGAAGACGCCGCACCCGATCATGACCGAGGTTCTGTCCGAAACGTACGGCATCATGGTCTATCAGGAACAGGTTTCGCGGCTGGTGAACCGGCTGGGCGGAATCGAATTGAAACGCGCGTTCCGGCTGGCCAAGGCCATCAGCAAGAAAAAGACGTCGATGATCGAGGCCGAACGGGCGCCGTTCTACGAAGGTTGCGCCCGGAACGGCGTGTCGCGGGACGCGGCCGAACACGTTTTCGAGGACATTTTGAAGTTCGGGGGCTATGCGTTCAACAAGGCCCATTCGACGGGTTACGCATTGATCGCGCATCAGACGGCCTGGTTGAAGGCGTATTACCCGGTCGAGTTTATGTCCGCGCTGCTGACGTTTGAAATGGGCAACACGGGCAAAGTGGTCGAATACATCGACGAATGCCGGAAAATGGGGATCGAGGTGCTGCCGCCGGACGTGAACGCATCGAACAACGATTTCACGGTCGACCGGACGGGCGTGGGCGGCGAGGCGCGTTCGGCGATACGGTTCGGATTGTGCGCCGTCAAGGGATTCGGCGAGAAGGCGGCGGCGGCGATCCGGGCGGCGCGGGATGACGGGGGGCCGTTCGACAGCCTGTTCGATTTCTGCGAACGCGTCGATCTGACCGCGTGCGGGCGATCGGCGGTGGAGCCGTTGATCAACAGCGGGGCGTTCGATTCGACGGGGGCCATGCGCAAGGCGTTGACGCTGGTGCTGGATGCGGCCATCGACGCGGGCGGCAAGGCCCAGTCGGACAAACGATCGGGACAGATGGGGCTCTTCGGAGGCGACGCGGCCGCCAAGCCGGTGGAGCTGAAGCTGCCGACCGGAGAATGGACCGAGGCCGAGATGCTGGCCCGCGAAAAAGCGGCGCTGGGTTTCTACATCACGCGGCACCCGTTGGTGAACGCGGGTCCGCTGATTGAATCGTGCGCGACCAGCCGCACGGTTGATCTGGGGAGCTTGCCGGAAGGAACCTCCGTGGTGCTGGGTGGGCTGGTGACGGCGTCGCGATCGGTGATGACCCGGACGCAAAAGAAAATGTCCCTGATCACGCTGGAAGATTTGACCGGCACGGTCGAGGCCATCGTGTTTCCGAACGACGTGCCCCGGTTCACGGCCATGCTGAAACCGGATGCGGTCGTGTTCTTGTGCGGCGAGGTCGATCGAAAACGCGAGGAGCCGTCGCTACGGGTGACGGACGTCATACCGGCCGCCGACGCGGCGCGATCGCTGGGCCGCAACATCGTGATCGAAATCCCCGCGACGGACGGCGAGGGATCGGACATCTTGCCGGCGCTTCGCGAGTTGTTCCGCGGCTATCCGGGCGAGCAAATGCCCCATTTGCGGTTTCGTCTGGACGACGGCATTTGCGTGACCATGCGCTGCTCGCGGGGCATCGGAATCCTGTTTGATGAACGATTGCAGACCGAATTGGTCCGGTTGATTCCACCGGAACACATCAGCGTGCTGAGCGCGCTCAATCGGCCGATTCCGTGGACGCCGCCCGTCGAGCCGGTAGGCGCCGGATCGGTTCGCAACGTGCCGACCCGCCGCGCCGTCGCCCTGACGGCATAGTTTTGGTACCCGCACACCCGCCCGGGCGGTATTACCGTCGGTGAGGTGCTCCGCCTGCCACGTGACCCGGTCATCGTGCGTTCCCCGCGTCCGCGTGTTCACCCGCGGAGTACAGGCTGGGACTGGACGGTGCCCAGCGATGGCGCGGCCCGGCGTCCGTGAAGAACGACCGTGGCCACGATCAACACGCCGAAGACGGTTACGAGCACGCCCCACGCGGACGACTGGGGCACCATCGAACCTGCCTGAAAACGAATGATCGCCACGCCGCCGGGGCTTCCGTCGCCGGATGGAAACGAGGCCGCATCGTCAGGATCGATCAGCTCGCCATCGAGCGCCAGTCCGCCCGATGCGCCCGTCACGCCGTCGCCTATGGTCACGGTGTAGGTGTCCGCCTGGAGCGGGCCGTCGAGGTTCAGCACGACCGGATTCACGCCCGACTGCGATGCCAGGGTGAACGACCGCGGCCCGGTCGCGTCCCCGACCAGCGACACATCGCCCGGAGCGAGGTTCACCGGCGCGTGAAAGTAGACGCTGATGGTGTTCTGAAAATCCCGCGCTTCCACGAACGCGCCGGGAGCGGGTGACGTCTCCACGATGGTCGGCGGGCCCGGCGTGTACGCCCCCTCCGTGCGACTGCCCCACAACACCCACGCATTCGGATCGAACGAGACCGACGCGGGCGACGAAAGCACGGGAATCACGAAATGCTCCGTGTCGCTGTCGTTAAAAACGGCCACCGTCGACCCGCCGACGACGAGGTCGATCGGCATGGTGAATCGCGGATACGCCGCCGACTGGGTTTGGTCGACCGAGATCAACAGGTATTGCTTCCCATTGACCTGCGTCGTCGTCCACCCCCATGCGTAGGACGGCGCCCCCTCCTCGTAAACCCACTGCGAAAAGAACCAGTCAAGGTCGCCGCCGGGATAATGACCCTCGCACACGGCCTGGAAATCCTCCGTGGTCGCGGCCGCGTCTTCAAACAGCGCCCGATAGTCGGCGAGCGCCGCGAAGAACGACGGGTCGCCGAGCACGTGCCGCAGCATGTGCAGAACCCAAGCGCCCTTGTCGTAACTGGTGCTGCCGTCGAAAATGTCCCACAGGCTGTCCACTTCGTCGTCGTAAACGTACACGCTTCCCGGACCGGTGTACTTCATTCCCGCCATGGCGCTCTTGAGCGCCGGCAACCCGCTGCTGCCCGGCTTGTGCTCCGCCCATAGCGCCTCGGCGTAGCTCGCAAAACCCTCGTTCAGCCAGATGTGATTCCATGTCTTGCACGTCACCGCATCGCCCCACCACTGGTGCGCCAGTTCGTGCGCGCTCAGTCCTTCCGAAAACGCGCTCTGTCCGGTCATCGTCTGGTGTTCCATGCCGCCGCCGAACGGGAAGTTGTAGATGCCGTACTTCTCATCAACGAACGGGTACTCGCCGTACAGCGGGCGGAACGTCCCCAGCATGGTCACCACCTTTTCCCACCCAAGGCGGTTGCTGGCGTTATCGTTGCTCGGATAAATGAAAAACTGCACGGGCATCGACCCGCCCGGATGGGCGTAGTTGACCGTCCAACTGTTGTATTGAGTGGCCGAGAAACTCACCAGATAGGTCGTCATCGGATACGCGCTCGCCCATCGATGCCGGCTGCGCGATCCCGACAGTAAATCGACGCCCTCCAGCAACCCGTTCGCCGCCACCGTGTAGCTGCTCGGCGCCGTGAGCGCGAAATCGAGCGTCGCCTTGTCCGAATTGTCCCCCGGCAGGAAGACGTCGCCGTCTTTCGCGGGCCACCAAGTATACGCGTAATAGGGCTCGCTCAGCGACGCCACGACCGGAATGCCGCCCGAGTGGGTTCGCACCTCGATCGAGCCGAACGCGGCCGACACGGTCGTCCCGTTGTATTCAATTCTCAGCGTGAACACTTCATCGATTCCGTACGCGCGATCGAGCGTCACGCTTCGGGTCGAGGAAGTGGGCGCGGTCACCGTGACCGGCGTGGATCCGTTGACGAACGCGCCGGTAATGCTGAACTGATTCCGCAGGCGAAACTGGAACTCCGTCAACGCGCCAGTCGTGCTTCGAATGGTCATCGTATTCCTGCCGGTGATGGTGCAGGAGTTGGTGGCGGGATTGATGTTGGTGAGCTCGATGTCCAGATCGTTGTGCAGGACATCCGTGTCGCCCATCGCCGCGAGATAGGCCGCTGCCGGCTGCTCCGGCGGTTCGACCTTCGCGGCCCGCATCAGCCGCAACGCCGCCTCCGCCTTTCCACAACGAACGACGGGCGCGTCGCGATCTCCCGCCGCCGGATCACGCTGCGCGATCGCCGGCGTCGTCGCTACGCCCAGCAACATAACGACCAGCCACCAACCCTGGCACGATGAACTCAGTTTCTCGAAACGCGGGATCAATCGGACACAACTGCCGCGTGCTTCCGCGCGCATGACCCACCCTTTTTTAGAACCCCATCCTGCGGCCGGCTCGCGGCATTCTACCAGATTCAATGGTCGTCAAACAACTCCAGCGGCCCGACGAGACCCCCGTCGTCCGGCCGGCGGACCCGCGGGCTGGCGGTCCGTCGCGGGCACCGTTGCGGGTCGAGCGGCATGGACAACGGTACGTACGTGATTAGCGTGCGAAACGCGACATCAGAGCCGTGGGCGCAAGCCCACGGACGACGACCCGGTGTGCGATCCGTCGCCGCACCATCGTCCAACCGACACCGGGCTCGCGCCCGGTGCTCTGAATGGCGATGGCGGACGCTAATCACGTACAACCGTACTCCGTTGTCCATGCGCCACGGACGTTCGCGATGACACCCAGCGAAGGCGCCGACGGCTGAAAACACGGGCAAGCGAGTACGCTTGCCCATGCCACCCGAAAAAAACGTGCGCCGGACCACTGGATTGGGTCGGATCATGGCGCGGATCGGCTCGACCGGAACCGTCCGTAGTGCCGATGACTATCGCGGAGACTGTCGGACGGCGATCGGCCGGGGGCGTACCCAGCGGGTACCGGACCGTCGGCTTGAACGCCGGCCCGATAATGGATTATCATCCGGCTATCGAACAAAATGTGCGAAATCGCCTGAACGGAGTTCCCGAGGCCGCGCCGGCGACCGAGCGCGATCGGGTCGTATGAAACAAGGGGTGACGTTATGACGCTACAGGCCGAGGAAACCTGCAACACCGAAACGATGGACCACGCCGCGGACACGAACGGTGCGGCCCACATCGATCTGGTCGAGACCTATGGGGCGCACAACTATCACCCATTGCCGGTAGTGGTGTCCTCCGCCGACGGCGTGTGGGTCGAGGACGCCGACGGCAATCGTTACATGGACATGCTGGCCGCGTATTCGGCGGTCAATTTCGGCCACTGCCATCCGGAGTTGATCGCGGCCGCCAAGTCGCAGATGGACCGCGTGACGCTGACGTCGCGGGCGTTCCACAACGACCAACTGGGACCGTTCTGCCGCGACCTGGCCGACCTGTGCGGCATGGAGATGGTCCTGCCCATGAACACCGGGGCCGAAGGCGTCGAGACGGCCATCAAGACCGCCCGCAAGTGGGGCTACACGCGGAAGGGCATTCCGTCCGGCCGAGCGAAGATCATCGTGTGCGCCGACAATTTCCACGGGCGGACGACGACCATCATTAGTTTCAGCACCGACCCGCAATGCCGCAGCGGTTTCGGCCCGTTCACCCCGGGGTTCGAGATCATCCCGTACGGCAACATCGAGGCCCTGCGGCGGTCGATCGACGAGCACACGGCCGCGTTTTTGGTCGAGCCGATTCAGGGCGAGGCCGGCATCATCGTTCCGCCGGACGGCTTCCTGCGCCACGCGCGGACGTTGTGCTGCGAGAACCGGGTGCTTTTCATCGCCGACGAGATTCAGTCGGGTCTGGGCCGAACGGGTTTCACGTTTGCGTGCGAGCATGAAGGCGTGAAGCCGGATATGTACATTCTCGGCAAAGCGCTTGGCGGGGGCATCATGCCCGTGTCGGCCGTCGTTTCGACAAGGGACATCCTCGGCGTGTTCAGCCCCGGCGACCACGGCAGCACGTTCGGCGGGAACCCGCTGGCCTGTGCCATCGCCCGCCGCGTGATCGCGTTGCTGAAGACCAACCAATACCAGGACAACGCCCGCGAGCAGGGTGAATACCTGCTGAAGCAATTGCGGGCCATCAACACCGACAAGGTCAAGCAGATTCGCGGCCGGGGATTGTGGGTGGGCATCGAATTCCATGTGACGGCCGGCAAGGCCCGCGAGTACTGCACGCGCCTGAAAGACCTGGGCATGTTGTGCAAGGACACCCACGAACAGACCATGCGTTTGGCCCCGCCGCTGTGCATCACGCGCGAAGAGATTGACTGGGCGCTGGAACGGCTGCGGAAGGTGCTGATCTAGGACATCGAAGTCGAAACGATCGCCGCCGCCGTTCGCCGGGCGAGTCGGCGGATTGGTGAGGTAATCGCATCGCGCTGGTCGCCGCCTGCGAGTCCGATCGCAGACGCCCGCGCATGGTCGGCGGCGCAGGATCAATCGTCGCCGGGGTCGAGGACGGCCATGAAGGCTTCCTGGGGAATGGAGACCATGCCGACCTGTTTCATGCGCTTTTTGCCTTCCTTCTGCTTTTCGAGCAGCTTGCGTTTGCGGGTGACGTCGCCGCCATAGCACTTCGCGGTCACGTTCTTGCGGAATCCCTTGATGGTCTCGCGGGCGATGATTTTTCCGCCGATGGCGGCCTGAATGGGGATTTCGAACTGGTGGCGCTCGATCTCCTTGCGCAGGCGGGAGACGAGGCGGCGGCCGCGGAACAGAGCCTTGTCGCGGTGGACGATGATGGACAGGGCGTCGACGGGGACGGCGTTGACCAGGATGTCCATCTTGACGAGTTGCCCGGCGCGGAAACCGGTGACTTCGTAATCGACGGTGCCGTAGCCGCGGGTGATGCTCTTCAACTTGTCGTAGAAATCGTAAATGATCTCGCCGAGGGGGAATTCGAAACGCAGCATGACCCGGGTCTTGGAAAGATATTCCGTGCCGGTCTGTGTGCCGCGCCGTTCCAAAGCGAGGGTCATCAGCGTGCCGACGCAATCGACGGGGATAATGACGCTCGCCCGGCAGAAGGGCTCGCGGATCTCCTCGATGTGCGACGGGTCGGGCATCTGACTGGGCGACAGTATGGTCACCACCTCGCCGGTGCGGAGCACGATCTCGTACGTGACCGTGGGGGCGGTCTGCACCAGGGAGACGTCGCTTTCGCGTTCCAGACGTTCCTGAATGATCTTCATGTGCAACAGGCCGAGGAACCCGCAGCGGAACCCCACGCCGAGCGCGTCGGACGACGTCGGCCCGTAGGTGAAGGAGCTGTCGTTCAGCCACAACCGTTCCATGGCCTCGCGCAGCCCCTGCGTGGTGGTGCCCGGACCGGGATAGAAATCGCAGTAGACCATCTGCTGGGGGGTTTTGTAGCCCGGCAGGGGATCGGTGGCGCCGTGCTTTTCGTGGGTGATGGTGTCGCCGATGTTGACGTCGGCCAACGTCTTGATACCGGCCAACACGTAGCCCACCTCGCCGGCGGAGAGGTCGGGCATGGGCGTGGGTTTGGGGGTGCATTTGCCGACCTCGGTGACGATCTGGTCGCTGCCCCCGCGCATCATGTGGATGGCGTCGCCGCGTTTGATGCAACCGTCGACCATCCGTACGTGGCAGATGATGCCGCGGTGCGGATCGGATTTGGCGTCGTAGATCAGAGCGCGGAGCGGCGCGGCGCGATCGCCCCCGGGCGCGGGGATGCGTTCGCAGATGGCCGCGAACAATTCGTCTATGCCCTGGCCGGTCTTGCCGGATACGAAGAGGGCCTCGTCGGCCGCCAGCCCCAGCACCTGTTCGACCTCAAGGGCGACTTCGTCGGGATGGGCGCCGAGGATGTCGATCTTGTTGATGACCGGGATGATTTCGAGATTGGCGTCCGTGGCGATGTAGGCGTTGGCCACGGTCTGGGCCTGCACGCCCTGCGACGCGTCGACCAGCAACAGCACGCCCTCGCAGGCGGCCATGGCCCGCGACACTTCGTAATGGAAGTCGACGTGCCCGGGGGTGTCGATGAGGTTGAGCATGTATTCTTCGCCCTTGTGGACGTGACGAACGGTGGCGCGGTTGGCCTTGATGGTGATGCCCATCTCGCGTTCGAGGTCCATGTCGTCGAGGAACTGCTCGCGCATCTCGCGTTTGGAGATGGCCCCGGAGCGCTCGAGGATGCGATCGGCCAACGTGCTCTTGCCGTGGTCGATGTGGGCGATGATGCCGAAATTACGAATGAGCCGTTGGTCAGTCATGGAAATCCCGTATTCACGCGATCAGAAGCTTGATCCACGAATTGCGCAGGTTAACGCAGATTGGGATCGGACGCGAGCGGAGGCGAGGGATTCGCGGCGGCCGGTTTATGGATCGCGCGGAATCAACGGCGACCGGCGACTGCGTCGAGTGGGATCCAACGGGTGTTGTAGCGCAGCCGCCAGTCGTCGGGGGCGACATAATTGAATGGATCGACGAGATCGTCGAGTTTGGATGCGCTGCTCGGCGAGAGGTCGCCCGGGAAGGTGGGGTGGGCATTGCCCACCCTACCTTTGTTTGAGGAGGGGGAATGCGGAGCGTCGCCGGACTCGTCGGACGGCGCGCGATGGGCGTTGGTGGGCGGTGCCCACCCTACAAAATCGTCGGTGGGGAATGGTGGGACGCGGTCGCCGTCGACCACGTTGTAGTCGGCGTCCTTGTTCCAGCCGACGGAATAAAAGAAGAAGGATCGCGTGCGGCCGGGGTCGAGCGCGGTGAGGTTGTCGGCGGCGAAGCGGAGGGTGACGGCGTCGCCGGCGTTGATGATGGCCATTTGTTGGTCGCGATCGGTCAGCAATTCGCGGATGTCGCCGTAGCGCGTACACCAGCCCTGGGGTTGGGTTCGCCAGCGGGGAAGGTCGGTGATAACGGAATAATCGGGAGTGATGGGGTGATCGGGGGCGCGGGCGGCCATGTGGGGGTAGCCGCGCCAGTCGAGGTCGGCCGAGGTCAACGGCAACGGGATCAGACGTTGTTCCTCGATAGGCTCGCCGTCGGCGAGGGCGATGCGGTCCCACCGGAGTTCGAAAGTGGTGGTCAGGCGCAGCTTGCGGGCGCCGTCCGGTAGTTTGCCGCGGAGATCGACCACGATGGTTTTGGTTTTGCCGGCAGGCATGCCGACGACGCAATTAACCGGTTGCCAGCGGTTGTCACCGGTTTCGACCTCGAGCACCGGCGGGATGATGGACAGCGATTCGTTCTGCGACATGGCGATGTTGACGCTGGCGTTGCCGTAGCGGAGCCAGCCGGTCAATGCCAACACCAGCGGGCGGGTGACGTCGAGCGGTTGGGAATCGGATGCGCCGAAATCCATGGTCAACACCAGCGGTTGGCCCATGCCGCGATACGGCGGGGGAAGCGGATCGGGCGGGGGGGCGAACGAGCCGTCGAGCTGCTGAACGGCGGCGGTGCGGTCGATGCCGTCGCTGCCGAGGACGCGGGTGGGCGGTTGCAGGTTACGAAGCTGCCATAGGTGCGACGGCGGAAACGGCGGCGGCCGGATCTTGTCGGATGGATGAACTTCCGTGTCCGGGGGATGATCGACGGCGACCATTTCGACGGTGTCAAGGTATAGCACTTCGCGATAGGCTTCGGTGACCTGTAATTCGTAATCGCCATCGCGGGGTTTCACGTTGTCCGCGTCGCCGACGAACGCGAATTCGTCGGGATCGGCGGGCAGGAAGACGTCGCGGGTCAGCGACAAGCCCAGCGGGGCGTTGCCGAGGATGTCGGTGACGAAGCGGTAGCCGTCGCCGTCCCGGGCGAGGAGGAACGGGCAACTGCCGGCCTCGACGATTTTTTCGATGATGGTCAGCGGTTTCGGTCCGGGCGCGACGGACGTTTCGTTGTCGGTCACGCCGTTGGTCCAGACGGTGAGGACCGCGTCGAGCCGGTCGCGGCCGGCAAGACCGACGTCGAGGAACGGTTTAGTGACATGGCGTGTCACCCAGAACGGGCCGCCGCGAACCTCGACGCGCGTGCCGATGCCGCTGGGGTTGGTCAGGATGGATACGAGATCGATTTTCAGCCGGCCGTTGACGTGCCCGCCGTCGTTGCGGAGGAAACGCAGGCGTCCTTGGTCGGGAATCAAGGCGAGATCGTCGTCGCCGTCGCCGTCGTAGTCGGCCGGGATGATTTCGCGGATGCCGCCGGCGTCCATGTGGGTCAGACCCGTCGATTGGGTGACGTCCGTCCAGTCGTGTACGCCGTTCCGCCATAGGTGAATCGCGCCGGCGCCGCCAAACGTCAAAATGTCGAGCCCGCCGTCGTTATCGTAGTCCAACAACGCGGTGCCGATCGCGGCGCCGCCGGACGATTCAAGACGATGTTGGCCAGCGCCGTGCCCCAGCATCACCAACAGGTGATCGGGATTCGTCAGGACGATGTCGTACCAACCGTCGTTGTTCATGTCGTCAACGACGATGCGGTGAGCCGACGGCCACGGTCCGGGCGGTTCGGGCTGCGGGGCGAATCGACCGGCGCGCTGGTTTACGTGAACGGTCGTCGGATCGCCGCCGCGGGCAACGACGGCGTCGATGGCCACGTTGTTGTCCAGTTCGATGGAGGCCACATCGGTCGCGGGCGAGCCGGGGATGATGCCGATGGACTCGGTAACGTCCGTGAATAACGGCGGCGCGGGTTTTCCGTCCGGCGGCGGTTCGACGGCGAGGTCATCGAATTGTCCGCTGTTCTGCCAGACGCGTACGCCGCGGTCGCCGGCAATGAACAGATCGAGGTCGCCATCGTGATCGTAGTCGATCCAGGCCGCGCGATGACCGGTGACGTCGGCCAGACCGGCGTGGGCGGTGCGGTCACGAAACGTGGCCCCGTCGACGCGTTCGAGCAAGCGGCATCCGGACGGTCCGACCAGAAACACGTCGGCGAGCGCGTCATGCTTGGCGGTCGATTTGTTGCGCGTGGTGACCTTAATGAAGAAATCGCCGGCGATGCAATCGGTGAATCCGGCCAACGAACCCGACGACGATTCCACCGCAGATCGCACCAACGTGCCGGCGTCGGACATGCGCAACAGATACGCGCCGTCCGCGCCGGCGACAAACAGCGTGGGACGACCGGCGTCGTCGACATCAATGACCGCGGCGACGTCGGCAGCGAGCGGTTGGCCGGCATTCCACGCCGCGGTCGAATCCACGAACAAGACAGGAATCGCGGGGGATGGCGAGATTGTCGCGGGCGGCAATTCCGGCACGCTATGGGCGCACTGTTCGAGGGCCTGTTCCGGGGGCCGGCCGAACTGGTCGATCAAGCGCTGGAAATCGAGCATCAAACGGCGGACCTCGTCCATGTCGCGGCGCTCGCGGGCGTGGGCGGCCAGGCGGTAGACGGCCGTCGCGTGCAGCGGGTCGAGGCGAACCGTTTCCGTGAATTGTTCGTGGGCGCGGGCGGCTTGCCCGGATTGTTCCAGGGCCCGGCCCAGTTGATAGCGCAGCGTGGCCGTGTCGGGATCGTGCCGCACGGCCGATTCGAAATGCGGGACGGCGTCGGCGTAGCGTTCGAGACGGACGAGGGCCAGACCCGTCAGGTAGTGACCGGCGGCCGAATCGGGCTCGACGGCCAGCGATCGGGTCAGGGCGTCGAAGGCCGGGGCGGCCGGGGCGGCCTCCTTGCTGATGAGGTAGGCGCGGGCGAGATTGCGAAGGGCCGCGACCGATTGAGGTTGGAGGGCGACGGCGCGGGTCAGGAATGTGACGGCCTTGGCGGATTCGCGGTTCTCGATAAACGCCTTGCCGAGATTCATGCACGTGGCGAAATCGTCACCGGGGGGCGGGGCTTCCGCGCGACGGCATCCGATCAAGACGAGCGGGATGCCCGCGACAAGAAGCAGGAATCGGAATGGGCTTGCGTGCATGAATGCGTTCAACCGCCCAACGGGTGCGAAGGCACCGGATCATAAGCGTCCGATCGGGCGGTGTCAGGTGCGTTGGTTACGATTTGGCGTTGGACCGGAGATGCGCGGCGACGAGACGGAGGGTGTCGTAGGGAACCTGGCCGTCGAGGGCTTCGAACACCGGCCGCAGGAAGGGCGACGGCTCCTTCTCGATGGCGGCGCGGACGCGGTCGTAGGTGGGGGCGTCGACCCAGCGATCGATGGAGGCGGGCGCACGGTTGGCGATGAATTCGACGAGGTATTTCATGGTCGTCGAGCGAGCCCGTTGCAGATCGTGCATCACCTCTTCAATCGCGGCGCCGGCGGCGAACATTTCAAACGCCCGGCGCTCGGCAAGCGATGGCGCGTGGACCTTCGCCGGAGCGACGGCGTGCTCGAGGGCGCCAACGTCGGTCAGGAGATCGTGCGTCCGGCAGTGGGACTGCACCGCGGCGATGATGCGCCGACCGAATACGCCGGCCTTGGTTTTTCCGATGCCGTGCACGGTTCGAAGATGATCGACGGTGACCGGCCGACGTCGCGCGAGGTCGAGCAGCGTAACGTCGTTGAAGATGACGAAGGCGGGCACGTTCTGCTCCTCGGCCAGCGTGCGTCGCAGGGCCCGCAATTCGTCGTACATGCCCTGGTCCACGCCCTCCCACGAATCAACCTGCGTCCGGCTGTGCTGCACGACGCGCTCATCGACCTTGCGGAGCATGACGCGGCGCCGACCGCGCAGAATGTCCCACGAGGCGGCGTTGAGCTTGAGCACGGGCTTGTCGGTTCCGTCGCGGGCCACCATCTGCTGATCGAGCAGGTCGTAGACGCGGCGTTTGAGCAGATCCTTGTCCATATCCGCCAGGAGGGCATGGGTGCTGAGGCGGTCGTGGCCGAGTTGGCGGATGCGCTCGGTGTCGGCGCCCTTGAGCACATCGACGACGTGACCGACGCCGAAGCGTTCGCCCACGCGGGCGACGCAGGAGAGGATTTTCTGGGCCAGGACGGTCTCGTCCTCGAGCCCGTCGATCTCGCCGAGACACACGTCGCACGCGCCGCAGTTGGACCGGTCGAAAGGCTGCCCGAAATAACGCACCAGTGCCGCGTGGCGACAGTCCATGCCGCCCGCGTAGGTGCGGATGTGGCGGAGCAATTCCAACATCGCGTCGATCATCGCCGGATCGACGGGCACCCGCGCATCCTCGGCGCTGCGCCGCATCAACCCCTCCCATTTGATGGCGTCCGCCGTGGAGTAGAGCAGCACGCACTCCGCCTCCAGTCCGTCGCGCCCGGCCCGGCCCGATTCCTGCTGGTAGTGTTCGACCGATTTGGGCATGGCCGCGTGAATGACGCAACGCACGTCGCTGCGGTCGATGCCCATGCCGAAGGCGACGGTGGCGACGATGATGTCGATTCGCTCGCGGGCGAAGTCGTCCTGGGTTCGGCGGCGGTCGTCGGGAGTCATGCCCGCGTGATAGAACGCGGCGCGGAAGCCGGTGGATTGCAGGGCGCCCGCAAGGTTTTCCGTATCCCGGCGACTGATGCAATAGACGATGACGGCGCGACCCTTGTGACGGGTGATGACGTCGGCGACCTGACTGTAGACGTCCGTGCGGGGGATCACGCGGTAGACGAGATTGGGTCGGTCGAATGAACCGACCAGTACGCACGGGTCCTTCAGACCGAGTTGATGAAGGATGTCCTCCCGAACGCGTTCGGTGGCGGTGGCGGTGAAGGCGTGGAGGGAGGCATCGGGGAAGTGCTCGCGCAATTCGGCCAGACGGCGGTATTCGGGGCGGAAGTCGTGTCCCCAATGGCTGATGCAGTGGGCCTCGTCGATGGCGAACGTCCGCACGTTGGGTCCATCGAGGTAACGCAGGAATCCCGGCGTTAAAAGCCGTTCCGGGGAGACGAACAGCAGACGCAATCGACCGGCGGCGACATTCGCGGCGACGGTACGTCGGTCGTCCGACGTCATGCCGCTGTAGACCGCGGCGGCGGGGTAACCGTTGGAGCGCAGGGCGTCGACTTGGTCCTTCATGAGCGCGATGAGCGGGGAAACGACCACATCGGTGCGGTTGGCCAGCAGCGGGGGCACTTGGTAACACAGCGATTTGCCGCCGCCGGTGGGCATAACCACAAGCGAGTCACGGCGCTGCAATCCGGCATCGATCGCCTCGGCCTGCAGCGGGCGGAGGCGGTCGAAGCCCCAGTATTGCTTGAGGAGGGGGCGGATCGACGGATGAGTTTGGGTCGCGGACATGTCGCGTATCCTAACCGATGAAAAGAAAACGGTGAGTGGCGCCCAAGCGGACGGTCGAGAATTGGCACCGGTAAAGCTCGTAATTGTCCAGGCCCGCCGGCCGCGCGTGGAAGGACCAACCCGGTTATGATCCCCCGCCATGTCCGAAACCGGGTCCGCAACCTTCGTCGGCATCGACATCGGCGGTTCCACCATGCGGTTGGCGATCGTCGATGCGTTTGGCCGGGTGCAGTCCGACCGCCAGGCGCCGACGCCGCGGGATGACGGCGATGCGTTGATTAACTGGCTCGAAGAGGCCTACGGCATCTGCCGCGGCGAGATTGACGCGGCCGAGGATCCGTCGGCCGTTGGGGTGGGCGTTCCGGGGATTCTCGATCCGACGCGATCGACGGTGCTGCACGCCGTCAACGTGCCGTCGGTCGTGGGTCTGCCGCTGCGTGACATGCTGGTCGAGCGGACGGGGTTGAAGACGGTGATGGACAGTGACGCGGTGGCGGCCGCTTGGGGCGAATTCTGCGTTCGGCAACGTCAAACCAAACGATTCGGCTATCTGACCATCGGCACGGGTATCGGGGCGGCGGTCATCCTTGACGGCCAGGTAATGCGGCACACGCACGGGTCGGCGGGGCATTTGGGGCATTTGCCGTGCGACACGTCGGCCGACGCTCGGCGTTGCGCGTGCGGGGCCACGGGGTGTCTGGAAGCTTACGTGGCCGGCCCGGCGTTGAACATCGCCGCCGAGGCCGCCGGATTCGCCGAGGGCTTGAACCAGGTGGAACCGGCGTTTCAGGAGGGGGACGCCGCGGCCGCGGAGCTGATCGAATGGGCCGCCCGGTATCTTTCGATCGGGATGATCACCGTGGCGCACATTTACGCGATCGAATTGCTGGTCGCGGGCGGCGGCGTGACCGGCGCGTGCCCGTCGTTGATCCGCCGGGCGGCGTCGATCGCGGCCGATTCGGACAGCACGCTGATTCCGCAGGGCATGGCCGTTCAGTTGGCGGGTTTGGGGGACTGCGCCGGCGTCGTGGGGGCGGCGTTGTTGGCCGCGGATGCGTTCGGTCAGCGCGACGGGTAATGACCGGCGGCGCGCAAGCACGTCAGCGGCACCATCCGGACGGCGAGCAGCGCCGGGGCTCGGGTTAACGTTTGCGGTAGGTGATGCGGCCCCGTTTGAGGTCGTAGGCTGAAAGTTCGACCGTCACCTCGTCGCCGGGCAGGATGCGGATGTAGTATTTTCGCATTTTGCCGGCGATGGTGCAGAGGATTTCGTGTTTTTCGGCGCCGAGGGGAATTTCGACCATGAACATGGCGTTGGGCAACGCCTTCACCACCACGCCCTGGGCTTCGATGCTTTCAGTCTTGGCCATGCAACCTCTTCAATGCGCCGCGCGGTCACGCGGTCCACACACCCATGCCGTTTCTCGCCGCAGGAGCGAACGACGAAGACGCGGCGAACAACGAGCAATGCCGCGCGACGAACGAGTCGCCGATCGTAGGGCAAGGACGTGGGACGGTCAATACGGCCGCGGTTGGGGAACACAGACAGCGAAACCGCGAGCCCGCAACTCGGCAACTACGCCATTCGGCGGTCGATTCGGTCAGCGTGGATGTGCGGCGGCGGGGCCTGCGGTTTTCGGCCGAAGATCAGGACGATGAGCAACAGGATGCCAGCGCCGAATACCATGCCGATCCAAGGTGGCGTGCCGAACCACGCGCAATACACGCTGCCGGCCAACAGTGAGACGACTGCGGTGATCAGGGCGTAGGGAAGCTGGGTCCAGGTGTGTTCCTCGACGGAACAGCCGCTGGCGACGGCCGACAGCACTGTGGTGTCGCTGATGGGGGAGCAATGATCGCCGAAGACGGAACCGGCCAGGACGCTGCCGACCGAGGCGTAGAACATGGCCGTCGCGTCGGTGGGGGTCATGGAGGCGCCGATTCCGGCGGCGACGTGTACGGTGACGGGGGTCAGCAAGCCCATCGTGGCCCACGAAGACCCGGTGGCAAAGGAAGTGCCGGCCGCTGACAGGAAGACGAGTGCGGGCAACAGGACGGCGGGGCTGAACCCGAACCAGGTGATGTCCTGGCGGATCAGGTGGGAGTTGAGCACGTCGCCGAGTTTGAGGTCCTTGGATACGGCCGACAAAGACCACGCGAGCAGCAGGATGACCATCGCGGGCATCATTTTGGCGACGCCGTCGAGGGCGCCGTCCATGGCCGTTCCGAAGGGGCAGGCCCGGGTCAGGAACGTCAGGAGCAGTGCGACGAGGAGGGCGCTGATGGCGCCGTACCAGATGGCGATGTAGGAATTGGCATGGCTGAGAATGGCCTGAATAAGATCGAAGAGTTCCAGGTCCGAGGCCTTTTCCGCGGCCGACATTCCCGCGACGCCGGTGAGGTAGAGTAGGCCGACGGTCACAACGAGCAAGACGATAATGGGGATGGCGGCGAGCGAGGCGTAGGATTTCCTGGCGGTCGAGTCCGCGCCCTTTTCGTCGGCGAGTCCGCCGCCGAGGGCGAGCGATTCGGCGCGGAGCATGGGCCCAAAGTCGCGGCCGGTCAGGGCGACGATGAGCACGAACCACAACGCCAGGATCGCATAAAAACGATAGGGGATGCTGTACAAGAAGGCGTCCATGGAGCTGATTTCGGCGAGAAAAGCCGGCGTGCCGCCAGCGGAATCGGCCACGATGTTGAGGCCGTCCTGAATGTAGGCCAGTTCGGTGCCGAGCCAGGTGCCGACGAGGGCGACGGACGCGACGGGTGCCGCCGTCGAGTCGACGATGTAGGAGAGTTTGGCCCGCGATACCCGGAGGCGGTCGTACATGGGTTGCATGGTGGGACCGATGATCATGGAATTGGCGTAGTCGTCGAAAAAGACGATCAGCCCGGCGAACCAGGTCGCGAGTTGAGCTCGCCGTGGACCGGCCGCGAAGCGTGCGACGCGATTGACCATCGCCCGAGTGCCGCCGTTGGCGTTGATGACGCCGATGAGGGCGCCGATGGTGAGCGTGAACAACACGATCATCACGTGGCCCTTGATTTTAAGTTCGTCGGGTTCGATGAAAGCGTTGACCATGTAGCGTTCGAGGGCCACGCGGACGCCGGCAATGAGGTAACTGTCGGAAATGCGCTGGTCCGGAGGCAGGCAGGGGACCATCATGTAGCCGCCGACGATGACGCCGATGGAAAGCGCCGCCGCCGCCGAACGCATCAGAATGGCCAGGACGATGGCGATGACGGCCGGAGCGACGACGAACCAACCGTATTTTTCCTGCGGACGCGCAACGGCCGGGGCGATCAGACCGATGGCGGCGGGGTCGCCCTTGTCAACGGTGGTGACAGCGATGCGCGGTGGTGGGGATGGATCGGCGGTCGCGTCGGTCGATGTTTGGTTTTGACCGGACGGCGGCACATTGGTTTGCGCCCAGACCCAGCCGGCGCCGACGACGAGGATGGCAACCGGCAGCAGTCGCCTCGAAGGGCTCCGTTTCACCAGCGGGTTGTTCGACGACGTCAACACGTTTGGTCCATCACCTCGATACACCGCCTCCGCACAGAAGGGCAAGCAGAGCCGACGTCCCCCATCGCTAAAGCGATGGGCCATCTGGCCAAGGCGCCCGATCGAGGGGAAGATAACCGAAGTACGACGACAGGCAAATGATTCGGCCGTACGACATCGTCCACGCCCATACTGGTGGCCACGCGAGCGTAGGCCATGTCAGCCGACGCATGATGGGTCATCCGGTACGACCTGCCGCCGATTGACGCTGCGGGCATTGCGGGGCACGGATGCGTCGTCTAACGTCCGCGAATTGGCCGTGGAGGCGGTGAATCACGTTGGATCTGCTGGGCGTTCGCAACCTGCCGTATCTTGCCCGCCGGAACTACTACTACGAATTCCTGCATCTGATTCCATGGGGTTTGCTGACCGGCGTGGTGGAAGGGAACCTGTCGGCCATCGTTGTGGCCAAGACGTTTCGGGGGGGCGATTTGCTGGTCGCGACGGCGTCGGCCACACCCGTCGGGGCGCTGTTTCTGAGCATGGCGTTCGGGATGATTTCGGTAGGCCGGCCGAAGCTGCGGCTGTCGATGCTGTACTGCGCCGGGACGGCCATCTGCGTGATGTCGGTGGCGCTGGTTCCACGGACGGAGTGGGGCGGGATTCTGTTCGTCATCCAGATGGCGCTGGCCCAGGTGTTCCTGTGCGGCGTGGTCACGTTGCGCGGCGCGTTGTGGAAGCGGAATTATCCGGTTCGGGCGCGGGGGTTGATTACGGCGCGGTTGCAGGCGCTGCGGATGCTGGCCGGGGTGGTGACGTTGCTGCTGCTGCCCGCGTTGTTCGATCTGGATCCGAACTGGTATCGAGCCACCTACGCGGCAACCGGGCTGGCCGGGGTGGTGGCGGTGATTCTGCTTCGGAAAATGCGCGTACGGCATGAGAAGTCGGAATTGGCCGGGGCGGGGCGCACGACCGAAGACGAGGCGCTGGAGCGCATGGGTCTGTGGGAGGCGTTGTGGCCGATCAGTGTGCTGGCGCGGGCATGGCGGATTCTGCGCGGCGACGCCGCGTTCACGCGCTATCTGGTGGCGCAGATGCTGCTGGGGATCGGCGTGCACATGGTGGTCCCGGTGATGGTGATCACGCTGGACGAGACATTTGCCTATTACTGGATCAGCGCGGTGCTGGTGGAGGTCATTCCGCAGGTGGCGACGTTCGGGAGCCTTCGGCGGTGGGGGCCGTTTTTCGATCGCGTGCCGCTGCCTCGGTTCCGCGTGTACACCAGTCTGGCGGCGGCGGTGGGGATGATCTTCGGCATGGTGGCGACGATCGCTGTGACCGGCGAGGGTGGTGTGCGGGAGGCGATCGCGTTTCCGCTGGCGGCGTTGTTGTTCGCGCTGCGGGGGGTCGCCCACGGCGTGCAACGGGGCGGGGCGTCGTTGGCGTGGAACCTGGGGCACCTGCATTTTTCAAGCGGCGGCGACGCGGAACTATACCTGGGGGTGCACATGTCGCTGACCGGCATCCGGGCAATCGTGGGGCCGTTCCTCGGCGTGGGGCTGGCGCAGGCCATGGGTTGGGGCGTGTGGGGGGTGGGATGCGGCTTGTGCCTGCTGAGCGCGCGGGAGTTCCACCAGATGGCACGTCAGGAGTCCGACGGGCAAATGCGGTAATCAGCCATTCCCATCGGAAACGTGTTTGAACGGGCTTTCCTGGGTCGCGCGGGCCAATCACGTGATTGTTTTTTTTCGTGAAAACGGTTCCCCGATCGGTGGCATTCACTATTCGCGCATCGGATCGCCCATTCGCTGGACCAAGATCGAACCGCGCCGTCCGTCAGCGCCGAAGTCACGCTGGTCGTCCAACGCGGTCTTCGGATTTTGGGGGTCAATCCCGGTCACAGGACGCTCGCGGCGGGCAAGCCACTAAAAAGAAAGACACGCGCCCAACCGGAGCGCGTGTCTGAATGATCAGAACGAGTCGATGCCGCACGACGTCACCGCGGCGGGCGGCCTATTCGGCAGCCGTTCGCGAGCGCCGTCCGAACAGGATCGTGCCCATCGACATTCCGCCCAGCAGCAGCACCAGCAGGCCCCACTGCGACACCGTCGGCACGTCCGGCCTGCACTGCGGGATCGGCAAGCCGTCGCACACCCCCTGGGCCGTGCACGCATCCGGATCGGTGCAACTGTCGCCGTCGTCACACGTCTGACCGGTGTGCGCCGTAACGACGCTGCAATTGCTCGGGGAGCCCAGCGGCGCGCATGCGAAGGACTTGCAGTCGGTGTTCATCCCGCCGCAGTCCTTGACGGAATTGAACACGCAGGCACCGGCCAGGCAGTGATCGCCCAGCGTGCACGAGTTTGCGTCGTTACACGGGCCGTTATCGTTCGCCGGTTGCGCCACGCAGGTGCCCGTGTTCGGACTGCAGGTACCAACGTTGCAATCGTTGTTCAACGCCGAACAGTTCACCGGCGTCCCCGCGCACGTCCCGCCGGCGCACACGTCTCCGGTGGTGCACAGATTTCCGTCGGTGCAGGGATTGGTGTTGTTGGTGAACACGCACGACCCGCCCACGCAGGAATCGTTCGTGCACACATTGCCGTCGTTGCACACCATGGGCGTGCCGGCGCACGACCCGCCCGAACACACGTCACCCGTCGTGCAGGCGTTTCCGTCGTTGCACGGTGCCGTGTTGTTGGTGAACACGCACGAGCCGCCCACGCAGGAATCGTCCGTGCACGCGTTTCCGTCGTTGCACACCATCGGCGTTCCCGCGCAGATTCCGCCCGAACAGACGTCGCCCGTGGTGCACGCGTCCAGGTCGTCGCACGGACCGGTGTTGTTGGTGTACACGCACGACCCGCCCACGCAGGAATCATCCGTGCAGACATTGCCGTCGTTGCACACCATCGGCGTGCCGGCGCACGTCCCGCCCGAACAGACGTCGCCCGTGGTGCACGCGTCCAGGTCGTCGCAGGGACCGGTGTTGTTGGTGTACACGCACGACCCGCCCACGCAGGAATCGTTCGTGCACCCGTTGCCATCGTTGCACACCATTGGCGTCCCGGCGCACGTCCCGCCCGAGCACACGTCGCCCGTCGTGCACGGGTCCAAGTCGTCGCAGGGACCGGTGTTATTTGTGTACACACACGACCCGCCCACGCAGGAATCGTCCGTGCACACATTGCCGTCGTTGCACACCATCGGCGTCCCGGCGCACGCTCCGCCCGAGCACACGTCGCCCGTCGTGCACGCGTCGAGGTCGTCGCACGGACCGGTGTTGTTGGTGTACACGCACGATCCGCCCACGCAGGCGTCGTCCGTACACACGTTCCCGTCGTCGCACACCATCGGCGATCCGGCGCACATCCCGCCCGAACAGACGTCGCCCGTCGTGCAGGCGTTTCCGTCATCGCACGGATTGGTGTTGTTGGTGTAGACGGCGACCCCGCCCACGCAGGAATCGTCCGTGCACACGTTGCCGTCGTTGGCCAACACCGGCGTCCCGGCGCAGGTTCCGCCCGAACACACGTCGCCCGTGGTGCAGGGGTCCAGGTCGTCGCATGGAGCCGTGTTGTCCGTGTACACGCACGACCCGTTCAGACAGCTGTCGTCCGTGCATGCATTCCCGTCGTTGCAGATGATCGCCATCGAGCCGCACGTGCCGTTGTTGCACACATCGCCGGTCGTACAGGAGTCGTTATCGTCGCAGGGAACGGTGTTGTTGGTATACACGCACGACCCGCCCACGCAGGCGTCGTCCGTGCACACGTTCCCGTCGTTGCACACCATCGGCGTCCCGGCGCACGTTCCGCCCGAACACACGTCACCCGTGGTGCAAGCGTCCAAATCGTCGCACGGGCCAGTGTTGTTCGTATAGACGCACGACCCGCCCACGCACGAATCATCGGTGCACACGTTGCCGTCGTCGCAAACCACCGACGACCCGGCGCACGTCCCGCCCGAGCACACGTCCCCCGTGGTGCAGGCATCACCGTCGCTGCACGGAGCGGTGTTGTTGGTGTACACGCACGATCCGCCCACGCAGGAATCATCGGTGCAGACATTGCCGTCGTTGCACACCACCGGCGTGCCGGCGCACGTCCCGCCCGAACACACGTCGCCCGTCGTGCAGGCGTTCAAGTCGTCGCACGGACCAGTGTTGTTCGTATAGACGCACGACCCGCCCACGCAGGAATCGTCCGTGCACACATTGCCATCGTTGCACACCACCGGCGTCCCGGCGCAGGCACCGCCCGAACACACGTCACCCGTAGTGCAGGCGTCGCCGTCGCTGCACGGCGCGGTGTTGTTGGTGTACACGCACGACCCGCCCACGCAGGAATCGTCCGTGCACACATTGCCATCGTTGCACACCACCGGCGTCCCGGCGCAGGCACCGCCCGAACACACGTCAGTCGTAGTGCAGGCGTCGCCGTCGCTGCACGGCGCGGTGTTGTTGGTGTACACGCACGACCCGCCCACGCAGGAATCGTCCGTGCACACATTGCCATCGTTGCACACCACCGGCGTCCCGGCGCAGGCACCGCCCGAACACACGTCCCCCGTGGTGCAGGCATCGCTGTCGTCGCAGGGGGCCGTGTTGTTGGTGTACACGCACGATCCGCCCACGCAGGAATCATCGGTGCAGACATTGCCGTCGTTGCACACCATCGGCGTGCCGGCGCAGCTTCCGCCCGAACACACGTCGCCCGTGGTGCAGGCATCGCTGTCGTTGCACGGGGCCGTGTTGTTGGTGTACACGCACGATCCGCCCACGCAGGAATCATCGGTGCAGACATTACCGTCGTTGCACACCACCGGCGTGCCGGCGCAGGTTCCGCCCGAACACACGTCGCCCGTGGTGCAGGCATCGCTGTCGTTGCACGGGGCCGTGTTGTTGGTGTACACGCACGCTCCGCCCACGCAGGAATCGTCCGTGCAGACATTACCGTCGTTGCACACCACCGGCGTGCCGGCGCAGGTTCCGCCCGAACACACGTCGCCCGTGGTGCAGGCATCGCTGTCGTTGCACGGGGCCGTGTTGTTGGTGTACACGCACGACCCGCCCACGCAGGAATCATCCGTGCACACATTCCCGTCGTTGCACACCACCGGCGTGCCGGCGCAGGTTCCGCCCGAACACACGTCGCCCGTGGTGCACGCGTTGCTGTCGTTGCAGGGAGCCGTGTTGTTGGTGTACACGCACGCTCCGCCCACGCAGGAATCATCGGTGCAGACATAACCGTCGTTGCACACCACCGGCGTGCCGGCGCAGGCGCCGCCCGAACACACGTCGCCCGTGGTGCACGCGTTGCTGTCGTCGCAGGGGGCCGTGTTGTTGGTGTACACGCACGACCCGCCCACGCAGGAATCATCCGTGCACACATTCCCGTCGTTGCACACCACCGGCGTGCCGGCGCAGGCGCCGCCCGAACACACGTCCCCCGTGGTGCACGCGTTGCTGTCGTCGCAGGGGGCTGTGTTGTTGGTGTACACGCACGACCCGCCCACGCAGGAATCGTCCGTGCACGCATTCCCGTCGTTACACACCATCGGTGTGCCGGTGCACACTCCGTTCGAACACACGTCGCCCGTCGTGCACGCGTCCATGTCGTCGCAGGAATCGCTGTTGTTGGTTTGATCGCAGGTGCCGTTGGTGCAGATGTCGTCGGTGCAATCGTTGCCGTCGTCACACCCGATCTGTTCGACGATCAACTGGAAAATCCCGCTCAATTGGCCGGGGGTCGGCGACAGGTAATAGTGCGTGGCCTTGGGCTCGCTGGCGATCGCCTCCATCTGCGCCTGCTCGGCCAGCGTGGGCGTTCCCGCCGCCGACGGAAACAGAATCGTGAAAATCTCGACGTCTTCGTCGATCTTCAGATGGTCGGCCGCGGTCAGCGAGTTGGCCCCGTCCTGATCCCCGCCGTCAGACAGGAAAATCAACACCTTGTGCTTGTTCGCCGGACAGGCGCCGTGGACCAGTTCCGTGCCCACCACGTCCAGGGCGCACGCGAAGTGCGTCCCCACGCTGCTCATGCTTCCGGTGGCCTGATCGATGAACGCGTAGTGATCCGCGTCGGCCATGGCGTCGTCGTCGCCGTAGGGCGCGGGCGTCTCCGTATCCGACAGCGATTGCAGCGTACACGCCCGATCGGGAAAACCGCTGCAATACCCCAGATGCCCCGATCCGTTCGCGGGGAAGCCGCTCCCGTTGCACCCGAACGCCCCGATCGCCACCGGCGGGGCGTCGGCCACGCCGTCGAAAAAGCCGAGAAACAGTTCCGATGCCGCCTCTTCGGCGTCCAGCCCCGCCTGATTCATGCTCCCCGTCCGGTCCAGCATCAGGTAGATGCACGCATCCACCAGATCGCCGCAGGGCACGCAGTCCGCCGCGTCTTCGTCGGTCTTGCCGTCGCAGTCGTCGTCGATGCCGTCGCAGGTGTCGTCGTTGGTGTCCACGGCCGTGCAGCACGGCGGCAAATTCGGCGAGGACACCACAATGGCATCCAGCAACTCGATGACGCCCCCCGTGCCGCCCTCGCAATTATTGAACAATCCGGTGTTGGAGCCTTCAGCGTCGAGGAACAAGTCGTACGTGCCGGGAGTGTTAGGAGCCGTGACCGTGAACACCTCGGTGTAAGTTCCGTTTTCCGTGTGATCCCCTGTGTTGACGCAAATCTCGGAGAATCCCCCAACGGTTGTGCCCGTGGATTCCCAGTCGTCGCTCGAGGTCATCTGCGCCTTGTAGGAAACGGAGATGATGTCGCCGGGGCACACCTCGGCCGGGTCGCCCGCGATGCTCTTGCACGTGGTGCAATTCAACGGCGTCGAGAACCAGATGCCCCCGCCGTTCAGCGAAACCTCTTTCGGTCGACGCGAGTTGCCGTCCTCCTCCTGCGCCCACGCTGCCGGGGCGCCGAACAACACCGCCGCACCCATCAACAGCCCGCCGAAAATCTGGAACGCACGCGCCTCGCTCTTCATCGGTCCCCTCACACTTCCGTGTCCGGTCGACACCGAGTTTCGCCGCCCTGCGCCGGGAGTAGGCCGCGAAACGTGTCGCTGCACCAACGGAGGATTCGCGGACCAGCTCCACAACCGCCGGGCCGCTGCAACCATGGAGTGGATTTCGAACGACGGAACCGCCGAGACGGCCCGCCCTCGAGCCCCGCCTCACGTTTCCGCGTCCCAAACCCCCTCCGTTCGCCTCCAGATTAACGAACCGCCCACCCAAATGCAATAACAAAACGGACGTTTATTGACCTCCACCGGAGTGGGGGTTTCCACCGCGGTCGACCACGGAAATGCGCGCAGCCAAGCACCGGTCGCCGCTACGCCTCGCCTTCGCAACCGCCCCTTGCACCGCACCGAAACAACGCTAAGTGCCCCCGCCACGGGCACTTACGCCCGCGGCGGAGGCACAAAACCCAATGTATTCGCGCCGGACGGATCGACTACCGCCGACCGCTCAACGAGCCGCTCCGTTGACCGGACCTCTCGGCGCGAATCGTGATTTGCGCCGAATCAGCCACGAAACCACGATCCAAGCCGGCGGAATCGAGCATCATAACCCCGCCCGCCGGACGCAGCCGGACGATAAACACGCCCTGTGCGTCGGCCGATGCACGGTACGAAAAAGTCCCCAGATACCCGCCCGATGCTCGCGTCGGCGTGCCCGGGGTCACCGCGACCGCCAGACGCTGACCCGCCAAGTCGCCGGCTTGGAAACTCTGAAGTCCGGAGAACGCGAATCGATCCCGTTCGCCGTCCACGACCACCGACTTGGGCTCCAGCCGCCCGCGGCGCCCCCCGACGACTTCCACGGCGAGTTGGTACCCGATCAATCCGTTCAGACCGTCGGCGTAGACGTCGACCGTCACCATCTCCCCGCCCTGCACTACCTCCCGGGACGGAACAAGGCGAACCATCACCACTCCGGCCGCACCGGCCGGTGACGGCGAACCGCAAGGCGACGCTTCGCAACTGATCCCATTACCCTGGTACACCCCACCCCCGGTGCACAGCGCGCCGCTGGCCACGACGGTGCAAACCGCCCCGTGGCAACACGCACCGCCGCCGCACGGTCCGATGCACGGGAATCCATCGCCCTGGAACGCGCTCAAAATCATGAGGATGTCGAAAATGTCGATGACGCCGTCGGGAACGCACGGGGACATGTCGACGGTCTCAAACGGGCAGTTCGTGAACACGCCGGCGAATCCGTCAAGCACGCACAAAATGTCGAAGATATCAACAAACGTGTCATTGTTGACATCCCCCCACTTGCCCGTTTCCACCGACGCCGCCGGCGATTCGTCACCGCCGCACACCGCGGCCACCTCATACTTGGTCTCCGGAACCACCTCCGTGTCCCGCACCACAATCGTCCCCCATGCGGCGGCCGACTGCTCCACCGGGCTATCCACCAACGTCCCGTCGACATCGACGTACTTCAACAGGCACGGAAGCTCGGGCGAGGTCACCCGCAGCGCTTGCCCGATCGGCGAACCACCCGGCTGGGCGGTCACGATCATGGCCCGGGCGCCGGACGGCTGCAGCAGCGGCGTCTCGGGGATGAACGGCGCGATGCAAATACCCGTCGCGCACAAATCGGGCCCCGTGCATACGTTCTGGTCGCTGCACACCGTTCCGTCCAGCTCCAGATGATCCAGACACGTGCCCAATCCGTTGCAGGTGTCCGGATTGTCGCAGTCCGTGTCCGTAGGATCGCCGCAGGACGTGCCCTCGTCGGAATTCGGGTGCGTGCAGAAGCCGGCGTCGCAGAAGTCGTTTGTGCAATCATTGAAGTCGCTGGTGCATGCCAACCCGTCCGGCTCCAAATGGTCCTCGCACACGCCCACGCCGTCGCACGTGTCCGGATTGTCGCAATCGCTGTCCAACGGATCGCCGCACGTGAAACCGGGCAACTCCAAATTGTCCACGCAGACGCCGGCGCCGTCGCACGTGTCCGGGTTGTCGCACTCGCTGTCGAATGGATCACCGCAGGCGAACCCCGACGCCTCGAACGGGTGCTCGCACAATCCGGCAAGGCAAATGTCGTCCGTGCATTCGTTCGCGTCCGCCAGACAGGCGATCCCGTCCGGTTTGTGGTTGTCTTCGCAGAAACCCGCGCCGTCGCACGCGTCGGCACTGTCGCACTCGCCCACGCCGGGATCGCCGCAGGGCTTGCCCAGCATGGCCGGCGTCCAAGCCGTCGTCGAAAACACCGGCTGACACTCCTCGCACGTGTTGCCCGGGTTGGTGACCCCGGCGTCGTAGCACACATCGTCGACCCGGCAGGTGTCCAGCCGGCGGATGTTCAGCTGGATGCCGCCGACGTTCTGATCGAAACCGGCCACGCGGATGAAATAGGTGTGGCCCGCCACCGCGTTGAACACGACCAACGCCGACAGAAGTTGCTCGCCGCTGTCGTCATCGCAGGCGATTTCCGTCCCGTCGCATTCGTCGAAAACAGACAACACCGTGTCGTTCGACGGCGTGAACGTGCTGCCCGTGGTGGTCATTTGCATGGTGCCGTCGCAAAGCGCCGTAAACTCGAACCAGGCGTCGTGATTGGAATTCGGCTGGCAACTCGCCTCGGTATCGTCCGGTCCAAACCCCACATTCGATCCGAAATTCGCCCCCTCGAACGCCTCGATCGAGTTCGCGCAATCGTCCGCGCAGTTCGTGTCCAGGTCCCCTACGCACGTGCCCAGTCCGTCGCACATGTCATCGTCCACCCCCGGTCCGCCCGTGCCCGTGCACGGGTCGCCGTCGTCGCACAGCGTGCCGATCGGATGGTTGGCGTGGTCGCAAGCACCGGCCAGGCATTCATCCGCCGTACAGGTGTTCCCGTCCTCCGCGCAGCCCGTCCCGTCCGCGACGAACGACCAGTCGGTCGTGGCCGATCCCGGGTCGCAGTTCTCGCAGTCGTTGCCCGGGTTGAGATTCCCGGCGTTGAAACACACGCCGCCGATCAGGCACGTGCCGCCCTGCAGCGCGTGATCGCAAACGCCCGCCTGGCATTGGTCCGACGTGCACGTCAATCCGTCGGTCGCGCACGCCGCCCCATTGGGATCGTTCGTCCAGTCGATCGCGGACATGGCCGAATTGCAGGATTGACACTCGTTCGTCGGATTCGTCTCGCCGTTCAGATAACAGACGTCGTCGATGTAACACGTGCCGGCAATCACGTTGTGCAGGCAGGCGTCGCCATTCTCGTCGCACGAGTCCAGCGTGCACGCCCGGCTGTCGTTGCACGAGTTCGCCGACCCGCCGCCGCAAACGCCCACCGTGCACGTCTCTCCGGTGTTGCAAAACAGCCCGTCGTCGCAACCGGTTCCGTTCGGCTCGTGATTGGGCGAACAGGCGCCCGCGCCGTCGCACGTGTCGGGGTTGGTGCAACCATCGTCCAACGAATTCCCGCACGACGTGCCCGCCCCCTCCGGCGGGAAGGAACACGTCCCCAACGTGCACACGTCCTGGGTGCACGCATTCCCGTCCTCGCACTCTGCACTGGTATTGCACTGCACGCACTCGTCCGCGACCTCGTTGCAAAACGGCGTCGGCACAACGCACGGCGGCGTGCCCGGAACGCAATTGCCCAGCACGCACGTCTCCGGTCCGTCGCAGAACAAGCCGTTGTTGCATTGGCCGTTGTTGAGGCACGGCACATGAATGACCGCCGGAATGAACAACACCCCTGCGATCGCCTGGTTGGCGGGATTCGCCAGGGCCGATGTCGGCGCCGGTGGCGGTAAGACCTGAAACGCCAGCGTGAAATCGCCGACCGCGTCGTTCGACACCAGATAAGTGAATTCGCCCGCGTATTCCGCCGCGCTCACTTGTTGCACGTCGCCCGCGAACACGCCCGCCGCCAGCCGCGGCGGCGGTCCGATCGCCGCGGTCGGAAACGAAGTCACCCCAGCGAAGACATAATCCGCCCGCCCCGTGTTGACGACCGGCACCACTCCATTGTGCATCATCGTCCCGCTGACCCCACCCGTCGCCGAAAACGGCAACGTGGACTGATATCCACGCAATCCCGTCGGTGCCACATCCGAAATGAACACCTCCAGAACCACCGTCGATCCCGCCGCCACCGTGATGTTATTCCCCACGCCCCCAACCGGTTTCAGCGACATCTTCGGCTGACCGGCCGCCACCTGACACAGCAACATCAACACGCACGACCCACCGCCAATAACCCGCACCATGTGCTTGTTCCTTCCTTTGGAAACACTTTTCCCCGCGACCGCGCCTCGGCAAACACCAGAACCGCCGCACGCCATCACCGCCGACGAGTCGACATGCCGCCCCCGGCCTTTTTCACCGGGAACCCCAGCGCCGGACGCCCCCCGTCCCTGATGGGTCCAGCGCACTCCAACAGACCCATAATAACCGATTGCCCCCGCGATTTCACCCCCCTTTTTTCCATGCCCATTCAAGCCCCTACCTAACGCATGCAACACACGATTCGAACCGCGAAATCGCTGTGACCCGGGGGACGACATCGGTGGATCGTGCAAGTTCACGCCCCCATTCCGCGCGGTTCGCCCGTTGGACGACACCGCATTCTCGATTCTCCTCCATCCCCGCGGATTTGTCGCAGCGTCGTTTCCACGGGCGTAATCGTGGCTGGAATCGCTAACCGCGACGGGAACAAATGCTTGTTATTGAAGTTATTCTGAAATCAACTCGATATGCGCGACGCGCAGACCGGCGTGTCGCAGCGGCTGAACCTGGGCGGTCGATTTCTACGGTTGCGGGTGCGCAATCGTTGCTCCCAACCATACCCGCGTCGCGGTGCCGGTTCCCGCCAACGTCTGCCGGAAAGCGATCAGGTCGACCGGTTGAAAAACGCCGTCGCGGTTCATGTCGAGGTAGTCCGAAGGCATCCCCATCGACGGAGCGACCGTACCGGCCGCATATTGGCGATAACGAATGAAATCGACCGGTTGCACCCGGCCGTTGCCGTCCACGTCCCCCGGCAGGAACCCTATGTCGATGCGATCCGTCTCCGCTGCACCCGGCCCCTGATCGCCGGCGCTGACGATCGGAACGCCGCCCAAACCCTCGACGCGGGCCTCGATCGTCGTCCATTCCGCGAGCGTGATCGGACCGCTGAACGCGAGATGAACCGACGACGGCCCCGCGGGCGTGACGTCATTGACGATCGGCGGGTCGCCGCCGCCTGTTTCCCGGACCTCAAAAGCCGCCGGGGACGGTACTCCGCCGCCGATCGCCCGGACCGGCTGATCGAAATGCAGCGTCACGCCGTCAATGCCCCGATCGACGGACACTCCGTCGCTGCTTTCCGAGCGCGCATCCACGAATCCGCCGAACGCGTGCGCCGCGAAGACCGCGCCCGATTCACCGTGGACGATGTGCGGCGGCAGCACCGGCGCCGGGCCCCGCACCGCGATGGGCACGGCCGATGCGATCTTGAACGTGTCGATTTCCGCCTGCACGTCGATCGGCGGCGCGTTCGCATCGAATCGAAAACTGTACAGGGTTCCGAAACGCACCGCGTTCGCCAACGGGTTGGTGGCGAAAACGTCCGTTGTCCATTCGATCCAGCCGTTTTCGACCGTCGCGTCCCACGGGTCGTTCGACCAGGTCTCGGCGTTGGGCTCCGCGTCATGGTTGCGCGGCGCGTGAAACCCGACGTTGGACACCGTCACCGCGGGCGGAATCGGAATCCGGAACGCTCCAATCGCACGGTCCAGATTCATGTTGTACACGCCGTATTCGTAGTGCCACATATTAGCACCAATTTCGGTGACCGCGCACGCCAGAATCGCCCGGCCGTCCTCCCCCGCCGCCGGTTCGACGACCGTCTGCGTCGCCCCGGCCCATGCGTTGATTGCCGGCTCCTCCAGGTGGGTTCCACTCAGCAGCGCGAACGAAAAAACGTCCCCCGTCACGCCGCCCGGTCCCTGGTTCTCGGCCTCGGTGTACGAAACGTTGTTGAACAGGTTGGCCGACCCGCTGGCCGCACGCTCCCGGTACTCGTGCGGAACGATGTACTGCGCTTCGCTGAAATACCGGGCTCCGTCGCTCAACGGCGGCATCAAATCCGCATCCCGGACCTGCAGCTTGTGGCTGATCGCCGTGTGCGTGTGCCCCAGGTGATTCCGCGCCGGATAATTCGTCGAGCAGATCCCGCTTCCGATGTTGGACCCGCCGGGAAATGCGCCTGTGAACGGATTGACCCCCGATCGCGGGCCGAGACCGCACACGAGGGCGTTCGTGCTCGCTCCGTAGGGATCGTAACAGCCCACACCCAGTTGCTGATCCCCCGGAAGCGAGAAACACGTGGTCCCGCAGAACGCACTTTCAATGGTCGAAAAGCTGTGTTTCAGCCAGGCCTGACCGATCTGCTCGAATCGGCCACTGCCGTCCTCGGTACGCATGCGGTACAGGTTCTGGACGATCAGCGGGTGATCCGTGCTCGGCAGTCGGTTCCAGTTGACCGCCACCAGCCCCATGTTGCACGACGCCGTGCTCAACGCCATTCCCACCGTCCCGGATCCGAGCACGCCCTCCCGGCCGGACTGGATCGGAGCGCCCACCGATGCGGTCACCACGTCCGGTCCGGGCAACTGCCCCGCCGGTTCCGAATCGTCCGACGCCGACCCGGTCATGTCCGTCTCAACGGCGACGAATAACGGATCAACCTCCAACGCCGCCGGCCCGATTCGATCCAGTCGCGCGTGCAGGACGATGCAGCCGATTCGCGCGCCGGCCGCATGGCCCACGCGCAACCGATGGGCCAATTCCGACGCCAGCCGCAAATCGGCCTGCATGGTGAATTCGCGGACGTCAGGCCCCAATTCAGGGCGCTCGGCGGACAGCTCGAACCAAACCGTTCCGCCCTCGCCGCGCGCCGCAAGGACGAACTCCCCGGCACGCGCGCCGGAACGATCGCTTTCGAGGCGAAAATCTCGCCCGACCATGCGCCGACCCGCCGGGACGAGGAATTCCAGCGCCCCGCCGGTCAGCGTCACGCCGCCGCCCTCCGCACCGCGCCAGTCGCCGTCCACCGCACGCAATACAAGCGAAGCATCGCCTTCGGCAATGTCAAAAACACGACCGTCATCAGCCGGCGCCGGTGCGGTCAATCCCGCGTCCCGCAGGGATTGCTGATCCAGTTGAATCTCGACACGGCCGCCGGAAATGACAAACGCGTCTGCGCCATTCGAATCGAACGCGGTGCGCGGCGATTGGGCATCCGTCGGACACGGCGGTTGAACCAGGGCGACAGCAACCACGACGACCGAGCTCGTGAACGAACCACGGCATGTGGGACGATGCCGGCGTCCGGACCTCGCGCCGACCCGTTGAGCGCATCGGGAAGCACCCCGTCGACCGCCAATGACACACCCGTCGCCGAAAGCGTGCTTCATAACTCCCACCCGTTGCATCGCAAGACTGGCGCCGGCCGGCGCGTTGGCAAGCCGGTGTCTTCAACCCGCCGGCAGACACGGCGCCCCGTCCATCGGCCCCCCACGACACGGACAACGGCGTACCGTTGTCCGTGTAGTCCGAAACCGGAATTCAGGCGTGCCACTCCGCTACGGCGGCCCGAGCGTACAGCTGCACGCGTTCAGCCCCGCGAATGCATCCAGCACCCCCAGAATGTCGAAAACGTCGATGACCTGGTCTTGCGGACACGGTGCGAGGTCCACGTTGCTGCGGCTGCACACGATGTAGACCCCGGCGAAGCCGTCCAGCACGCACAAGATGTCGAAAATATCGATCGTCTGATCGAAATTGACGTCGCCGTATTTGCGCTGCAGGTTCTCCTGACAGGTCCCATTCCCGATGTTGCAGGCATCGTGCGTGCACACGTTTTCATCGTCGCAATCATCGTGCGACGAGCAGGACAGGAACTCGCATTCGTCGGGGATTCCATTGGTCGGGTTCACGTCCAGCACGATGCCGTCGAAAATATCGCACGCGTCGGGCGTGCCGAATCCCGGTTGACCCGATTGGTGGCAGTCGACTTCGCAATCGTCCAGTCGCCCCACGAAGCCGCAATTCTGCCGGTCCACACCCGTGCCGCAACCCGGCACATCGCACGGGCCGCCCGACATTCCGCAACTCAAATCGCAGGCGTCGTCGATCAGGTTGCAATCGCAGTCCGATTCGCATGCATCCACGATGCCGTTGACGTTGCAGTCCGCGTCGCACAACGACGCCGACGGGTTGCAATACCACGGACCGCCGGGCGCCGGGCTGTTCTGGTTGATCTGGCACCGGTCAATCCGGCCGTCGCCGTCGCAATCCGGGTCGCACGCGTCGGTGGCCGGGTTGCAGAAGAAGGGCCCGCCCGGAGGTTGCGGCATCGTGGTCATATCGATTTCGCACTTGTCCGGAATCGTGTTCAGATTGCAGTCTTTCGACGACTGGTTGGCGATGTCGGTCAGGTCCCGCACCCCGTTGTTATTGCAGTCGGCCTGCGCCGTCACCGACAACGATGTGTGATTACGCAGAATGTCCACGCCCGCGATAATGTCGTCGAAAAGAATCACCTTCGTGTCGTTGAACCCGCCCAGGTCCAGCGGCATGGCCACCTGCGTGGGCGGACCGCCCTCGGAATCGCCGACCACATTGAAAATGAAGGTGGTGACCACCAGACCCGCCAACGTCGCCTGCGGGCGCGGCGGCAGGAACGGGCCCTGCGCCGTGTAGTAGGCATCGCCGTCCAGGAACGAATCGTTCATGCCGTCGATGTCCTTGCTCGTGCTGAACTCGGAGAGGAACCACGGGAAACCCTCGTTGGCCCGGGTCAGACCCACCAGTTGCAACACCGTGGGATCCCAATCCAGGATTACGGTCAGGCCGGTCAGGTCGATCGGCGTCGCGCCCGTCGCAACCTTGGCGATCAGATTGACCTGGAACTGGGTGCCCTCCAGTTTCGTGGTCGATGCCGGCGAAAACGACAAGTCCACTCCGCGAAAGCACGTCCCCGCAGGTCCCACGTTCGGGTCGCAGACGTTGCCGAACGGGCAATCCGCGTTCGTGTCGCAATCCGCCTGCGCCGCGCCAGGCATTGACGCCGCTCCCAGAAACAGGGCCGCGATCACCCACGGCGACCCCCATAGTCGATTCAACATGTTTCCACTCCGTTCTCGATCGCCTGCAAGTTCCGGCTGCCGGTCATCGTGGCAACCATCGTCTCCCCCAGCGGTCGCTTTTTTCCAATCATGTTCGACGGGCAGCCAGGAATTGTCCCATCGGGCTACCCAAAACAGCGATCTCGTGCAAACGCGGTTCACGCCGCGCGGCCACGGCGAACCCGACAACTGTATGATCTCAACCGCGTGGCGCGCGGCGGCGGCGTAGGCCGGCAGCAATCAGCCCGACTCCCACCAGCATCGCCGACGCGGGTTCCGGCACGACATGAATACTCGCCGTGCCGGACGTTCCCAGCACATCCAACCCCGGAATGACTCCGGAGATGATTGCCGTTTCGGTGAACATGCCCCGCATCGCGGGCATGGTGATCTCGGTCGACTCCGTCATCGCCAGCGCGCGAAACCGATACGTCGTCACCAGCAGCCCGTCCGGACTCGCCACCGCGATCGGTATCGGCGGCGGCGGGAGCTGCGCGATGCCCTGATACAGCGCATCGCCATCCAAAAACGTCTGATTCAAATGGTCGAAATCGCCCTGAAGCAAACCCGGAAAACTCGAGTTCAAACCGCTCGCCGGTCGGTTGACCAGTCCCACCAACTGCAAAAAACTCGGATCCCAATCGAGGACGACGGTCATCCCCGACATGGGAACTTCTTTCTCGCCCACGGTGCGCGCGATCAGATCGATCGAAAAGATGTCGTTCACCCCGACGGTTGACGCCGCCGGCGAGAACTCCAGATTCGCCAGACCGTCGCCGCGCGCCCCGCTGCCGGCGAACACCACCGCCGCAACGGCCGCGGACATTCGCGGTCCGATTCGTCTCGTCACTTCTTCCTCCCTCACCCCCGCTCGCACGCTCCGCGCGTGCCCACTCGCCGGACCGCCACGACCGATCAAACGACCGTCGCGGCGGCGCGAACCGATGGTCGCGGCAGCGCCGACCAATCGGAAGTCCAAATATCGCGTGAACCCCCCACGCATCCCCCCATGTGCCGGCGGCGCTACCCCGACCCGGTATTGTAGCAGGTGGGACCCGCCATTGCGACCCCCGAACCTCGGAAACTCGGACGCCATCCTTTCGCATCACGAAAGGCGGAAATCTCAGCGAACCTCGGACACTCCGGTCCGATTCTGGCCACCGCGCGGACGATTTCCACGATTTCCAATCAAATGACCATCGTCCGAAAAACACATTCTCGCGGCCGGCAGGTATTGAAGCACAATGCCAACCGCCCTGTCTGCCATCCTGCCGAACAACCGTTGGTGATCGGTCATCGCGCCGACTCGTCCAAACCCAATTCCATCCGAAACCGGTAGGATGAAATGTGCATTCTCTTTTGAAAGTAAAACCGATGAGCACCGCCACGCTGGACGCCGGAATCCAGCTCGAATCGGACGCAACCCTCCGATTTCGCATGCTCCACCAGCCAGTCGAACAACTGCCCGCCGAGACCGTTCGATCGCACCGATTCGTCGGTCACCAGATCATCCACGTACACGTGCCGACCGCTAAACAGGTTCTCGGTCACCCGAAAACCGGCCACCGCACGAACGCGACCGCCGTCCTCCAGCATGGCCAGCCGGTATCCGCCGTTCGCGGATTGCCGACCCGCCTGGTCCACAAACGACTGCTGCGTCAGAAGCGGGCGCAACTGAACCATGACCGGGAAACATCGCCGACGATCCTCGTCGGTCTCGGCCAGCCGAATCATTACGGACGGCATCTCGTCAAAACCCGTCGCTGGACCCGGCGAGTAGGGGCCGCACCCGGACGCCCGTTAGACCCGCCGGCGCCGTCATTTCTTGGCAGGCGCGACCACCATGGTCATGCGCCGACCTTCCATCTTGACGGGACGCTCAACTTTCACCGCTTCGCCGAAAAACACCAGGATTTCATTAAACGACAACATCGCCAAATCCTGATGCGCCCGTTCGCGTCCGCGAAACAGCATGGTGAACTGCACCTTGTGCCCGGCCTTCACGAATTCGGACGCCTTGTCGATCTTGATCTTGCGATCGTGATCGTCCGTCTTGGGACGCAGACGGATTTCCTTCATGACGTTTTCGTGATGATGCTGCTGTTTCTGTCGCTTCTTTTGATCATATTTGTGCTTGCCGTAGTCCATGATACGGCAGACCGGCGGACGTTCGTTGGGCGAGACCTCCACCAGGTCCAGCCCGGCTTCACGGGCCATGCCCTGTGCTTCAGCGGTGGGAACAACGCCCCGCTGATTTCCCTCGTGGTCGATCAAGCGTACCGGGCTGATACGGATTTGCTCGTTGATTCGCGTTAGCTTGGCGATGGCCGTCGTGCCTCCAAAAAAACCGTTTATGCGTCCGCGGTCGACCGGACGATCCGCGCCGGCCGCCGCCCTTTCGATTCGATCTCCTGCTTGCATTCATCGATGAACTCGTCGATGGGCAAATCCCCCAGCATCTTCCCGTCGCGGTTGTTGACGTTCACCGTGCCCGCGGCAGCCTCATTCTCGCCGACCACCAGCAGATAGGGGATCTTCCGCGCCCGCATGCGATGCTTCTTGGGACCGATCTTCTCCGCGGAATCGTCCCATTCCGTTCGCAGGCCGGCGGCTTTCAGCGCAACGCACACCTTCTCCGCGTAGTCCGCGATCTTTTCGCTGATGGACAGCACGCCCACCTGCACGGGCGCCAGCCACATCGGGAACGCCCCCGCGAAATGCTCGATCAGAATGCCGACGAAACGCTCCATGCTTCCGAACGGGGCGCGGTGGACCATCACCGGGCGATGGGCTCGATTGTCCGCGCCCGTGTAGGTCAGGTCGAAACGCTCGGGCACGTTGTAGTCGGCCTGCACCGTGCCCAACTGCCAGCTTCGCCCGATACAGTCCTTGACGATGAAGTCGATCTTCGGCCCGTAGAACGCGGCCTCGCCGACTTCCTCGGTAAATGGAACGCCGCTTTCACGGGCGGCCCGGCGGACGGCTTCTTCAGCTCGCTCCCAGTTTTCGCCGGAACCGACGTACTTGTCGCTGTTGGGGTCACGCAGGCCCACGCGCACCCGGTAGTCCTTCAATTCCAGCACTTCCAGGACTTGCCGCGTCAGGCGCACGGTGGTCAGCAACTCCTCGGCCAGTTGGTCTTCCGTGCAGAAAAGGTGGGCGTCGTCCTGCGTGAACCCGCGCACGCGCGTCATGCCGTTCAGTTCGCCGCTTTGTTCGTAGCGATACACCGTGCCGTACTCGGCCACGCGGAACGGCAGGTCGCGATAGCTGCGCGGACGGGCGGCGTAAATGCGGATGTGGTGCGGGCAATTCATCGGCCTCAGCAGGAAGCCGTCGCCCTCTTCCAGGCAATCCTCGATGACGCGGCGATTGTGCGCCCCGGTTCCCGGGCCCGGTTGATACTTCTTCTCGCCGATCAGCCGTGCCGCGAATGGCTTGTCGATCCGTTCCAGTTCGGCCAACGCGCATTGTTCGGCGTCGCTGAATCCGTCCGCATCGCCGCGGGCGACGCAGGCCTCCCAGACTTCGTTCAACACCCGCGCCCGATCGGATTCGTACATCGCGGGGAACTGGGAATCCTTGTAATAGGGGAAATGACCGCTGGTGCGATACAGTTTCAACCGTCCGATGTGCGGCGTGTAGACCAGTTGATAACCCAGCTTCAACATCTCGCCGGTCAGGTAGTTCTGCAGCTCGGTCCGAACGATGGCTCCGTTGGGCATCCACAGGATCACTCCCGGGCCGACCATGTCGTCGATGACGAACAGGTCCAGATCGCGGCCGATCACCCGGTGGTCGCGCTGCCGGGCCTGTTCCATCCGTTCCAGATGGTCGTCGAGGCTTTTTTTCTTGAAAAACGCCGTGCCGTACACGCGCTGCAACGACTTTTCGTTGACGTCGCCGCGGTAGTAGGCGGCGCTCACCTGCCGAATCTTGAACGCCCCGATCACGCCCGTCGACGGCACGTGCGGGCCGCGGCACAAGTCTTCAAAAAACGCCCCGGGCGTGTCCCCGGTGACGTAAAAGCTCAACAAATCGCCCTCGGCGCGATTGGCGTTGTCCACCTTGTAGCGATTGTTCTCGGTTTCGAGCTTTCGCATCGCATCGCCGCGCGGCAGCTCGTAGCGCGTGAACGGTCGGTCGGCCTCCACGATGCGTTTCATTTCGGTCTCGATGCGCGCGAACGCATCGGTCGAAATGGACTGGTCCAGATCGATGTCGTAATAGAATCCGTCCTCGACCGGCGGCCCGTAAACCAGTTTGGCGGCGGGGTACAGTCTGCAGACGGCCTCGGCCATCACGTGGGCGGCGCTGTGCCGCAGGACGTGCAGGCTGTCGGGATCGTCATCCGACCGGGTCAGAATGTTCAATTTTCCGTCGCCGGGCAACGGGCGATTCAGATCGACGATTTCGGCGTGGCCGTTGACCGTAAACCGGCCGGCGACCGCGGCCCGCGCCAAGCCAGCGCCGATGCGACGGGCCACGTCGAGCGTGGTGGCGCCGTCCTCGACCTGCAACACCGTACCGTCCGGAAGCGTGACTTTCAGAAAAACGGCTCCTGCCTTGCCGGGCTAGCGACTGATCGTAAAACGCAAGAAACGGCGCGACATCCAACGCGCGTCAGCCAGCGACCCGGTACGATACCGTGCGGTCATCATGGGGCTAACGAGTGCGACGCGTCATGGACCTCGAACCGTTACGGGGACGACGAATCAAATTGATACGGCCGCCTCGCCGCGGCAAGCGCCACCCATTCCCACGCCCCACCATAGCACATCGGCCCAACCCGTCAAGCCGGTGCCGCAATTCGGCCAAACGCCGTCGCCGACGGTCAGGCCCCCCCGCGCAGGCTCGGGAAAATCAGGTACAACAGGCTGGTCAGGACGGCCAGCAGCAGTTCGGCGACCGCTTGGAAAACCTGCGGTCCGGTCAGGAATCCATCGACATCTTGCAGGATTTGGGCCACCATCACCGGCGCCTGCATCAACCCACCGTTCAACGGAATCATCATGGCAATCGCCTCCGCGGCCAACCCGCCGCGGGTCGGACGCACCGCAATTTGTATTCCTTTTGATGGTGGTTGTCACGGATTCAATCCGCCCCGGGACCATGGAAAACATGACCGCCGACCGCGGGGAGCCGGGGTATCCCGCGCGGTGGACAAACTGGGACAAGATTCGACAGACCGTTCACCGATAGGACCGTCGAGACGTCGGGGCCGCCCGACGCGGAACGACTTGGCAGGCGACGAATCGAAACGTGACCACGCTGACCCTCGACACGGACCGTTCGGAATTGTTGCGCTGCCTTGAATCCCGCGACCCCTACGGGTTTCTGGATCGGGCCGCCCGCTATCTCGACGTATCGCCGGCGGACCACCAGATGCGGCTGGCGGCCGTGCGGGAATACGTCCGGTTGGGATTGGGCGGACCGGCTAACGAACTTCTGGCCGACGTGAACTCCGACGGTGACCGTCGGGCCGAATCCGCGTTGGTTGCGCTCCGTCAGGAACTCGCCTCGGTTTCAATCGGTCGAATCGCCTGGTCGGTGTATCACCATCAGTTCGAGGCCAACCTGGCGGTAATGAACGACCGGGGATTGGACTGCGGCGTCATTCGCGATGCGTGGCGGCGCGACGGACGACGATATCAGTTGTTTCGTGACGCGGCCGGGCGGCATCACGTGCGGGCGCACGACGACGCGTGGCGGTGGCGATGGATACCCTATTTCGGCGACCACCCAGGATCGGCCGAACGGCAGGCGTTTCCCGACGACGTTCAACAGTTGACGCCCGGGCCCTACCTGTTCGACGGCGTCGCGCTGGGACACTTGTTTGCGCGCATCCATCAACGAACGCTCGATACGTTTCACGGGTATTCGTGTGCGCTGTTCGTCATCGAGCCGGAACCGGCCGTTCTGGCGCTCGCGTTACACCTGCACGACTGGTACGCGTTGCTGTCGGACGAGCGGGTGCGTCTATTTGTCGGGCCGGAATGGAAAACGCAACTGGAACAGGCTTGGGACGGGGATCCGGACCTGCCGTTCCCGACGCGGGCGTTTGCGATGGGACAATGCCGCGCGGGCGAACACGAACCCGCGCTCGTCGTCGTCGAACGGGCCGGGCAACGTCGAAACGACGCGGTGACCGCGTCCGCTCTCGAATTGAACGCCCGGTACGACGCCCGCGACGTCGCGTACCGGGCGCGGCGATTTCGTGATGCGTTGTCGGGCGGCGGGCCACCGTTGCGCATTCTGGCGGCCGTCAGCACGCACACCACGTTCCTGCAATACTCAATGCGCGACGTTCGCGATGCGTTGCACGCGCTCGGCCACCGTTGCGAGGTCCTGACCGAATCGACGGATCACGCCATTACCGGTCCGCTGACCTATCACCATGCGATTCAATCACTAGACCCCGATCTGTTTTTTGTGTTCGATCACGTGCGGCCGGAATTCAGGAACGTGTTACCGCGAAACCTGCCGGTGCTGACGTGGGACCAGGATTGCCTGCCGCAGGTTTTCACGCGGCAGAATCTGGACGGCGTCGCCCGTCACGATTTTCTGGTCGGCTGTTCACGGGCCCGGTGGGTCGAAATGCGATACGACCCGGGGCAATACCTGACCTGCGCGATTCCGACGAGGGCCGACCGGTTCGCCGAACAGCCGTTGACCGACGCGGAACGCGAACGATACGGCTGCGACGTTTCCTACGTCAGTCACGCGTCGCGGACGGCCGACGAATTCCATCTCGAACAGCGCACGCTGCAGAAAAACCCCGACGCAGTTCGGATGATGGACGCCATGCACGCGATCCTGCCGGATTGGCCCAACCGACCGCACGTGTCGTTGGGCGTCCTGACGGCCGAGGTGCTGGGCGAGGCCTGCCGCCGGTGCAAACTGGAAATCCGCGATCCGGAAATGCGCAACTGGTTGCTGGAATGGTATTTATGGCGGTTGGGGGACCGCGTATTCCGCCACGAAGCGCTGCGATGGGTCGCGGATTGGGCGCGTCGAACCGGTCGTTCCTTCCGCATTTACGGCAACGGTTGGGACCGCCATCCGACGCTGTCCGCGTTCGCGGCCGGTCCGGTCGAAAACGGACACGAACTGTCGTGTCTGAATCGGGCCAGCCGGATCAACCTGCAACTGATGCCCGCCGGGATGATCCATCAGCGGGCGTTGGATGGGTTGGCGTGCGGTGGGTTTTTCCTGGCGCGCTCGACGCACGAGGGATCGGCGGTGACGCTACGGCAACTGATGGCACGAATCGACGAGTTGGGCATCCGCGATTCGGCGGCGCTAGTGGCGAACGACGATGTATCGTTGCGGCGGCTGTTGACTGAATACCTCGGCGACTGGCTGCGCCCGGCGAAACACCATGGCCGCGACGCGCTGGCCTACCTGCGGCATTGCGCCGAGGTGGACCACGCCGGCGACGTGTTTCACGATCTGGATGCGATTCAATTCAATTCGGCCGACGAATTCGAACGGCGGGTCGAACATTTCCTGAACCACGACGACGAACGGCGCGACATCACCGAACGCATGCGGCGGGTCGTGCTCGAACGGTTCAGTTACCGATCGACCGTTGATCGATTCCTGCACGCGATGGCGGATTTTCTGGCGGCGCAGATCGTATAGACAAGCGCCTGCAACCCCGGAACCGGCACAGAACCGCCACCGCCGTCGTCAGTCCCCCACCCCAGGATGGGGTGGGGCACCCGCAACCGGCTAATTGGATTCGCTTTTTTCGAGGGCGGCCGTACGCAGGAAGTCGGAAATACCACGGAATCCACGGCGGGCGGCCGCGTCTTCCAGGATCAGCTTTTCGTGCGCGGTCAGCCGGATGTTCACCTGCATGGACCGCTGCCCGCGATCGACCGGCGGACGCTTGCCCATCTCGATCATGGTGGCGACGGCGGCGGTCAGTGCTTCGCGCGTGGCCGCGACGCATTGTTCGGGCGTTTTGCCGTCGGCGTAGGCGTTGGGCATCTCGACGGCCGAGCCGATGTAGCCCAACTCGTCGTTCGGTTCCAGCACGATCCGATACCGCGCCACGATCGCCCGCGCCCGTTCGAGGATTCTTGGTTCGAACGGACGATCCAACGATTTATTCCTCGCCGAAGAGCTTTTTGATTTTTTCAACGTAGGCCTCGTTTACCATCCTGTCATGCACCGGGATCATCAACGGTAGGTCATGATCCGGGTGAATGAACACGCGATACGGCGGCCATACGCGTTGCAACAGCCATCCATGCAATTCCAGCTTTTTCAGGACTTCCGAGAATGGTCTTTCGGACATCCGAACCTCTCCAATTCGTTATGATTCGCCTCAACTGAATTCCCTTCTCGAACCCCATATGGACACTCCTTTAGGATTGACCGGGCCCTTGCCCGCAACTCGCTATCCCGCACAAGACGCGCCGTCTTGTGCGACAGAACTCCTCACGGACCTTTTCACATTCATGAATGGGACATCTCGTGCGTCCCCGCGTAGACGATTCCATAGACTGCGGTTCTTGAGTATCTCGCTACGTGGTTCATGAATGGGTCGCGAAAATGCAGTCACAAGCCCCACTCGAATACACTCAGCTCGAACCTCAAGGTCGTGGGTGTATTGCAACCACAATCGAAGAAGCTTGGCTTCAAATTCCGAGAATACCCCCAAATAAACTGGGCGGATGTCAATCATAAATGGTCGGATGTCACTCACCGAACGATGAACTCCTCGGAACTACAGCGCCGTGCTTCACCGAGACCAATACAGGTTTAGTATATCCTGCAGTATACGAAGTGTCAACAGGATCGTCGGAATTCGCAGTGCAATTCGGTACCTACTTGGCATCGCAGGGTTCGCCGCAGCTCGATCGAAAGCGGGCACCGGCTTGATGAATCGAAGCCAACACGCGGCTAGGGTGCATAGGAAACAGCGGGAAGCGATTGGTCGCGGAATTGGGATTTCAGGCGCATTTTGAGGTTCAGGAGGCCGCGGAGGCCGATTTCGGCGCGGCGCTCGACGGTCAGCGGGACGACGTGCGGGCGCAGGCCCGTGATTTTCGTCGCGGTTTGGCAGAACCGTTGCATGAACGCGTGGTCGGGATTCGGGCCGGGGTCGTCGACGGGCACACGGGGCAGGACGTGTTCCAGCAGGCTGCGGTCGATCATGGCGCAGGACAGGTCCACGGCGTCGGCGTCGAACGGTTCGGTCGTCTGCGGCAGGTTGATGTTCTGCGGGGCGTGCCATGAACCGGCGCCGGCGCCATCCATGCCGTTCGCGCCGTCGGCGGCGTCGCGGTGCCAATGCGACCAGCAGATGTGACCGTCGATCAGCGTGCGGGTCAACGCGGCCACGATGGGTGCGTCCACGGACGCCATCAATCCCAGCGACTTGCTGTGCGGAACCACGTCGTCGCCGATGAACAGGACGCGACTGAACGAATTGTCGATGCCGGGCAACCTACGCAACAATTCATGTACCGCGCCGCGGAACGTATCGGCCCGCAGCGATTCCAGATGCACCCGGCCGGCGCCGTTCAATTCCCATTCCTGCAACACGTCGGCCGAGCGGATGGGCATCCAGCCGGTTTGCGGGACGCGGGCGGCCACGATCACGCGGCGGCAATCGTCCGGCGTTTGCAATCGCGGCCACGGCGAAACGGGGATCTTGTCGCTGAACAGCAGGTCCAGATGGGTCAGGTCGATGGGCTTGTAATGGTCGGGCATGACGTGCGGGTCGATCAGAATGTCGAAACCGGCCGCCCGGGCCTTGCGCATGAAATAGATGTCCTCGCCGACGCCGGTGTCGCCATCGCCAACGAACGCGCACCACGGGCGTTCGACGCGTTCGATGACTCGGCGATGGATCAGGCATAGTCCCATGCCGACGGCGTCGCAGGTGAACGGGTGGTCGGGGAAATCGTCGGGGTCCAGACGGCGATAGCCGCGGTCGGGGGCGTCGGCGTCGATGACCGACCCGCGGCGGGCGACCTCGTCGAACACCATCACGTTCGTGCCGATGGTGACGCCGTGGTCGTCGCCGGGAAGGCCGTAGCGCTGAAACGTACACGGCACGGGCGCAGCCGCGATGGGGGCGTCGTGGGCCAGTAGCCGATCGAGCGTGTCGGGCCCGACGACCTCGTCGGTGTCGATGAACAGCAGGTGCGTCCATCGGCCGTCGGCGACGAATCGTTCGATCAGCGCGTTGCGGCAGCGATCGTGGGGGCGGTCGTTATCCCACCAGAACGCGATTTCCGCCGCCCGACGGGTGTGGCGGATCATTTCGCGGATCGAATCCATGCAGGCATGGTGGATTTGGCCGGTGGACGGAACGGCCACGACGACGCGGGGTGGTTCGGCCGATCCGCTGCCGCGGTATTCACCGTTCGAATCCAATGGTTGATGCATGATCGAGCGTCCTTGTTGGTCTTTTACGGCGGCACGATTCCGTCGGTCATCAGGTCGCGGGTGAAATCGTCGTCGCGGACGTAGAAATCGTTGATGACCTGCCGGTGAAATTTGGAGTAGCCGCGTTGGTTCAAATAGGGTTCGATGGCCGACCCGCCGGCGCGTTCGTTTTCCAGAACGAGCACCTTCGGTTTGAAGCGGTCGAGGCTGAAACCGTCGAGTACGTCAAGTTCCGCGCCCTCCACGTCAATGGACACCAGGTCGATGGACCAGCCGACGTCGGGAGTCCACGGCCCGACGCCGAGATGCGGGTTGCGGCGTTCGTGGCGAATGATGTCATCGAGCGGACAGACGGGGACGTCGATTTCGACAAGCGTCGCCCCTTCGCGCAGGCAGCGTTCGGTGTGTTCGGGGTCGTTTTTCAGAAAACTAAGCACGGGGACGCCCTGCGTGACGGTGAATCTGGCCGTGCCGCGATGGTCACGGCGCGAACAGGCGCCGTGGTAAACGCGGGCGCGGGTTCGCGATCGGGCGGCCTTTTCGCAGAGCGCGGGAATCGGTTCGACGAGAATGCCGTGCCAGCCCAGCGATTCGAGGCGGTAGGTGTTGCTAAGCGTGACGCCGTCGTAGGCGCCGACCTCGATGAAATAACCGTCGGTCCGGCCGCGGAATACCTGATCGAGAATGCGGTCCTCGCCGAACTGGGCGCGGTAGGTGGGATGGGCGGCGAGGGTGGTCATGGGGCGAATTCCTGTCGAACGGCCCACTGGTTGTCGGCGGAAACCGCGCCGGCGCTGGAATCGCAATTCGTCCCCCACGCGGCGCCGGCAGCAAAAGTCGCAAGGGTTAGCGGCCGATAAGATCGGGCGTGGGTTGTCGCGGCAGGGGCCGCCACCGGCGCGCGGGACGTTTCCGGATGACGATGACGTTTGATTCCAACCTGTTGGCTGGTCGGCCGATTACGCCTGCCACCATCAATCATGGCAAATGCGATCCGCGTCCCTCGCGTTTGCTGATCTTCCGAAACCCCGGACGCGTCAGCCGGCATTATGTCGACGGCATCCGGCGGGCGGCCGTTCAACTCGGCATTCACAGTCTAGCGTGCGAACTGGAACCGATCTGGGCCCGTGGCGGGAACGCGAGGGAGGAGATTACGCGGGGGATAATCGATGTCGCGCGTCGCGAACGGATCGGCGCGGTCATCGGTTACGTCTACAACGGCACCGTCGAATTCCAGTTTTCGGTCGATGAAAACGGCCGAGCCCACAGCTTGTGGGACGCCCTCGGCATTCCGCATCTGATGCTATGGACCGATCATCCGCAGTGGGCGTCGGAAAAATCCGCGATGCACCCGGATTTCAGCGCCATCCTGGCCGCGCCGAACAACCACCATTTCGTGAAAAGCGAATCGGCGGCGATGGAAATCAGAAGGGTGCTGGGCTGGGCGAATTGTTACGGCCTGCCGGTCGCGGAAGATACGGAACTGGTGGCGCCCGTGCGGGGGATTGAACCCGAATTCGACGTGGTGGCCATCGTTGGTTCGCCCCCGGAAAGGGACCGCCGGCTGGAACGGTTTCTGAACGACGACGATCCCAGCGTTGATGCGATCATGTCCATGGTCGCGGATGACGTTCGATCGCGATTAACCGCGTTGTGGCAACAAGATGCGCCGCGATCGTTGATTCCGGCGTTGACGCGATTCGGCGAAGCGTGGACGGCGGCGCGAGCGGGTGACATGGATCGGGCGTCGATCCGACATTTGCTGGAATTGGAGCTCGATCATCGGGACGCCGTGAAATGGCTGACCGCGATGCCCGCGACCTATTTCGCGGCCATCGAGCATTTGTGGCGGTTGGGGAGCTGGCAGCGGACGTTTGTGCTGCGCTACCTGGCGCGGTTCTTCCGCGTGGGCGTGTTCGGGTCGGACTGGTCGTCGGTGGGAATCGGCGGCGGGGGATGGGTGGAATACGCGCATCAGGCAGCGGCCTATGCCCGCGGTAGAATTGCCATCAATGTATCGCAGGCCGGCGAGGAGGAGGGGGTGTCGCACAAGCCGTTTCAGATCGCGGCGGCCAGTGTGCCGATGGTGCACATCCGCCGTCGCGGGCTGGATGAACTATTCGATATCGGCACCGAAATCGAGTCGTTCGACACACCGCGACATGCACGGGACCAAATCACGGCGCTGCTGAACGATCCGAAGCGCCGCACGGCAATGGCCGCGGCCGCCCGCTCGCGGATGGAACGGGATCACACATGGTCGAACCGACTGGTCGCGATGTTCGATCGGGCGGGTATTTCGGTTGATGCGTTTCGCACGCCCGCACAACGGTTGGCAGTCCCCGCGGTCGCGGCGAGTTTCTGATCCAAACATCATTCTGGTGACGCGTTCACCACGGGGCGCCCAGTTCCCGCAATGGTCGCGGTACGGGCGGGTCCGCGTTAGAATTGGCGGGTTATGCAACAAACCATGGGATACAAGCGAGTTTTCGGCGTCGTGGCGATCGGCGTCGCGGGTGCGATCTGCGGATGTTCGCGCGAACAGACCGAAGCCAAGACCGGCGATGCGACGGTCGGCGCGCCGTTCGAAAAACGGGTGTTCGTGGACGTGGCCGTCGAGGCGGGCATCACCCATCGACATCACAAGCCGGTGCTGGACCACAAGCTGGACAACATCATGACGTGGATGGCCAGCGTGGGGGCGGCCGCGGCGGCGGCCGACTACGACGGCGATGGGTGGATGGACCTGTACGCGACGGAATCGCTGAAGGGCGAGCCGAACCGCCTGTATCGCAACAACGGCGACGGCACGTTCACCGACGTGGCGACGGCGGCGGGGGTGGCCGACGTGAACAACGACGGCGGAGCGTCGATGGACTGCATCTGGGGCGACGTGGACAACGACGGCGACCCCGATCTGTTCGTCGTACGCTGGGGATACAACGTCTTGTTCCGCAACAACGGCGACGGCACGTTCACGGACGTGACGGCCGAACGGTTCAAGCGCCGCGACGGCACGCCGGGCACGCAATGGGCGAACGGGAACGCGGCGATTTTCTGGGATTTCAATCTGGACGGGCGGCTGGATATCTACGTCGGCAACTATTTCCAGGAGATCGATCTGTGGAACCTGCAATCGACGCGGATCATGCACGACAGTTTCGAGACGGCGCGGAACGCCGGGGCGAATTTCCTGTACCAACAATCGCCCGACGGCACGTTTGAAGAGGTGGGGGCGGCGCTGGGGCTGGACGATCCGGGGTGGACGCTGGCGGTGGGTTCGGCCGACGTGAACAACGACGGCTGGCCGGATTTGTACTGCGCCGACGATTTCGGGCCGGATCAATTGTTCATCAGCAAGGGCGACGGAACGTTTATCAACAGTACGAAGGAGTCGATCGGTCTGGACACCAAGAAGGGGATGAACGTCGATTTCGGCGATTTCAACAACGACGGCTGGCTGGACATCTACGTCACCAACATCACCACGGCCGAATACCTGCAGGAAGGCAACATGCTGTGGCACAACAACGGCCTGGGGCCGGACGGCGTGCTGACGTTCACCGACATCGCCATCGAGACGAACACGTACGACGGCGGGTGGGGCTGGGGTGCGAAGTTTTTCGACTACGAAAACGACGGCGATCTCGACCTGCTGGCGTTGAACGGGTTCATCAGTGCGGGCGAGGGGAACTACTGGTACGACCTGGCGTCGTGGACGGTGCTGGGTCAGGACTCGGCGGACGCGGCCAACTGGCCGGCGATCGGAAACCGTTCGTTTTCGGGGTATGAAACGGAGCGATTCTGGCGGAACGACGGGTTCGATACGTTCACGCTGGCTGGTGGCAAGGTGGGGCTGGACACCGATCGCGACGGGCGGGGGCTGGTCTGTTTCGACTACGACAATGACGGCGACGTGGATTTGTACATCGCCAATCAGGACCAGCCGCCGCATCTGTATCGCAACGGCGGCGCATCGGGCAATCACTGGCTGACGGTGGTGCTGGAGTCGGAACCGTCGGAGCGCGTGACGCGCGACGCGACTGGCACCCGGGTTACGTTGGTCACCGCGAACGGCCAGCAAATCCGCGAACGCGACGGGGGCAACGGGTTTTCGGGACAAAGCGACCCGCGGCTTCATTTTGGATTGGGCAACGCGGCCGAAGCGTCGCTGGTCGAGGTGCGTTGGCCCGATGGGGGGATGCAGTATCTCGAGCACGTCACGGCCGATCAATTTCTGAAGGTGCGGCGCGATCCGGCGGCGTACGGGGGATCGGCGCTGGTGAAGATCCAGAAGCCGGCGTCGCGGGTGCCGGTGACGGCCGAGCAAAAGCCGGCGATGCCGGAATTGCCGGCGGCGGAAATCGACGCGCTGCTGTCGAAGATGGAGGCGCAGATCATCGACGACGCGTCCAACCGCGCGCAGTGCGCGGGTTATCGAAAACGCTGCATTCAATTCAACCGCCACGAACGAAGCATCGTGTTTTTCGAGGGGCTGACCGCCGGGCGACCCAGCGATGCGTGGGTGCGCATGGAACTGGCGGCCGCATACGTGGACAAAATTCCGACGTGCGGCGGCATCGCGGCCGTGGTCAGCAAGGGCACGCTGGCCCGCAAATCGCTGGACCAAATGGATATCATTATCGAGCAGAAGGGGGACTGGTGGCCGGCGTACTACGCCCGGGGCATCAACCACCTGCATTGGCCGCGGGCCCTGCGCCATTCCGACGATGCGGCCGTTGATTTCGAAAAATGCGTGAGCATCCAGATCCGCGAGGGCGCAGCGAAGTCGAAACCGTATTTCGAGCGGACGTACGTTTTGTTGGGCGACTCGCGGGCTAAGAACAAGGAATACGACGCGGCGCGGAAGGCGTGGCGCGACGGTCTGAAACTGTTCCCCGAGTCCACCGAGTTAAAGAAGCGCCTGGCCATCGCCGCCGACGGCGAGGTTCTGGAATTCGTCGAAGACGCCCGCTCGCTCGAATCGCCCATCGACACCGATTTCACGTTCCTGCAGGGGTGGTAGAACGACGGGTCGCTTGATTGCAAACGCGACCGTGTGCGGGAAGGGAATGCCGCGGAGATGGGTGCGAGAAGGGATTCTCGCACCAGAAGTCCTTGACCATTCGCGGTTCGCGAATGTGGCTGGTAGTCGGGCAGGTCTCTGACCCGCCGGTGTACGGTGACGGCAAAGGCAGGTTCCCAGGATTTGCCCACCAGGCTTTACCGATGGTCATGATCTCCTTCCCTTGCCCCCACCTCGCAGTTCGAGTCGAGTTAACGGATGAACGCCTGGCGCATATCCGGGCCGGGCACCCGGAGTTGGTCGATGCCACCCGCGATCGGGTCGCGCGGACGCTTGGCGATCCCGACGAAATCCGCCGCGATTCGCGGTTTCCTGGTACGCGCCTCTTTTCTCGCTGGTTCGACGATCTGCTGGGTGGTAAGATCGTAGTGGTCGCGGTGGTGACCGATGATGTTCAAGCGGAATCGCCCCGGCATTGGGTCGTTACCGCCTACGTCACCCGCCGCTTAACTCAAGGGATCACCGAATGGTCGCGTCCTTGACGGTGAAATACGACGCGGAAGGCGACATCCTCTATTTGGGCAAGACTCCACCCTATGCCGGGCAGGAATCGACGGAACTCGACTACGGCCTCATTGCCCGACTGAACCCCACCTCCCGCGATGTGGAAAACCTCGAAATCCTTTTCTTCTCCACGCGCATGAAGGACGGGCAGGGCGTCGACCTTCCCGTATTGGCGGACTTTCGACTGCCGAAGACGGCGTGAGGGCGGTAGGACAGGTGCGAGAAGGGACTAACGCTCGTTCGAGAATCCCTACTCGGACCGGACCACGCCGGAATCGCTTCCGGCAACCGTGGGAAGGGGTTCCCGTCGGCGTGGGTGCGAGATGGGATTCTCGCACCAGCGGTCGACCGCCGAGGCCGAAGGCCTCCACGTCCGTAGCCGGGGGTCAAGCGCAGCGCGACCCCCGGAAGCATGGCCGTGGAAACGGGGCCGACTCCGAAGGGGTCGTCGAACGGCGCGATGCCACCCGCCGCGCCCCGGCCAAGTGTCGCGACACTTCGTCCCTGCCGTGTGGACTCGCATCCCATTCGAGCCGAGCCGCAGCCCTTGACGCAATGAGCCGGGGCATCAGAATGTCATGGTGCGTGCGACGCGGAACGCACGCCGATCTCAATACAGTCACGCAGCCTATGGTTACGCAGGAGTCATCGTCCTGAATCCAACGCGCCGAACGAGTACGGTTTCGGACGCACGGGAGGCCGCAGCTAATGAAGCGCCGCCAACCCGCGGAAAGCCCTTCCTCCGCTGGGCCGGCAGTAAGCGGAAGCAACTGGCGCGGCTTGCTCCGTTCTGGACCGCGAGTCACTCGCGTTACGTGGAGCCGTTCGCCGGATCGGCATGCCTTTTCTTCGAGCTTGCGCCAGCCTCGGCGGTCCTTGGAGATCTCAATACGGACTTGATCCAGCTCTACGGCGTCGTGCGGGACGAACCCGAGCGCCTCTATCGGCGACTCTGTCGAATCGCGCGAGACGTGCCGACGTACTACCGCTGGCGGAGTCTCGATCCGAGGTTCCTCGACCGCGAAACGCGAGCGCTGCGATTTCTGTACCTCAACCGCAATTGTTTTAACGGTATCTACAGGACCAACGCGAACGGCCAGTTTAACGTTCCGATGGGACGGCGGCCCGGGGAGTACTTTAGCAAGGATGACCTCCTCAACTGCTCCAGGTTGCTGCGAACGACCACTCTGGTCGCCGGTGACTTCATAAAGGCTCTCGATCATGTAGAGACGGGCGACTTCGTATATCTCGACCCTCCGTATGCCGTGAAATCACGCCGCATTTTCAAACAATATGGAAAGAACACGTTTGACACCTCCGATATCCCACGTCTTACGGATGGGCTCAACGCGATCGTCGCGCGGGGCGCGGACTTTCTCGTCTCATATGCCGATTGCGCTGAATCTAGACTGTTGGCCATCGAATGGCACTCCATCCGACTGCCGATTCGACGACATGTCGCTGGTTTTGCAGGAGATCGAAAGCTCGCGTACGAATGGCTCATCAGCAATCGCCCAATCTCGGGCCGGTAGATGGGCGACGCAAATAGTCGTTGGCCGCGGTCGGGTGATTTCATGAAGACCAACCAATTCGGAGTAAAGGCAATAGGCGTAAAGCGCCTGTCCACGAACAAGCTCAGAGCGAATCCCCACAACCCGCGAATGCTCTTTGACCGCGAAGACATGACGGTACTTCGTGAGTCCATCTCGAAGGTCGGTATTCTCGTGCCACTCACCGTCTACAAGGAGAAGCACACGGGAAACTACGTGATCCTGGACGGCCAACGGCGGTGGATGTGCGCCAAGGAACTAGCGCTAGCGACTATCCCGGTCAATGAGGTCGCAGAACCAACGTTGGTCCAGAACATTGTCACGATGTTTCAGATTCACAAGCTGCGAGAGGACTGGGAACTGATGCCCACGGCGCTAAAACTTGAACTGCTTATGCGCGAGCTGGATGAAACCAAGGAGAAGCGCCTCGCCGAACTTACCGGACTTGACGAAGCAGTCGTTGTTCGGTGCAAGAAGCTTCTCTCTTACGACAAACGATACCAGGACATGATGCTGGACGCGGACCCGGCTAAGCGCAAGAAGGCCGACTTTTTTATTGAATTGTATGTCGTGCGAAATGACCGCGAGGTCAGGAAATTCGCATGGTTCCAGAAGAACAAATTCACGGACGACATGCTCAAGAAGTTCGAGGCGAAGGGAATAAAGGCTGTAACGGACTTTCGCATCGTCAAGCAGTACATCAACAACGCAGTGAAAGTGAGGAAAGTGGCGACGATTTCCAAGCGACTCCAGGAGTTTGCGGCCCAGCCATCATTAACGCCAGACCATCTCAACATTGAGTCGGCGAGAGTTGCGGCTGAGGCCAAGAGGGTTCTCAAGGTCGCTGACAATCTCTATGCGCAGATAGACGATATCGACATAGATGAGTTCTACGGCGAGGAAGCGATGTGGATGCGCCTCGATTCGCTGGCCCAGCTTATCCGTGAGAAGCTGCGTGCCTTGGGGCGGAGGGACGAGAAGTGAGGCATCCTCCTGCCCCCGGAACTCGTATCGATGCGAAGCGGTATAAGCGGTGGGTCGACCATTTCGGGTCGTACCGCGCTGGGATCATCAATATCACCATTCAAAGTTGGTTGAACCAGTTCCAACCATCGGACCAGGACTTGGCCGCGCGAGTTCTGGATGCGGTCGAGTATTACGGTCAGAGCCGGATTCACGCGGCATACCGCGACGCGTTGAAGGCATTGGATGGCTGGGACCGTGCAGCATCGAGGCGAAAAGGCCAATGGCGATTCGCAGCGATGTCCGGGAGCGCTGGTGAGAGCGGCGACGCGATGCTCTACCAGTTTCGAATTGCCAACGGACTCGACTCGAAACAAATGAACGAGTTGTTTGTCTCGCGGAGCGACCTCTTTCGGCAGCCTCTTCTGCCGGAAGACGATCCTCACAAACTGGGGAGAGACGACGTCGTAGTCCTGTTGGATGATTTTAGCGGTACCGGAACGCAGGTGTGCGATGCTTGGAACAATCCCGAGACATCCTTCGGCGCGCTTCTCGCCGGCGTCGGAAGGGTTTACCTTGTCGTGGTGGTCGCGTCCAAGGCGGCCCGCAACCGGATTGCGGATGAAACGAGTATCAGTCTTGTATCGGCACATGAGCTACGTGAGAGCGACGACGTATTCTCGGATCACTGCAAGTATTTCACAAAAGCTGACCGCGTCAGGTTACTTCACTACGGCAGAATCGCAGATGAGAAGTGTCCGAAGGGCTTTGGCGAGTGTGGGTTTGTGGTCGTGTTTCAGCACCGATCACCCAACAATTCGATTCCGATCCTCCACGCGGATCATCCGAAATGGACCGGTCTCTTTCCTCGGCATGATTGATCATCGCGACAGCGGCGGCGCTTCCACCCACGACACGACTTGCGTAAGTGGAACACGGGCTGATCGCGGGAGCGGCGCATCACTTTCGCGAGCACGTTTTGAGAAAATCCAGAAATCCGCCTTGACCTGTTCGCTCGCCGTCCAGCAAAAGGCCGCACCGTGCGCCGGATATCGCGGGTACTGCATTCCAGGACCGCGGTCGGAAACTGGGGCTTCAGCGAATTCGGCAATGCCGCCTCGCTTTGTTTAGGCCCGACAACAGCCTTCCAATGCGTCGGCCAAGGCGTGGAGCGATTCGGCGAGATCGGCGTAACGCACCGAATAGAGCACGGAGCGGCCCTGTTTTTGGACGGTGAGGATGCCGGAATCGCGAAGGAGGGCGAGGTGCCGGGAGACGACGGAAAGGTCCACGGCGCAGCAGGCGGCCACCTGACCGACGGTCTGGGGGCGGCAACAACCGGCGAGGCAGACGAGGATGTGCAGGCGGGTGGGGTCGGCCAGGGCCTTGAACAGCCGGGCGTCGAGGCAGGTTTCGAGCGTGCCGCAGCAAGCGCCCCGCCGGCGGGCGGTGCGGCGAACGTCCGGTCGGCGGGGCGCGATCCGCGTCTTTTTTTGTCGGGATACTTGCATATTGGTGCATATATGCTAATATAGAATCAGGCGACCGTCAAGGGCGAGCGCGGGAATCAGGCGACATGGGGTGCGGGACGGAATGGACCGGCAACGTTTATCAGAGCACCGGGCGCGAGCCCGGTGACGAACGCTCGCAAGTCATCCGCGGGCTTGCGCCCGCGGCCCTGACAGGAGTGGGGCGGCTCGCCGAAACCGTCACGGACCCGTCGGCGACACGCGAAGGACCAGGACACGAACCGATACACGAAGGAGCAAGACATGAAACGAATGGAAACAGACGGCAAACAGACGGTGATCGATCAGGTGCGGCAGGGATACGCGGCGATCGCGGAGAAGGGGGGATCGGGATGCTGCGGGTCCAGCCCGTGTTGCGATGGCGCGGACGTCAACGCGGGCGCGGTTTCGATCACCGAGCGCATCGGCTACGCGACGAACGAGCTGGACCGCTTGCCCGACGGGGCGGACATGGGGCTGTCGTGCGGGAACCCCACGGCGCTGGCGGCATTGAAACCGGGCGAGGTGGTGCTCGATCTGGGCAGCGGCGGGGGGCTGGATTGCTTCATCGCCGGGCCGATGGTCGGACGGACCGGCCGGGTCATCGGCGTGGACATGACCCCGCAGATGATCTCGCGGGCCCGCGGCGGCGTCGGGCAATACCGCGAACGCACCGGGCTGGATAACGTCGAGTTCCGGCTGGGCGAGATCGAGCATTTGCCGGCCGCCGACGCCGGCGTGGACGTGGTCATCTCCAATTGCGTGCTGAATCTGTCGCCGGACAAGCCGCAGGTGTGGCGGGAGATTGCCCGCGTGCTGAAACCGGGCGGACGGGCGGCGGTTTCCGACCTGGCCCTGCTCCGGCCATTGCCCCGCGAGGTGCGCGCGATGATGGAGGCGCTGGTGGGCTGCATCGCGGGGGCGGCCTTGATCGACGAAACGCGGGACATGATGCGGGCGGCCGGTTTGACGGACATTCGCCTGACGCCCAAACCCGGGTTCATTAAGACGCTGGGCGAGATGCAGGACCCGCTGTACCGCAAGATCGTCGAGAACCTGCCGACCGGCGAGCAGCCCGCGGATTACATCACCAGCCTGGACATCGCGGCGCGAAAGCCGGCGCCGCGGTCGTGACGCCCCCTGAATGACGCGCGGAACTTTCGCCGGTACCGTTTCAACGGTCGGTCCACTCGGCGTCGCGGCCGAGGGGGCCGGCGCGGCTTCGAACTTGACCGGTGATCCCCTTGCGTGTCCTGCACCTAGTCGAATCGCTACGTCCGACGGCCGGGTCGGTCGCGACTGTCCTTCCCGGACTGTTCAAGGCATTGGCCGACCGCGGCTGGACGTCGACGGTCGCGACGCGGGACGTTCCGCCCGAATCGACGGACGGCGTGGACGTGACGTCCTGTTCGCCCGACGCGATCACCCAGCCGATGCGAAGCGCGAACGTCGTACACGTTCACGGCGGCGAGCGGGCGTTCCTGTCTTCGATTCTGCCGGCGATACGGCGAAGCGCCGTCCCGTGCGTCTTCGCGCCGTTGGGCGCGCTGTGTCCGAATCCATTTGAGGCCGATGATTGGCGAAATGCGATGGCCGACTGGTTTTTCCGCCGACGGCTCCGTCGGACCGCGACCATCTTCGCCGCGGCCAACGAGGCAGAACGACACGAGCTGGCCAAACGCCGGATCGGTCCGTCGGTCAAAATGCTGGCCTACGGCATCGACCCCCATGCGTTTGACGAGGCGGCCGGCGACGCGACGGACGGCGATTCGGCATCCATCAGCGATGGGGATGCAACCGGGCATCGGCGGTACATCTTGATGTCGGCGCCGATTGATCCCATCGAGGGCATTGTTCCGTTGCTGCGGGCCGTCGCCGAGCTGGGTTATGAACATCGCGACTGCCATGTGGTGCTCGCCGGTCCGTCGCGCGGCGATTGGAAGGCGCAGTTGGATGCCGCGATCGAACGCAAGGGATTCACCGACCGAACGACCATGGTCATCGACCCCGACGCCGACACCCAAGCCGCGTGGATTCGTCGGGCGGCGGTGCTGGCCGCCCCGGGCTTGCGCATCCGGCCGGCGTTTTCCGTTTTGCAGGCGTTGGCCGCCGGCGTACCCGTGGTGACCACGCGCGACGCGAGTCCGGGCGCGGCCCATGATCTGGTACACGTTTGCCGACCGGAGCGTCACGCGTTGCGGCAGGCGCTGTCCGAGGTGCTTTTGCGAACCGACCACGAACGCCGGCGGGACGCCCCAATCGCGCGCGATCGGGCGCGGGGGTCGTTGAGTTGGGACCAACTCGTCGGCAAATGGGTCGCCACGTATCTCGAGGCCACACGCACGAAAACCGGCTCCGCAACACCCGCGGCTTGACCGTCGCGATCGGCGGTGGTTGAATCGCGGATCGCGGGGCGTAGCTCAGTCTGGTTTAGAGTGCTTGACTGGGGGTCAAGAGGTCGCAGGTTCGAATCCTGTCGCCCCGAATCCGCGGCAGGCGGATTGCAGCATGAGAAAGTAGTGTAAGAACGAGGACGCTCGCCCGAAGGTGGGGATCCAAGGGTCGGTCCGCATCGATGCGGACCGATCGGATTCGCGGGTAAGTACCCGCTGCTCCATTCGCGACGGCCCGTAGATTGGCACCATCAACCGCGTTCGTTGGTCGAACGGCGGCGGCGCAACGCGGACAATCCCAGTCCGACGATCATGAACGTCACGGTCGCCGGTTCGGGAATGGCCAACAGACCCACTTCCGAAACCGGTCCGAAACCGCCCGGAATGCCGTCAAATGCGGACGATCCGTTGACGATCGCGCGGAACGTCCCGTCGGCGTCGTAATTCAACTCCACGACCGCGAGCTCGCCGACGTAACTCGTCACGCCCAGCGGCGCGAAAGTCTCATCGGTCGCGAATGCCGTGCCGTTACCCAGTATGAACGCCAGGATGTCGCCCCGATTGGCTCCGTACAAAACGACGGCCGCGAGATCGCCCGGTTGCATTCCCGACACGTCCAACATCGAGGCCACCGCCAGATCGGTCTGCGGGTCGTAGCTAAGCGGGGCCAGCAGCAGATCACCGCCGTGCAAGTCCAGCGTCGTGCCCGTTTCGGGACCCGGCGACCCGGCCACGACATCCCAAATCGGTTCCAGGACGCCGTTGTCGAAATGGTCGCCGAAAAACGGCGTCCCATTGCTGGTTGCAAATATGAGGTCGACCGCGGCCACACGATCAGCGCGTGCCGCGGTGGTGCAAATCGTGACCAGGCTCAAAACCGACAGTATCGTTCGCATCACCGTTCATCCCCCATGATCACATCGACGGAACTTGGCGCCCATCCGACGGCATCGACCGACGAATGGGACAACCTGTGCGACGATGCCTGAAAAACCGGAAAGCCGCCGATGGCCACCGTTTGCCGTTTGGTTCGATCCGCCGTGCGGATCCCCCCACACCGCCTACCGTATGTAGTTTAGCGGTCGTCGCGGACGCGAGTCAAGCGACGCGCCCCGTAAAACGCCCCCCAATCTGCCTGACCACCGCAAATCGACCATTGCTGCTGCAACGTCCGGGAATCGTCGGCGTCTTGACACCGGAACCACCCCGCTGCCTAATCCCCCGACGCGGCGGGCGACGTCACGCCGATGACCGGCGGGTGGATTGCGCGTGAATCTCCCCAGTCGATGGCGGACGGTCCGCAAGCGCGGAGAACTCGGCCGATGATGCGATGGCGGCGATGGATCGGCGGCGTAGTCGGTACGATTGGGCTGTTCGGCCTGCAGGGATGCCTTCCCGACGAGTTCTTCCCCAACCTGTTGGGGAGCAGCATCTCGTCGGTGGTGGGCGCGGTTCTCAGCGACCTGCTGAACACGTTTCTCCCGCCGGTCTAGACCTCGATTGAAGGCGTTGAGCCGATGGCGATGTTAATGGCACGCTTGACTGCCGATCGACTTCGCTCCATCGGCGGACGATTCTCGGTGCTGATTTCATGCGTCCTGCCGGCCGTGTTGTCCGGTTGCCAAACGCCGCCGTCGCCGCGCGGCGGCACGCCGTTCGATCCGGCCGCGGCGGTCCGCTACACGCTGCAACCGGGGGACACGATTCTGGTTCGATACCCGTCCGATACCACGCTCGACCAGGAAGTCATCATCCGCACCGACGGGCAGATTTCGCTCCCCTACGTCAACGACGTGCAAGCCGCGTTGCGCTCGCCGACCGAATTGTCCGCGGAATTGAACGAACGCTACGCGGCCATCCTGAAAAAGCCCGACGTGACCGTCATCGTCCAGGAGGAAAGCGGCCGGCGGATCTACCTCGGCGGCGAAGTGCAAACGCCGGGCGAGTTTGAACTGCGTCCCAATCAGACGTTGTTGCAGGCCTTGTTCGTAGCCGGTGGTTTGCGGACCGAGGCCGATCGCCGCGAGGTGATGGTCATGCGGGCCTGCGCGGGGGACGGCATCCATATTCTGCAGGTGGACGTCGATCGCATACTGGCCGGCGCCGAGCCGGACGTCCGGTTGGAGCCGCTGGACATCGTCCACGCCCCGCGTTCGACGATCGCCGAGATCGGCGATTGGGTGGACATGTACATCAACCGCATGGTCCCGCGGGTGTTCTCGGCCACGTTCCTGTACGAACTGCACAACGAACCGATCAAGACCAGCGGCAATTCGGCCACCTTCCCGATCGAGGTGGTGCGCCGGCGGTAGGGGGCCGCCGACCTATTGGGCCGCGTGCCTGACCGGCGCGAAGCCCGCTCGCAAATACCCGTTGACAAACGGGGACCGCAACGCGAGTCTACCGGCGGGCTGGGAATCAGCGGTCGTTTCGATCAGGAGGCGTGCGATGACCCATGTGGTGGGCGAACCGTGCATCAATTGCAAATTCACCGATTGCGTGGCCGTTTGTCCGGTGGATTGTTTCCATGAAGGTGTGAACTTCCTGGTCATCGACCCGGAAGTGTGCATCGACTGCGGGCTGTGCGTCCCCGAATGCCCGGTCCAGGCCATCGTCACCGAGGACGACCTGCCGGACGACTGGGCCGAATACATGGAAATCAACGCCAAATACGCCAAGGATTGGCCGGTCATCGACACGCAGAAGGATCCGCTGCCGACGTCCGAGGAGTTCCGCGAGACGAAGGGCAAACGCACGCTGTTGAAACCCGACGCCTTCCCGGGGTAGTTCGCATTCGGAGTTTTTCGAGTGACTTGGAGCGACTATATCGAACGTAACCCCGAGGTCATGTGCGGCAAGCCGGTCATCAAGGGCACGCGCATCACGGTGGAGTTCATCCTCGAGCGACTCGGCAACGGCTGGAGCGTGGATGAACTGATCGAGTCGTTTCCCCATTTGCGCCCCGAACACTTCCGTGCAGCGAGCGCTTTCCGTCCTGCGGTAAAATAGCCGTCAGGAAGCGGCACTCACTTCAGACCCCGGGCGCATTACCTGCTTGGCGTCCCGCAGGGACGCGATCAATGTAGCCCAGCACTTCAGTGCTGGGATGACGCCATGCTTACGATTCGGCGAGTCCCGAAGGGACGGCTGAAGGCGAGCGCGGCGGTTCAGCCATCCCTTCGGGACTCGGTTCCACCACGACGTCGGCGTACCCCGTGTTGAAACACGGGGCTACATTCATGCCGGCCGGTGGCAGGCCACAGGCGGAAACGCTAAACACGTACCCGACGCGAGTCCGGGGCCGAATCAGAACCGGATTGCGAATGGGAACACCAGTTCCGCCCGGCCCGCCACTGGCGTGGCGGGTTCTGATAAATGCGCCGGTCCCGAATACTCGAATGTGCCCGATCACCACGCGGCTGCCGCGCTGCCCACCGGTGAATCGGGTTTTTGAATTGACCGGGGTGATGGAGCCCTTCGCCGACGGAATCGTCGAACGCGGTCACGGGCTGACGGTTGACTCGCCCATTCCATCGTCCGCCACGGCATCGTCCATTTCGGCCGGCGGCGGTGTTTCCAGCGTCAGCTTCAGAACGCTCCCGCGATCGGCGTTCGGCGTCTCGCCCAGCGTTGACACGTACAACGCATCATCGGCGCCGAACGCCAGACCCGCCGGCGCCGTCAACTCTTCGGCGTACGTCGCAATTGTCCCGTCATCGCGGAACCGGCCGACGCGGGCTTCGGCGGGTCGCTCCGGATGGAATTCCGCAAACAAGACCGCACCATCCGACGGGCGGACGGCCAACGCGGTCACCATGCGCCCGGCGGCGTCGTATACCGATTCGACGGCGGGCGGTTCGTCGCCCTCCGCGATCGTCAATCGGTCGATTCCTCCGTTGACGAAGTCACTGAATCCGACCCATAAAACTCCGTCGGTGTCGAACACCAGGGCCGCCGGCGCCGCCCGGCCGATCGGTTCGGCCAGCGTGTTGACCACGAAATCAACCGGCGCGTCGAACATTCCACCGTCGAGGACGGCGGCCCGATACAGTCGATTGGTGTTAGCCGACGCGATGAACAAATCGCCGGAAACGGGATCGACGGCCATCCCCTGGAAATTCCCGCCGGAAATGGGTGTCAGCGGCGGCTCGTCCAGCGGTTGACCCGCGGAATCGAAAAACGACACCCGCTCCATCCCGATGGGTCGGCCGCCCTCGCCCACGATGATCGCGCCGCCCTCCTGAATCACCATCGACAACGGCCCGATGTCGTACGGAAAAAACGTGCCCAGCGCGAAATCGGTGATGAACGGCATCATCGTGCCGTCGGCGGCGATGGAAACGATCCGCCCGGCGCCGCTTTCCGCAACCAGGAGTGTGCCATCCGATGTCATCGCCAGACCGACCGGGTTGTTCAACCCCGTCGCGATCGTCTCCACGTCCGGTGGAATCGGCCCGATGTCGCAGCCTGAAATCCAACCCACGACGGTCACGGACGTACCGACGATCATCCACCGCCAAGGGCGGCGGATTTCCGAGCCCTGAAGGCGACCGAGAAGGGAGCCTGAAGCGTCAGGGAGCGGTTTTCGAGCGGTGAACCATCGAGACACCGCCGAACGCATGACCATGGTCGCCTTCCGGTTCAAATATCGCCCGATACGCATCTCGACAGACAATCTGCAATATCCCGCAGAACCGCGAACGGCGACTGATCGGCGTTGATCCGCGCCACCAGTGACTTGTCATACCCGTCGAGCACCGGCGCGGTCGACTCATCATAGACCCGCAGTCGCTCGCGGATCACCTTTTCATCCGCATCGTCCGGCCGGTTGCCCTTCAACGCGCGTCCTTTTAACCGCTGAATCAGAACGTTCTGATCCGGCACGACGAGATACACGATCTTGACAACGTCCACGTGCGGTTTCATCAATCCCACCTGCTGCGTCGTCCGTGGAATGCCGTCCAGCAACAGCGTGTGGTAGTCGCGCCGCACCCGCCCATCCTTGACCATCGCTTCGATGTGCGCCTTCCAGACACGCACGGTCAATTCGTCGGGAACCAGCAACCCCTTCGTTGAATACGACAGAAACTCCCGGCCAATGTCACTCTGTTTATCGAGGGCGCGGAAAATGTCGCCCATGGCCAGATGGCGAATGTTGGGCAGACCGGCCAGCGCCGCCCCCTGCGTCCCCTTGCCGCATCCGGGACCGCCGAACAACAAGACCGCGTTGAACCTGGCATTAGCCATTAGCGACAATGTCCCGTTTTCGGTGGAGCGGGCTTCACCCGCCGGTATTCGTAGGGCGGGTTCCACCCGCCGCGACCGTGGGGCGAGCTCCATCCGCCGCACCGGTTTTCAGAGCACCGGGCGCGAGCCCGGTGATTTCGTGACCCGCGACCGTTGCCCGTCCGCGTTGTCCGCGGGCGCGCGCCCGCGGCGCGGAAGGTCTCGGCGGGTGGAACGCGCCCTGCCGTTGCGTTACGTTGCCCTACTTCGCCGTCACTTCCTTCGGTGCCGAACGATGGTCCGGGTGCTTCTTGAAGAACACATCCCGCAGCTTCGCCTCGGTTACCTCAATCGCCGCTTCGTTGAACAAACGCACGTACCATTCCTGCATGGCCGCATCGGACGACCGCTCGCGCAGACCGCGTTCCAGTTCCGCCCGCGCCGTCTCGAACAACACATCCTTCGCCGGAAGTAGTTGCTCGACCTCAATCACATGAAACCATTCGTCAACGTGGATCGGACCCGACCGCTCGCCCGGCTTCAACGCGAATGCCGTTCGCCGCAGCAATTCCGGCACTTCCGCATCGTCGGCCGTGAACGGCGGCAACAGGCCGCCGGCTTCGCCCGACGCACGGTTCACGCTGTACAACCGGGCCAGTTCGGCGATGGTGACGCCGGCGTTGATCTGCCGCAGAATCCGATCGGCCTCCGCCGCGCTGGCCACCTGCACATGCCGGATTTCGACGCGATAGCCGTACGTGCGGGCATGTTCCTGACGCAACTGCTCCTCGGTGAACGTCAGTTCCTGGTGGACGATCTTTCGCAGAATCGCGTTTCGCCGCGTCACCAGCGTGAATTCCGCTCGCGAGATGTTCCGCTGCGACAGCAGTTCGTCCAGCAGCGTTTCGCCCGCCCGCAGGCGCAATTCAGGCGGCGTGTCGGCCGCGTGTTTGCCCATTAATTTCTCGAGCGCCCGCTCGTGTTCGACGTCCACGTCCGCCTGCGTCACGGTAATGCCGCGATCGGCGGCCAGTTGTTCCGCCCGATCCAGCACGATCAACTGTTCGAGCAGCCCGACGCCGTGCGCCTCCAACAGCAGCTCCACCACTTGCGTCCGCGCGATGGGTCGACCGTTGACCATGGCGATGGCCCCCTTGACCGCCTGTCTCGACGGCGGCGGTGTCGGTTTGCTCGTCGGTGTCGATCCACCGGGCGATCCGCTCAACGACTGCGGCTTCACCCATGCGTCGTCCACCGTACGCGACGGCGTTTCGCCCGTTTCGCATCCCAACAGGGTGAGCGCGGTGGCGGCACAGGCCGCGACGACCGCGGGCACTCGGAAACGTGACCAAACAATTCCCATCATGCAAACCAGTGTCCCGCCCGCTCCATTCGCCGTCAACCGCGCTTGGTTGGTCACCATGCCGTTACCCGGTTAGGATGCGCTCCCAATGATCCGCGCTCGGCGCGCGCTGGTGACCGGGGAGACCGCCGATCAAACCGCTGAAGGTCATTCTGCTCGGCACCGGAACTTCGCACGGCGTGCCCATGGTGGCCTGCGATTGCGAGGTCTGCACGTCGCCCGATCCCCGCGACAAACGCACCCGTCCCAGCATCGCCGTCGACTACGGCGACTGCGTTCTTCTCGTGGATACGACGCCGGAATTCCGATTGCAATGTCTCGCCTGTGGCGTCCGCCGCGTCGACGCCGTGCTGTACACCCACCACCATGCCGATCACGTCTGCGGTCTCGACGATCTGCGGCGATTTAATTGGATCATGAAAAAGGCGCTGCCCTGCTACGCCAACGCCAAAACCGGCGACGCGTTGGTGCGCATGTTCCCGTACGCATTTCGCGATAACCCGGACTACCCGTCACACACCCCGCGGCTGGAAATGCAGACCATCGAGCACCAACCGTTCGACGCCTGCGGCCGGCGCGTCGTGCCCATTCCCCTGTTCCACGGCCCGCTGCCGGTGTTGGGATTCCGATTCGGATCGGTGGCGTACTGCACCGATTGCAGTTTGATTCCCGACGAATCATATCCGTTGCTCGAAAACCTCGACGTGCTGATTCTCGACGCCCTCCGCCGCACGCCCCATCCCACCCATTTCACGCTCGACCAAGCCGTCGAACACGCAACACGCATCGGTGCCCGGCAAACGTTATTCACCCACATCGCCCACGAACTCAAGCACGCCGAAACCAACGCCGTTTTGCCGCCCACCATGGCCCTCGCGTTCGACGGCCAAATCGTCACCGCCGCCGCCTGAATCCTCCGCAACGGCCGCCACGTGGCACCGCCCACGCGACGCACGGCACCGCCCACGCCTTGGGTGGCATGGACCACGCTTGCGTGGCCATGCCCGGCGGCTCGCGGACGTCCGCGCTCCCGTCGACGATTCGGCGCGACGCTCGATCGTCGCCATTACGACGAATCGCCGATTCCGATCGCGCTGGCCGCCGCGTGGACGCGGGTGTGCGAAATGGACAGCAACACCCGTTCGATGCCCCGTTCGGCCGCGATCCGTCGGCATTCACCCTGCAGCGTCACCTGCGGTTGACCCAACACGTCGTTGACGATCTCGATGTCCGTCCAGCCGATCTGCCCGCGCAGCCCAGTCCCCAGCATTTTCAGAACGGCCTCCTTGGCCGCGAACCGCCCGGCTACGTGTGGAACCGGGTCGGCGAATCGCGACGCGGTTTCGCGTTCGGTTTCGGTCAGAATGCGGTTCATGAACCGCTCGCCGTGCCGTTCCAGCACGCCCGCGATCCGCGCGCATTCGACCAGATCAATACCATGCCCCACAACGCCCATCGTTTGCCCGCCCCGACGCAAGAACCAATCCCGAATCGTTCGCGATGTCTTTTTCCCCTCTCCCCCGTAATCGGGGGAGAGGGTAGGGTGAGGGGGTCTTCAGACACGCTATGACCCGCCTCGACGCGAATCCCAATTCGCGGATTCGCGATCCCGTCCCGCGCGGTGTCTACTTCACCGCCGTCTCCGTTTGCACAGCGATCAGAAACGCACCGGCCAACACCAGCCCGACGCCCAGCGATTGCAACGTCGTCAGGCGCTCACCCAGCCAAACGTAGCCGACGACGGCGATGATCGCGAAGCCGCCGCCCACCATGATCGGATAGGCCAGGCTGATTTTCAAAGCCCGGCTCTGCAGCGCGAACATGTAGCAGGCCGCGTTCAGCCCGAAACAAGTCAGCCCGATCAGCAGCACCGGGCTGGTCACGATCTTGACGATGGCCCCGCCGATTCCGTCGGCCAGCAGCCCGCCGCCCGCCGCCACCCGGGTCATGCCGACCTTCATCAACAGGTTCGCCGCCGCGTTGAGCACCAGCGCGATCACCAACGCCAGCCCATGTATGCCCGCCATTCGTGAATCTCCGCCGCGTCCGTTGTTCCGCGAAACGCGCCCGCCATGCGTAACCCATCGGCCGCCGGTTCGCAAATCGCCCGAATGTCGCCATACCTAACATATGCCGAATATACGGTCCGGTCAAATCGAAAGTTCGGCGCCCGGCCTAACCCCGGCGGCCACACGACGTTAGGCCGGAAAAATTTATTGGTGCGGGGACGCCGCGCCGAGGCGCGGCGTCCCAAGAGTCCATCCGCCGACGTGCCCGCATCGCCCGCGCTCCAGGTGGGCCGTCCGGCGGCAAGTTGGCGGGTGACGGGTGCTGGTGCCGGGTGGTCCATCCCTCGCGCAGCGATGGGTGGGCGCACGATGATTCGACGGGACCAAGGCGGCCGCCGGCGCTGGGTCGGCGCGGAAATCAGGAACGCTGTGCGGCTGATTTGGAATGTGGGCGACTGGTGCTGCGATGTTGCCTGCTCCGTTCGATCATCGTGACGCCACGCTTGGCTATCGCCAAGGATGGGGCAGCCGGAGCAGGAGCACCCGCTCATCCTGCGCCTGACTTACAACATGGCGCGAAACCCCGCCTGCGCGAAATGTCGGTCCGTCGTGAGCGCGTCGATCGTGCTCCGCTCGCGCATCACCAGGAAGCTGATCGCGTCGCAAAGCGAGTAGGTCTTGTCGAGTTGGGTCGTCAGCAGATGCCTGGCGGCGCGATGGAGAGGTTGCGTCACCCAGATGACCTCGACGTCCGGATGGTCGAGAAGTTCGGACGCGAATGATAGCGCCGCAACGCGTGGGAAACGGCGGGCGCTCGCCAGCGCGACGAATTCGGCGATGACGTAGTTATGAGTGAGCTTGGACTGGGATGCGTCAAAGTGAGCCACGGCCTCGGCGTATTGCGGTTCGTCGCGGTGCAGGTAGCAAAGGAGCCCGGAGGTGTCCAAGAACATCAAGGGGACTCGAGACCTGAGCCGTATTCGCGACCCAGGTCCGCGTCAATGCGTTCGTTGTCCGCGCCGGTGGCGTGCCCGAGGCTCACCGCACCGGCATGGCGGCGAAACCGGTCGCGCGCGGCCTGACACAGTGCGGTATTCAGAGGTTCGCTCACGGACCGACCGCCATTTCTGGAGCCGAGTTCGTGCGCGATCAACTCCACGAGTCGGAGCTTTTCTTCGTCCGTGAGACGCCCGATCTGCCGCGCGTAGATTTCATCCGCCGTGGAACTCACGAGTTGATTGTACGGCCCCTTCCGCCAGCGTTCAATGAATGGGCGACACATGGTGTGCCGCCAAGCCGGTATGGTCGGCGGCGGGGCCGGGTGGGCGCACGAAGATTCGACTGGATCAAGACGGCCGCCGGCGCTGGGTCGGCGCGGCAATCAGGAAAGCTGTGCGGCTGATTGGGATGTGGGCGACTGCTGCTGCGATGTCGCCTGCACCGTTCGATCATCGCGACCCCACCCCCGCCTCTCGCCAAGGATGGGGCACCGAGCTAACGCCCGTCTACGCGGGGCATGTTCGGGTAATATTACCCAAGTAGCTCGAACTGGGTGTCGCCGGTTTACCCGAATGGAGGCGATTTGTGAATTCGGCAACCGGCCTTCGGTGATCGTAAACCCATTATTATCAGCTGGTTACATAGAGCGCGGCATCGAACGAGTAGATGGCACGGATCGTGCTTGGATGGTCCAGTGCACTTAGCTCGTGCGACGAAAAACTGAATGCCTCATCCGCCTCGTGAGTGAGGGCACGCTGCCGGGGAGTCGGCGTGCCCTCCTCACGTGTGCCGAGCATGTTTGGCGGCTTGGGGGTGGAAGTCCCCTGTTCAACCTGATGGAGGTGAAGGACAAGCGACTGGCAAGGGCGTCACCGCGAGGTGAGGTCTGAAGGAAGCCATAGCGAAGATGC
>JABFSN010000234.1 GCA_013140575.1 Phycisphaerales bacterium | reverse complement strand
CACGACGATCGTGGATCACGATGAAGAGCCGACGAAGTTCGACGAATCGAAGTTCCGGTCGTTGAAGCCGGCGTTCGGGCCGGAGGGTACGGTGACGGCGGGGAACGCGTCGGGGCTGAGCGACGGGGCGGCGGCGATGATCGTGGTCAGTGAAGAGCGGGCGCGGACGCTGGGGATCAAGCCGCTGGCGCGAATTCTGGGACATGCCAACGTGGCGATGGAGCCGACGAAGTTCACGGTGGCGCCGATATACGCGATCCGGAAGCTGGCCGACCGTCTGGCGATCAAACTCTCCGACGTGGACTATTTCGAGATCAACGAGGCGTTCAGCGTGGTGGCGGTGCTGGCGATGCGGGAGCTTCATATTCCACACGAGAAGCTTAACGTGAGCGGGGGGGCGGTGGCGATGGGGCACCCGATCGGAGCGACGGGGGCGCGGATCGTGGTGACATTGGTCAATGCGCTGCGGTTGAATAAGAAGCGGCTGGGGATCGCGTGTCTGTGCATCGGGGGCGGGGAGGCGACGGCGATGGCGGTGGAGCGGTGCGAAGAGTAAAGGCGAAAGGGGGAAGGGACGAAGGGACGGAGGGACGGAGGGACAAAGGGAAATGCGAAACGGGGAAGAGAGCTCACGCAGAGGCGCGAAGGGCGCAAAGAGGAGAAGAGGATCCATAGATTGCACAGATGGGCACAGATTGAAGAGAGGGGATCGGATCGGGGCGCCTGCTCATCTGTGTTGCTCTGTGACACTTGTGGATTGAGTAGTGAGGCAGGGACGGTCATGGGCGACGGCCGGGAGGGTGCGATGGTCGGGATCATCGAAACTCGGCGACGTATAGGTCGCCGCATCGCTGGGCGATGGATGGGGCGCCCGCGAGCTTCAGCCGTCCCTCAGGGACTATGGGTCTCCGGCGGCGCCGTCATCCCAGCACTGAAGTGCTGGGCTACATTCACAGCGTCCCCAAGGGACGCTGAGCCTGAACGAGCCCCCGGGCTGTTTACTGTCTCCGCTTCGAGGCTCTCGGATGGGCGGAATCGATGAAGTCGGGTCGGTGACCCGACTTGCGATCAAGAGACACGATGCTGGCGACAGGAAACAAGAGACAGGGAACAAGAAATGGTGGGCTACCGGAGACGGTGGGCGGTGCCCACCCTACCGGAGATGGTGGGCGGTGCCCACCCTACAATGATTAGGGAGTACCGGCGGTGGTAGAGGCGAGTAATCCATTTATGTCGACGGATGCGTTTACGCGGTTCTGGACGGATGCGATGGGGCGGATGGCGTCGGCGGGAGTGATGCCGACGGCCGCGGCGCCGCCGCCGAACCTGATGGAGCAGATGCGGGACGCGTTTTTCGAGGGTATGACCAAGCACGCGGAAGAGTATCTGCGCAGTGAGCAGTTTTTGACGGGGATGAAACAGACGATGGATCATGCGCTGGCCGCCCGGCAGCAGATCAATGATTTTCTGACGAAGAACCTGCAGGCGTTCCAGATGCCGTCGGCGAGCGACGTGGGGGAGGTGGTCCGGGTGGTGCGGAATATGGAGGACCGGCTGGAGCGGCAGCTTGATGGGATGTCGAAGCGGATTGAACGGTTGGAGGGGAAAAAGGCGAAAGGCGAAAGGCGAAACGGCGAAATGGAGAAGGGTGGAAAAGCTAAAACGCTGAAACGCTGAAACCGGAGAAGAATATCCACAGATTACACAGATTGGCACAGATTAAGAGCGGATTCAGTGAACGAACCCATCCGTGCTCATCTGTGAAATCTGTGGATGAGATTTCCCGAAGGGGAAGAGGGGCCGGGCGAGAGGTATTGTCGGAATTGGAACAGAGATAAGGACGTGAGGTCATGGTAGAGGCGGCGACGGCGACGGCGAATCCGTTTGCGGCGGGGGCGGATGCGATGATGCGGGAGTGGCAGACGATGCTGCGCAAGACGCTGGCGCTGCCCAAGGTGGTGGAGGCGGCGCAGCGGGTGCGGGTGGGGACCACGCCGACGCGGATCGTCTACAGTGAAGACAAGCTGCGCCTGCTGCAGTATCGCACGGAAGACGAGCAGACCGTGCGCACGCCGCTGGTGGTGGTGTTCGCGCTGATTAACCGGCCTTACATATTGGATTTGAAGCCGGACCGGAGCGTGGTGCGGCAGTTTCTGCGGGCGGGGTTCGACGTGTACAACGTGGACTGGGGCATTCCCACGTCGGGGGACCGGTTTCTGTCGATCGAGGATTACGTGGAGCGGTATCTGGACCACGTGGTGGACGAGGTGCGGCGGCGATGCGACGTGGACAGCATCAACGTGCTGGGGTATTGCATGGGGGGGTCGTTGAGTGCCATGTACACGGCACTGCACCCGGAGAAGGTGCGGAACCTGATGATGCTGGCGGCGCCGGTGGATTGGTCGGACCGGGAGAGCCTGCTGAGCGTGTGGACGGACCCCAAGTATTTCGACGTGGACAAGATGATCGACGTGTTCGGGAACGCGCCGGCCGAGTGGCTGCAGTCGTCGTTCGCGTTGCTCAAGCCGGTGCAAAACCTGATCGGCAAGTACGTGAACTTTTACGAGAAGATGGACGACGAGAAGTTTTTAGAGGACTTTTTCGCCATGGAAACATGGCTGAACGATAATATCCCGGTTGCGGGGGAGACGTTTCGGCAGTTCGTGAAGGACCTGTTCCAGAAGAATCTGTTGATGAAGGGGGAGATGGAGATCGGCGGGCGGCGGGTCGATCTGAAACGGATCACCTGCCCGATTTTGAACCTGATGGCGTCGAACGATCATCTGGTGCCGTGCGGGCAGAGCGCGGCGTTCAACGACGCGGTGGGGTCGAGCGACCGGAGGGCGATCACGCTGCCGGCCGGTCACATCGGGATGGCGGTGGGGTCGAAGGCGCATCGGGATTTGTGGCCGGCGGTGTGTGAGTGGTTGAAGGAAAGATCGGAGGGGAAGGGACGGAGGGGGAAAGACGAAACGTCGAAGCGTCGAAAAGCGAAATGAGAGAATTGCACCGCGGAGACGCGGAGAGCGCAGAGAGAAGAGAGAATAATGTGTGGAAATGATCGCAGATGGCAAAGTTCAGAATTCGGAGTTCGGAACTCCGCGTTCTCTGCGCCTCTGCGGTGAGTCTGGTTGGGGAAGGCGAGGGGCGAGGCGGGTGTGACGGTTGTGGAGGTGGGATTATGAAATCGGGAAATGGGAACGGGAACGGCAAGCGGCGGATGACGGCGGGGTGGCACGACCGGCGGATGGACCTGAGCACGAAGGTGGGGGTGGTGACGGGTGCGGCGCGGGGCATCGGTCATGCGACGGCGCTGACGCTGGCGGACATGGGGATCAAGGCCATCGCGGTGGTGGATCAATTGGACGAGGTGTTCAGCTTCGCGGACGAGGCCAATGAGTGTTTCGAGCGGAAGGTGATGGTGCCGTTCAAGGGGAGCGTGACGAGTTCGGATTTCCGGCGTCATGTGTTCACGGAGATGCAGAGCCTGCACGGGCCGGTGTCGATCTGCATTCCGGCGGCGGGGATCACGCGGGACCGGCTGGCGGTGAAGATCGATAAGACCGATGGAACGGCGGATGTTTACAGCGAGGCGGACTGGGACATCATGATGGACGTCAATTTGAAGGCGCCGATCTATTGGGCGTTGCAGACCATCGCCAGCGTGGCGGAGGATCGATTCAGCCGGCGGTTGGGGGAATGGCATCCGGAGGAGCACGTTCAGGGGTGCATTATCTTCATCGGGTCGGTGTCGTCGGCGGGGAATCGGGGGCAGATCAGTTACGCGACGACGAAGGCCGGTCTGGAGGGGGCGCAGGGGACGTTGTCGCGGGAAGCGATGTATCACGGGGTGCGGTGCGCGATCATTCATCCGGGGTTCACGGACACGTCGATGGTGCGGGTGCTGGGGGAGGATTACGTCAATTCGCGGATTCTGCCGCAGACGCAGTTGCGGCGGTTGATTTTGCCGGAGGAGATCGCGGACGCGATCTGTTTCCTGATCCGCAACGCGGCGGTGAGCGGGCAGTTGTGGGCGGACGCGGGTTGGCACCCGACGGCGTAAACAAGAACACACAGGAGGGAACCCGGGGTTCGTCCGCCCTCCGGGCGGAAAGAAATGGGGAATCCGTTCCAGGGGCTGAAGCCCCTGGCTAAGACCGTGCGCCTTACGGGCGAGGATTCGTGCGCCATGAAGGAGTCGGTTTCCCTATTCCGCGGTTTTATTTTGAAACAAGAAACTAGAGACAAAAAACCGGGGGCGACGGGCCGTGGTGGAGCGGGGGAGGCGCATGGCCGCTCCGATCCGCGGGCAGGGGGCCGCGGCGGTCGGTTCGGACGTGGGAAACAGGGCGAAGAACCGAATTCGCCCGGGGGAGAATTCGCGGGAAGGGATTCCCGCGTATGGTGGGTGCGAGAAGGGATTCTCGCACCAGCTTGCAAGTTGCCGCGCGATTGAGGCAACCGTGGGCTCGCGCCCACGGCTCTGATTCGCAGTATTCGTCGCTAATCGCATACGAGAAGGGAATCTCGCAGCAGCCTGCGCCCGTGGGCTTGCGCCCACGGCTCTGATCGCCGGTTTTGCACGCTAATCACGTACGGATTCTCGCACCAGCCTGACCAGCCTGAATCGTCACGTCAGAGCGTTCGGACACGCTGTTCCGGCCGATCCCGGCTCGGAATTCCGAAATCGCGGCTCATTGGCGGGGTTGACCGGACATTTACCGTGGCCCTACGATTCGGCCGTACGGGTCCGGCTGCCGCATCTGGGCGGTCGGCATCGGGCGGAAGGCCGGCTGCCGGGGGTTTTGCGGGATGGGTGGGTGATAGAATCGACGGGCAGGTAACGTCCGAGCACCAGGCGCCAGCGCGGTGACCAACCCCTGCAGTGCATCCACGGGCTTGCGCCCGCGGCTCTGATTGGGGC
>JABFSN010000177.1 GCA_013140575.1 Phycisphaerales bacterium | reverse complement strand
AGGGCGGGCCGGACGGCGGCACGGGCGGGCATGTCGGCGACGTCATCGCCGAGGCCACCCACGGCGTGGACACGCTGCTGGATTTTTCCAGCCGGTATCATTGGATTGCGGAGAGCGGCCGGCCCGGCGGGGGTTCGGAATGCAGCGGAAAAAACGGGTCGGACGTCGTGCTGCGGCTGCCCGTGGGAACGATGATCTACGATCGTGACACGGGCGTGTTGCTGAAGGATTTGACCGAAGTCGGGGAGCGGGCGTGCATCGCCGAAGGCGGCAAATACGGCCGCGGGAACCGGTCGTTTGCGTCGGCTACCAATCGGACGCCGCGGGAAGCGGAGCCCGGCGAACCGGGTCAGGAACGCTGGCTGCGGCTGGAACTGAAACTAATTGCCGACGTAGGCTTGGTAGGGTTGCCCAACGCCGGGAAGAGCACGTTGCTGTCCGCGGTCTCGCGGGCCAAGGCCAAGATCGGCGCCTATCCATTTACGACGACCAAGCCGCAACTGGGGATCGTCGAGCTGTCGGGGTATCGACGGTTGGTGCTGGCCGATATTCCCGGATTGATCGCAGGAGCGCACGAGGGGGCGGGACTGGGCGACGAATTCCTGCGGCACATCGAACGCACGCGGGTGATTGCCCATCTGCTGGACGTGTCCCCGCCGGAGGGATCGCCGTCGCCGGTTGAGGCGTACCACACCATCCGCGAGGAGTTGAACAAGTTCAGCCCGCAATTGGCCGCGAAGGCCGAGGTCGTCGTGGCCACGAAAATGGACCTGTCGGGGGCGGGCGATGCCGTCGAGGCGCTCCGCGCGTCATTGTCCAGCGACGTTGTCCCCATCAGTGCGGCCACGCGGTCGGGGTTGGAACCGATGTTGGAGCGGTTGTGGCGAATGGTGGACGCGGCACGCGAGGCCGATCGGCAGGCGACGGCGGATTCACCGCCGGATCCGCCGGTTCAAGTTGGCTAGCAACGTGGCGAGTTCGAGTTTTCGGGTTTCGAGTTCGCCCACCATCACCCCAGGCGCGAGTCCGGGGCCGAACGGGGATGGGTGCCTCCGGCAGATGAGACTCCTGACAGCATCGTAGCGTCGATGCCGCCGCGGCCCGCCACTTGCGTGGCGGGTTCTGATCGGGGCGCGCGACGCGAGTTTTCAGGCGTGTCCACGTGTTGGCGTGAAGGTGCAATCATGATAATGGCCGGGCGGCGAGCGGGTCACGGTTATGACGGCGATGACCATGACCGCGACGATGGCGAAATGGACGGGCCGCATCCGGAGGCCCCGTCGCCCGCGGTGGTGGTGGACATCGGTAATTCGACCACGCACATCGGGCTGTGGCGGGACGGATCGATCAGCGATCAATCGGGCCATCCGACGGCGTCGGAATCGCTGGATTCCGTCGGCGACGCATTCGTTCGCCACGCGGAATCGGTGGCGGACGACGTGGTGGTGTCGGTGGTGATCGCGTCGGTGGTGCCGGCAGCGCTGGTGCGATTGTCAGCTTGGGTGGCGGACCGGATGAACGTCGAGCCGCTGGTCGTCGGTCGCCAGATTCCGTTGCCGTTGCCGGTCAAGCTGCCGCGACCGGAGGCCGTCGGGGTGGATCGATTGTGCGCGGCGGCCGCGGCCTACGCAATCAGCAGGGAACCGTGTGCCGTGGTCGATTTCGGCACGGCGATCACCATCGACGTGGTTGATGAGCACGGGTCGTTCATCGGGGGAGCGATTCTGCCCGGCCTGGGTTTGCAGGCGGCGGCGCTTCACGAACATACGGCGTTGCTGCCGGAAGTCACGGTTTGCCGTCCGGATCAACCCATCGGCCGGGACACGATCGAGGCCATTCGCAGCGGCATTTACTACGGCGTGTCCGGGGCGGTCCGTGGCGTGGTGGAGACGTACGCGAGCGTGCTGGGGCGTTGGCCGCCGGTTATTGCGACCGGCGCGGATGCGGAATTGATCGCCGGGGCGTGCGATTTTTTCAGCGTCGTGGTTCCGGATTTGTGTCTGCGGGGCGTCGGATTGGCCTACGCCAAATGGCACGACGGCGCCGTACGGTTGTGACCGAGCCTGGCACCGAAATGCGGGAAGTTTCTGACGTCGGACGGCATGGACTACGGAACGTGCGTGATTAGCGTCCCGCGGGGACGCGATGAATGTAGCCCAGCACTTCAGTGCTGGGATGTCGGCCCGTTCTCGATTCCGTTCTAGTCCCGAAGGAACGGCTGAACCGGAAGGCTGCGTTTCAGCCGTCCCTTCGGGACTCGGCATACAATATGCGTCCCCAAACCCCGCGTTGAAACGCGGGGCTACATTCAGGCCTGCCTGTGGCAGGCAATCCGTGGAGAGGCTAATCGCGTACTACGGTGCGCCGATGTACGTGCGCGGTGTGCGTGCGTGATCGAACCGAAGTATAGCTCGAAGGACGAAACCACGGGCAAGCGGGTACGCTTGCCCGTGCCACCCGAGAAATATGTTGCGTCTGACCGCTAGCCTACCTTGCACGGTGCGAGTGTTGACCAGCCCGCGGGCCGGCGCGATCGCGGTAGTGCAATTCGCGGGTCCGGGCGTGGCCGACGTGTTGCACGAGGTTTTTCGACCGGATCGCGGATGGTCGGAACAGACCGATCCCGCGAGATTGATGTTCGGGCAGGTCATCGACCGCGAGGAGACTATCGACGAGGGCATCGCGGCGATCGCGGGGGACGGGGAATCCTGCGTGGCCGAGGTCACCGTGCACGGGGGCGTGCGAATCGTCGAGCGGGTGCTGATGGCGGCCGAGCGGCACGGGGCGCGGGTGGTGCACATCGATCGCGGCGCAGATCCCATTCGACGACCGTCGAACGACACCCATTCGGCGTTTGTACAGTCCGGCGAGACCGTAATCGACGCGGAGGCGGCCGCGTGCCTGGCCGTCGCCACGACGCGCCGCGCGGTGCGTTTCATCGCCCGGCAACGGACGATGCTGCCCGCGGCGCTGGCTGAAATCGCGGCAACGATTGACGCGGACCCGACCGAGGGTCGAAACCGTTTGCAACAGTTGATCGATCGTTCGCGACCGGTCCGCTACCTGTTGGATGGCGCGACCGTCGTGCTGTTCGGACCGGTGAACGCGGGCAAGTCCACGCTGATCAATCGCCTGACCGAACGCGAAAGCAGCATCGTGTCGCCGTTACCGGGCACGACGCGCGATTGGGTGGATGCGTCGACCGCGATCGACGGCATACCGATGCGATTCATCGACACGGCCGGCGTGCGTGACGATGCGGACGAACGTGACGATGCGAACGAACTGGAGCGCGATGCGATTGGTCGGGGGCTGGTTCGCGTCGCCGAAGCGGACGTATCGGTGGTCGTACTCGATGGAGCGGCGCGCTACCCGGGCGATTTCGTGAACCAACATGCGGCCGCCATCGCCGCACCGCACGCGATCGTGGCGTTCAACAAGTCCGACCGGCCGGCATCGTGGGACGTGGCCCGCGTTCAACCGCCGGGGCGCCCCGTGGTCTGCGTATCCGGATTGACCGGAGATGGGATTCCGAAATTGGTTCAAGCCATTTTATCAATTCTATCAATTGCGGAGCTGGACGCGGACGCCGCCTGTCTTTTCACGGGTCGACAAATCGAATGGATATCACAGCTTCTATCGGGCGATATCGACCGGAATGCCGCGGAGGTCCTCCGCGCCGTCCTGCATCGCACCGGGCAGGTGATTCAGGACGTCGCCGGGGTATAATCAGGACGGCATGTGACGCGGCGCCGTGCCGACGCGCGGGATGGGCACGATTGACCCGGCGCGCGATCGGCGTACAGTGCGGCACGTTTGACCTATCCGCGCCCATCACCTCGGCGCGCACCGGGTCCGGTCGGTGGTCTTTTTTGTCGACGAACGGCGTATGGCGGGCGAAGACGAATCGCAATTGGGCCGCAAGCTGGTGGAGAGCCGCTTGGTCTCGGCCGACGAGATTGCGCTGTGCAAGGAGCGGCGGCGCGAGCTGGTCGAGAACGGACATCCCATCTCGCTGCTCGATCTGCTGATCCAGGAGGGCTACGTCACCCGTTCGCAGATCAGCCGCGTCAACCGGGCGATGGACGACGACTCCATGTATCGCCCGGCGCAGCAGATTCCCGGGTTTCAAATCATCAGCAAGCTGGGCCAGGGGGCGATGGCCACGGTCTACAAGGCGCGGCAGTTAAGCCTCGACCGCATCGTGGCCATCAAGGTGCTGCCCAAGCGCTTGAGCGAGAATCAGGAGTTCGTCGACCGGTTCTACCGCGAAGGACGGGCGGCCGCCCAACTGAATCATCCCAACATCGTGCAGGCCATCGACGTCGGCGAGGCCGGCGGATATCACTATTTCGTCATGGAGTACGTGGACGGCAAGACGGTTTACGATCAGTTGCAGAACGACAAGGCCCTGTCCGAGGGGCTGGCCGTCAAGATCGTGCTGCAGACGGCTATGGCGCTGGACCATGCCCATGCCCGGGGGTTCATCCACCGCGACGTCAAACCCAAGAACATCATGCTGGGCAGCCACGGCGAAGTGAAACTGGCCGACATGGGTCTGGCCCGCGAAGTCAGCGATTACCAGACCGCGCAATCGGAGGCGGGGCGGGCGTACGGCACGCCCTACTACATCAGCCCGGAACAGATACGCGGGGAGATCAACATCGATTTCCGTGCGGACGTTTATTCGCTGGGGGCCACGTTTTACCACACGGTAACCGGCAAGGTTCCGTTCGAGGGGGCGACCCCGTCGGCGGTCATGCACAAGCACCTGAAGGAAGAACTGGTTCCGCCCGACCACCTCGCCCCCACGCTGTCGGCCGGCATCGGTGAAGTCATCGAGTTAATGATGTCCAAGCAGCGCGACGACCGTTACGGATCGACCCGCGAGCTGATCGCCGATCTGGAAGCCGTCGCCCGGGGCGAGCCGCCGTTTCAGGCCCGCAAGAAATACGACCGCAAGCTGCTGGAGGACTTGGCCAAGAGCGGACACATCGTATCGCGGGCCAACGCCGAAGACCTGGATCCCAGCATCACCATCAGACGGGAGCAATCGAGCGCCAAGCTGAATCTGTTCGTCATGTCGCTGCTGTTCGTGATTTCCGTCGTTGTGAACATCGCCCTATGGGTGATGTATCGCTGATCGTTGCCGGGACCGACCGGAGGAGGCGCCGGCCACGTTCGGAAATCACTTGGGCGCGAGGATCTTTCCGGAATCGCCGACGACGGCCCGCCAGTCGGCCGACGTTCCGAATCCCCCGGTCAAATGCGGGAATTCGATGACCATGGGAGTCGTGTTTTCCACCAGCGTCCCGCCAAAGTCCAGGTACTTGTGACACATGTAACGCACGCTTTCGCCCTGGATATCGCCGGCCTGGTTGACGTTCCAGAAATCAACGTACAGATGGTCGGCGTACCAGCCGTGCTTCTCGGTGACGGTGAAGGTCAACGACGGCCGCTCGCCCATCATGCGCAGCTCGACATCGACGTTGAATTCCGCCTGCGACGGCGGCTCGACGCCCTGCACGTCCTTTTTGAAAAACTCCGGCGTCTGATCCACATGCTTCTCGCCCGGGCGTTCGAGGATTCTGTCGTCGTTGAGCTGATTCGCCGGAACCTCGACGAGTTCGTCTGATTCCGTTTGCTGTTTTTTCTGCCAGACAAAAAGCCCGAGCGCCGCGATGATCACCAGGGCTACGATTCGCATTGCCATGGTCGCATTCCTTGATTTCGAGACCAATGAATTGATGGGGCCGCTGACATCGTCGTCACACGACGGCGTACATTCCACCGGGACCGAGCATCATGGCACATGGCCCCTTCCATGTCCATCGCCGCCGAACGCAATTCGCGACGCCCCCGGCTGATGAAATCTACGGACGATCCGCGGCCGGGGTGCGACGACGATCGCGGAAATCTCGTCCGACAGGCGGGAAAAGCGTGAATGCGGCCGCCAGCAAACCCCCGGAAAGGCACATCAAAATGGCTCGCGACGCAGGGTCGTTAAACAATTGAGCGCGGCGGGTGAACGGGACCCATTCCAAAAACGACGCCACGGCCGGTGGTGGCTCGATCGGCAGAATCGGTTCCAGCCCGGCTCTCGTTTCAATCACCGGCACTGAATCGAGCGGGACCACCGACAACCCGGCGCGGGAATAGCCCAAATCCCGCTGGGCCACGCGGGCAATGACCGCTGGGTCGTTTTGGAGTGCCTGCAAGTGTAGCCCCAAACGTTCGATTTCCGCTTGTAGACGAATGGTCTCGCGCGCTTCCAACCGCTCCGCGAGCGCCATGGCTTTGTAATCCGACCAGACCGGCGCCAAAACGCAGGGCACGAAAACGGCCGTCGCCAACAACGCCAGTAGCCAGAACATCAGCGCCGACGGCGGCGGTCGATCGTCGCGCGGTCGTGAATCCATTGTTGCTTGTACGTATGACACCAGTCGACCTCGCCTTGTCCGCGCTATCGCCGCGTTTAGCGCCGCCACAGTCCGCCGCCGTAGATGGCCGAATCGCCCAGGTGCTCCTCGATCCGCAGCAGGCGGTTGTACTTGGCCACGCGGTCGGAACGGGACAAACTGCCGGTCTTGATCTGACCGGCGTTGGTGGCCACGGCGATGTCCGCGATGGTCGTGTCCTCGGTTTCGCCGCTGCGGTGGCTGATGACCACGTTCCAGCCGTTGCGCATGGCCATGTCGACGGCACGGAACGTTTCGGTCAACGTGCCGATCTGGTTGACCTTGATCAGGATGGCGTTGGCCGCCTTCTCGGCGATGGCTCGCGCCAGGCGCGTGGTGTTGGTCACCAGCAGGTCATCGCCGACGAGCTGGGCGCGATCGCCGAGCGCCGCGGTCAGTTTCGTCCAGCCGGACCAGTCGTTTTCGCCCAATCCGTCCTCGATGCTGCGAATGGGGTATTTGTCGCACCACGTTTTCCAATGCTGAATCATATCGTCCGACGACACGCGTTTCGACGGATTGGATTTGTAGAAACTGTAGCCGCCCGAATCGGGATCGACCATTTCCGAAGTGGCCGGATCGAGGGCGATGAACACGTCGCCGCCCAGTTTGTAGCCGGCCTTCTTGACTGCTTCCGCAATGGTCTCCAGCGCGGCCTCGTTGGACGCCAGGTGCGGGGCGAAGCCGCCCTCGTCGCCGACGGCGGTGCTCAACTTCTTGCCCGACAGCACGGCCTTGAGCGCGTGGAAGATTTCGGCGCCCATTTGCAGCGCGTGCGAAAACGATTCCGCGCCCCACGGCTGAATCATGAATTCCTGAAAATCGAGGTTGTTGTCCGCGTGCCGTCCGCCGTTGATGATGTTCATCATCGGGACGGGCAATACGTTGGCCCGCGCCCCGCCGAGATAGCGGAACAGCGGCAACCGGCTGTGCATCGCGGCCGCCTTGGCTGCCGCCAGCGAAACGGCCAGTATGGCGTTGGCCCCCAGCCGGCTTTTGTTGGGCGTGCCGTCCAGTTCGATCATCACCTCGTCGATCTGTTCCTGATCGGTCGCGTCCAGCCCCACGACGGCCTCGTGGATTTCACCGTTGACGTACTCGACGGCGTTCAGGACGCCCTTGCCGAGATACCGCCCCTTGTCGCCGTCACGCAGCTCGACGGCCTCGTGCTCGCCGGTGGACGCGCCCGACGGAACGGCCGCCTCGCCGTGGGCCTCGCTCTCCAGCACGACGACGGCCTCGACCGTCGGGAAACCACGTGAATCGAGGACTTCGCGGGCGTGAATTTCAACGATGGTGCTGGACATCAATTAACCTCCCGAACGCCGAGTGCCACGACCCAAACGGGTATTCAAATCCACCCTGGGCATCAGAACCCCGGACGCAAGTCCGGGGCCGAACCATAACCGGTCACGAGGGCGTCCCCGGTGCAACCCGGTTTTCCGCGGTCCGCCACTCGCGTGGCGGGTTCTGATCGGGCTTCCCGACCACGCGTCACCATCTTGACCTCGCACCGTGCGGACTACAGAAGCGACGCAACCCCATGAATCATCGGCTCGCCCTGTCTTCAGACCGCAGTTGCACCACGCGAAACGGCGCGGGTAACATGCGAGAACCAATGCGTGGTCAGCGTACATGGGCGAGCCGCGCGTGGCAATTGGAGCCGTGGGCGCGAGCCCGCGGTTTGAGCCCACGTTGGTTCGAATCAGGATGGGAATCACCGGGCTCGCGCCCGGTGCTCTGAAAAACGCACCCGGCTGGACTGCATTGTCGCGGCTGGATTTTCGGATCGGGTGGCACGGACAACGGTACTCCGTTGTCCGTGTGCCCGGCGAGTCGCACGTGTAAGGGCGCGAACGCACCGATATCCACCGCACGGGCAAGCGGGTACGCTTGCCCGTGCCACCCGGAAACTCGAGTATGTCGCGCCGTTGCCTGCGGGTGATCGCCCGCCACCGCGTGCCGTTCATCTTGCCCACATCGTTCGCTTCGCGGCGCCGTGGGCAACGGGTTCTGATCGGTATTAACATGGGAATAACGGCGGAACCACCATCAGCCGACTCGCCCCTTGCCGTCGTCGAGCAACTACGCGTCGAGTTTGGGCCGATCGTGGCCGTGCGCGACGTTTCACTGACCCTGCACGCCGGCGATCTGGTGGGGCTGATCGGTCCCAACGGGGCGGGCAAGACGACGCTGCTACGCGCTATGGCCGGTTTGCAGGCACCGACGGCCGGCCGGACGGCGATCATGGGCATGGACGTGCTGGGTCGTGATCGCACGGTGCGGCGGCACGTCGGTTTCGCGCCCGATTCGCCACCGGTGTACGCCGACCTGACGGTCTACGATTTCCTGATGTTCATCGGTTATTGCTACGATCTGGACGCGACCACTGCGACGGAACGCATCGACTTCTGGCTCGAACAACTATGGCTGACTGACAAGCGCTCCGCGAAAATCGCCACGCTGTCCCGCGGCATGCGGCAACGCATCACCATCGCCCGCACGCTGGTGCCCAACCCCAATGTCATCCTGCTCGATGAACCGTCGGCCGGACTGGACCCCGCCGGTCGGATCGAATTCCGCAAGGTGCTGGCCAGCCTGCGCGACCAGGGCAAGGCGTTGATCGTGTCGTCGCACATCCTGGCCGACCTGGAAGAATACTGCACGCACATCGCGATACTGGAAGCCGGGACCTTCAAACAATTTGGACGCGCCAAGGAAATGCACGGTCGCGCGGCCGGTCGGCGGAAATACCAGTTGAAAGTCGCCGGCGGCGGCGAACGGTTGGGCAACGTGTTGGGCGCGATCAACGGCGTGACCGACGTGGCCCATCTCGACGGTGCGTGGACGTTTGAATACGACGAGGATCCGTCGCGGGCGGCGGAACTGCTGCGCGACCTGATCGGCCGCGACGTGGCGGTGGCGTTGTTTACGCCGATGGATGATTCGCTCGAACACGTCTACATGCGTGCGGGCGTCAAGCAGGTGGATTGACCCATGAGCGCGGGAATCGGCGTTCCGAACGCGATGTGGTGGGTGCAGGCGAAGCTGATGGGCGGCGCGGGCCGAATCACGCTGTACGGTTTTGTTTGGTTGTTCCTGGTCGTTCTCGGGTCCGCCGGCGCGCGCTACGCCCTTCGAGATGAATTGCCGACATTCGCCGTGGACGTCATCGTGAAGATGTTGGCCGGCGCGCAACTGGTGCTCGTGATTCTGTGGGCGTGCAACTCCATCTTCCGGGCCATGGTCCGCGACGTCGACTCGACGATGTTGGAATCGCACCGCCTGTCGCCGATGAGCGCGTCCGCGGTGGTTCTCGGCTACATGGTGGGTCCGTTCCTGCCGGTGCTGGTTTTTTTCGCGATCAACGTCGTCGCCGGGCTGTTCCTGTTGCGAAGCGTCGGGATCAGTCCGGTGGATTGGCTGGCCGGAAACGGTTTTCTGCTGGCGCTGGCGCCGATGACGTGGATCGTAACCGTGCTGCTGGGCATCGGACGTAAAAAACCGTTCAACCCGCTGCTGGCCCTGTTCCTGATCGGAAGTTTCGGCGCCCCGCTGTTCGTCGTCCCGGGCTTGGGGATTTTTTCCGGCGCGTTCGCCGGCGTCGTGGCAGGTTCCTATCTGTTTGGAGCTCCCATCATCGAACCGGCGCCGGAAATCGCGCTGATCGGCGTCGCCCTGATCATGACCGGAATCTGGTTCCGCGCCGCCATGCGTAAATTCCACCGCCCCGATCTGCCGGCGTTCGGCGTCTGGCGGGCGTTCGGTTTGCTGCTGATCTGGCTGGCGTTCGCGGCCGCGCCCCTGCTGTTCGTCGCATACGCCGACCAGGCCACGCTCGACGCGATGGGGAGTGTCGTCGGCGAGCTCTTCGAGCACGGATTCATCGTCAATTCGCTCGCGGCCACCATGGATGCGTCCATCGTGATGGCATTGTTCCCCATCGGCGCCGTCGCGTTCGCCCGCGTTCGCGCCGTCGATGGTCGAACGCACGGACGCGGCACTCGAACGTGGCTGACGGGTTCAGGCCCGGCGGTGGCGGCGGCGCTGTTGTTGTGGCTGGCCGCGGTCGATCGGCGAGGCGTCCCCGCGCAAACGCTGTTCCTGACCTGGACCGCCGTCGCCGCGTCGCTGGTCACGGTCGAAAGCGCCATCGTGCTGCGTGGGTTGAACAACAAGCCCGCGGTTCGACTCGTGGTCACGATCGTCCTATTCCTGTGGGCGGCGCCGCTGCTGACCGACCTGTGGTATCGGGAGTATCAACAGGCGATGTCGGAAATGCGACGTGAATTGCCCGCGACGGTGATCAGCGGTTTCTCGCCGTTCGGGTCCGTGTGGAAGTTATTTGCTCGCGAGGGGGCGTCGTTGATTCCCGGAGTGGCTGCGCAGGTCGGGATCGCGCTGATCTACGCCTCGACGGCCCACCGCGCGTTGCAGAAACGCGGCGCGGGAATTGCGGTCGGACGCATGTAGTTTTCCGCGTGGCCTGCTCGGGTGGCACTGGCAAGCGTACCCGCTTGCCAGTGGTCTTGCCCACGCAACACGTGCACGGGTTCCATCGACGCACCTTCGCCGTACACGGACAACGGAGTACCGTTGTCCGTGCCACCCGACGTGCTGACCCGTCGCGCGTGGCGTCGGCGCGGAATCGCCGTGCCCCGCCTTCGCCGCCGGTCGTTCAATAGCTGTAGTAGCTGTGGTAGTGGTCGAGGATGGTGCCGTCGGCGTTGAACAGGTAGGCCATTAACGCCGTGCGGATCCACATGCCGTTGCGCACCTGATCGAAATACTTGGCCCGCGGGTCGGCGTCCAGCCGCTTGTCGATTTCGCGCCGCCGGGGCAGCGGGTGCATGATGATCAGCTTGGGACGGAACCTGTCGGCCATGTCCGCGGTCAGGACGAACCGCGACAGGTCGATGTTTTTGGATTCACCGGCCACGTCGTGCTCGTCCTGCAGGCGGGTCATGTAAACGGCGTCGCAATCGGCGATGACGTCTTTCAGGTCGGCCTTGTATTCGTAATTCACGTCGTGCCGGTCGAGGTAGGCGCTGATGTCCTCGCCAATTTGAAGTTCGTCGGGGGCGACGAACAACATGCGCACGTCGGGATATCGCGCCAGCAGATAGGACAGCGAGCGCACCGTGCGCCCGCGTTTCAAATCGCCGACGAAGGCGATGGTCTTGCCCGCGAAGGGGTTGTGATCGTGATCGTGGCGCAGGCAGTCAAGCGGCGAGGGCAGCAGATTGCGGTACAGTGTGTAAATGTCCAGCAGCGCCTGGGTGGGGTGCTGGTCCTTGCCCGATCCGCCGTTGACGATGGGGATGTTCCGGGGCATGGCGTTGAGCATGTGGGCCATGTTCTCCGCGAATCCCTCCTGCGGGTGGCGGACGATGATGACGTCGAAATACTGGCTCAACACGCGGATGGTGTCGTCCTCGGTTTCGCCCTTGACCTCCGACGACGTGCTGGTGTCGCGGACGTCGTTGTAGGGCATCCCCAAAATCTGACACGCCGACGTGAACGAAAGGAACGTCCGCGTCGACGGCTGGATGAAGTACAACATCGCCCGTTTATGCGACAGAACGGTGTTCAGGAACCGCGCCCCCGCCCGCGCGTCGTGAATCGCACGGGTCATTTCCGCGATGCGGCACAGGTGTTCGATGAGTTCGCGATCAAACTGCTGGGCGATGATGACGTGAAACAGCCGGTCGTTCTGATTCAGCAGTTTGACCCGCCGCCCGGTGGGGAGGGTGGGAAGTTCGTCCATGATGGCTCCGGCGGTTCGTATCAACGCCGCGCAGGTTAGCACGATGGTCGCTCTTCCGCCAGTCCGCAGCAAGTTGATTTTCGAGGGCGATCAAGGCGCCGATCAACGCCAAGCAGTGACCGATCGGACGCGGGGGGACCGTAGCCGCGGAGGCTGTCAATACCCGGCGGATTCAATGAAGCTCTCCCCTGAAGCCCTCCCTTGCGCCGCTTTGCCCAACGTATGGCGGTCGGGCCGTCGGATGGTCGCTCACCCGAAGACGAAAAAAAGCGGCTAACTCCTTGTGGGGCAGCCACTTGTAATTCGCCCAAGATCGGCCGCAAGTAACACTTCAAGGTACTCCGCGATTCGGCCGAGGCGATCGACGGGACGACGTTGTTAAGGAAATATTCTTTTCACGGGTCGTTGACTCCCCCGATCGCTTTCGCTAGATTGTGGACTGTGATGGTGGATGGCGGAGCGGAGCCGAGGTTCGCTCCGACTGATTTTGTTAGGTAAGTCGTTTGGCCGCGCGAAGTGGCTGGCGTGGGGTTCAGGGGTGAGCAGGCAGCGTAACGAGCACTGATCGTCGGATTCGATCGCGGTGCGATTGGGAGGCAGAAGCATGTTTAAAGTGAAAAGTTGTTTCGGATTGATCGCCGTCGTGGCGTTGTGTGCGGCTCCGGTGTTTGCCGATGCCACGAACAGTCGCCCGGTGGTATTGGGCACAAGCACCTTGCAGGGTGTGTTTGACGATCTGTACGTCAGCGGCCCGGGGGTTGACGCGGATGACGATCAGATCAGCGCGGCGTTGTTCGAGAACCAGGCGAGCGGGGGAGCCGTGGCCACGTTCATCATCGAGCTGGCTGGTTTCGCGAGCACGAATCGCTTCGGCATCTACAGCGGTGGAGATTCGAGCAACAAGGCCGAGGTGTTCAACGGAAGCCATACCGCGGGCGATCAGGCGGTCATCTCGTTCATGGCCAACGGCGACATCAAGGTCAACTTCGTGGTGGTGGCGAACGGGTTCGGCGACCGGTTCGGGTTCTACTTGGACGTATACGGTGGCGATAGCACGCTGGACGCGACGTACTACTCGGAAGACAGCTTGAACGGCGGCGACGCCCAGGCGCTGATCTATCAGGGCGATGATGCGACAAAGCTGCAGCTTCCGGGCTTCTCGGCGGGCATCTTCTCGAACGATGAAGTAATTGTCGCATTCGAGGACGTTCTGCTGGGCTCGTCCGACAAGGACTACGACGACTTGGTGGTGCTGGTCGAGTCGGTCACGCCGGTTCCGGTTCCGGGCGCGGCGTTGCTGGCCATCGTCGGTCTGCCGGTCGTGGGCTGGGCTCGTCGGCGGTTCGCGGCCTAGTCGTCCGGATTAAGTGTTGATTCAAACGCCCGGCCATGTGCCGGGCGTTTTTTTTGAGGGAACTTGCCGTCGGTTTGCGAGTGTTGGGGCAGCTCCCTAGGCGATTGGACGGGTGGTGGCGCTGGCGGGCGTCGCGATGGGATGGGGGCAGCCCACGTAGATCAGCCGCGGCCGACCGTCGCCGGGCGGCACTGGAATCGACGTTTTTATCGAGTCTCGGCGGCGAAACGGCATTGACAAGGTCGGTTCGGTTGTGCTAAAGTCGGGCAAGCTGGGGGTGCGCGAGGGGAAGGTCCGCGTGGGCTTTGTTCGGCTCGCGGCCGAGCGGTTGGACTGGGGTTCAACGAGTAACTAGGGATCGAGGGTTAGGAAGTGGTGCCGGTCATTTGCGCGGTGCAAAATGGCGACCACGGGGAGGAATCTGCATGGTGCGAGTGAAAAGTGTTGTGATGATCTTGGCCTTGGGCGGCTTGGTTGCCGCTCCCGCGATGGCGGACGGGGTCAAGGGCGGCACCGGCATCGCCGGTGCGACGGTTATCGATTTTGAAGGCTATGCCGAAGGCACGTTGATCGACGACGAGTATACGGGCGTGGGCGTGGACTTCTTCACGCAGGACGACGGCGGCACGCCGATGATCGATGAGCTGCCGCAGTTGTTCGGCTACGGCCCGACGTCGGGCGTGAACGTGTTGACCGGCTCGACGACCGGCGGGGCGGCGTTTCCAACGACCGCCGGCATGATCGCGGAGTTCGCGTCGCCGCAGGCGCAAGCCGGTGCGATGTTCTCCGATACCGCTCCGTTGGGCGACTACACCATCAGTGCGTACGGCGCGGGCGGCGTGTTGCTGGAGAGTTTCACGCTCCTCAGCAGCGAAATCCCCTCGCCGTCGTTTTTCCCGCCGTCGGCTGACGCCGGGAACGGGATCTACGTCGGGTTCCAGTTTAACTCGGCGGTGATCGAAAGCATCCAGTTCGGGCCGTCGGGATCGTCGGGCGACGCGTTCGCGATCGACGATTTCCAGTTCTCGGCCGAGCCGGTTCCGGCGCCGGGCGCTGCCCTGCTGGCGTTGATCGGCATGCCGGTCGTCGGCTGGGTCCGCCGTCGGTTTGCCTAGTCGAATCGGTAGGTTTCTGATTTCAAAAAAAGCGCTCGGCCATGTGCCGGGCGTTTTTTTTTTCGCGGTGGGCGCGGCGCCGCCCTGTGAACCCGATCTCCCGGCGGGTTGTTGTGACGGTTGGGTTGGCGACGTACGATCGGTCGGTATGTTCCGATTGTTCGACGTTGGCTACGTTTTCGCGGGCATCGTCTATTTGCCGGTGCTGGCGTATCAGATCATCGCGCAGCGCAAGAATCGGCAGGGATGGGCCGAGCGGTTTGGGATGGTGGGACTTCCGGCGACCAGTGGCCGTCGCATTTGGGTTCACGGGGTTTCGCTTGGTGAAGTCAATGCGGCCCGCCGGCTCGTGCATTCGTTGGCAGAGCGTTTTAGTGGGCACGAAATCGTCGTTTCGTCGACGACGGACACCGGTTTTGCGCGTGGCGTTGAGTTGTTCGGCAGGGGTCGCGTGTTTCGATTTCCGCTTGACTTTTCCTGCGTGGTACGCCGCGTGCTGGATGCCATAGGCGCGGACGTAATCGTGCTGATGGAACTGGAGGTGTGGCCGAATCTGGTACGCGAGGCGGATCGAAAGGGCGTGCCGGTAGTGGTGGCGAACGGCCGATTGACCGAACGAAGCGCCCGGCGGCTGGCGATGTTGGGCGGCATTGCGCGAACTATGTTCAGGCGGCTGGCGTGGGTGGGGGCGCAGGATGAAACCTTCGCGGCGCGATTCCGAGACATGGGGGTCGATGAATCGCGTCTTGCGGTGACGGGATCGATGAAATGGGAGACGGCGTCGGCCGATGACGGCGCTGACGGCGCGGATTCGCTCGCGGCGGAGATGGGGCTGAACGGCGCGGCGCCGGTGTGGGTGTGCGGAAGCACGGGACCGGGCGAGGAGGCGATGGTTCTTGATGCGTATCGGATGCTGACCGCGAACGGCTCGGTCGTTCGGTTGGTGCTCGTGCCGCGGAAGCCGGAGCGGTTCGACGAGGTGGCGCGGCTGATCGGGCAGCGTGGTTTTCAATGCCGGCGGCGCAGTGGTTGCGTCCCTGGGTCGGCGCCGGGCGCGGTTGATCCGCAGACCGTTGTGCTGGGGGACACGATGGGGGAGCTGCGGCGATTTTATTCGTCGGCGACGGTGGTATTCGTGGGGCGATCGCTGGCGCCGATGGGCGGTTCGGATCCGATGGAAGTCGCGGCGTTGGGCAAGGCGATGGTGACCGGTCCGCACATGGACAATTTCCGTGAGCCGGCCGATGTGTTGCGGCGTTGCGGGGCGATGACCACGGTGACGTCGGCGGAGTCGCTGGCGGCGGAGGTCGCGGCAATCTGCCGTGAACCGTTTGCGGCGCGACGGCGCGGGGACGCTGGGCGCAGGGTAGTGGACGCCAATCAAGGGGCGACGGCTAAGACGGTCGAGGCGATCACCAAGTTGCTGTCCGGGAGGCGATAGCGCGGGTCGGCGCCTCGGTTCCGGATTGGGGGTGGCGTGCCCGCGCTCGGACAACGAGACGATTTCGAGCGAGAGTCAGTCCCCCACCCCGAGGACGGGGTGGGGCACCCACCCGCGGACCGCGACAGGTTGTAACGGAGACGACGGGGCGTAGACTGCGTCCATTCGTTTCGCAAGGAGTATCCATCCATGACCGAATCACAGACGATCCAATCGAGCATGGTCGAGACGCGGAAGTTTCCGCCGCCGGCGCGGTTCGCGTCGCAAGCCCATATCAACAGCCCGGCCGAGTATCAGCGGATGCACCGGCTGTCGATCGACGACCCGGAGGGGTACTGGCGGGAGACGGCCAAGTCGTTCGTCTGGTTCGAGCCGTTTACGCGGGTATTGAAATGGGATCCGCCGCACGCGCAGTGGTTCGTGGGGGGCAAGACCAACGTCGCGTACAACTGCCTGGACGTGCAAATAGACCGGGGGCATGGCGAGCGGACGGCGATCACTTGGGAGGGCGAGCCGGGCGACGGGGTCACGTTGACGTACCGGCAGTTGCGCGATCGGGTCGGGCAGTGCGCCAACGCGCTCAAATCGCTGGGGGTCAAGAAGGGCGACATCGTCACGCTGTACATGCCCATGGTGCCGGAATTGATGATCGCGATGCTGGCCTGCGCCCGGATCGGCGCGCCGCACAGCATTATATTCGGGGGGTTCAGCGCGACGGCCATCGCGGACCGGGTGAACGACGCGAAGAGCAGAATCATCGTCACCGCGGACGGCGGATGGCGGCGCGGTTCGGTGGTGCCGTTGAAACAGAACGTTGACGAGGCCGTGAAGTCTTGTCCGACGGTGCAGCACGTGCTCGTGTTAAAACGGTGCGAGAACGAGATTGCGTGGACGTCCGGTCGGGATCATTGGTGGCATGAACTGGTGGATTCGCAGCCGGCGGCGTGTCCGCCGGAACGGTGCGACAGCGAGGATTTGCTGTTCATTCTGTATACATCGGGCACCACGGGTAAACCCAAGGGGATCATGCACACCACCGGCGGGTACATGGTCTACACGGCGCATTCCGCCAAATACATTTTCGATCTGAAACCCGACGACGTGTACTGGTGCACGGCCGACATCGGGTGGGTCACGGGACACAGCTACATCACGTACGGGCCGTTGCAGAACGGGGTGAACGTGTTCATGTACGAAGGGGCGCCGAACCACCCCGATTGGGGCCGGTTTTGGGACATCGTGCAGCGCCATCGGGTGACGATCTTCTACACGGCGCCGACGGCGATCCGGTCGTTCATGCGTCAGGGCGACGCGATTCCCGCGAAGTACGACATGTCCAGCCTGCGGTTGCTGGGGTCGGTGGGCGAGCCGATCAATCCCGAAGCGTGGATGTGGTATCACACGCGTATCGGCGGTGAACGATGTCCGATCGTGGACACGTGGTGGCAGACGGAAACGGGCGGGGCGATGATCTCCCCGTTGCCGGGGTGTACCACGCTTAAGCCGGGGTGCGCGACCAAGCCGTTTTTCGGCGTGGACGTGGCCGTCGTGGATCAATCGGGCAAGGAGCAGCCCGCGAACACCGGTGGGTTCCTGGTGATTCGCAAACCGTGGCCGGCGATGTTGCGGGGCATCTATGGCGACATGGAGCGCTATCGAAACCAATACTGGACGCAGGTGCCGGGGTTCTATTTCACGGCCGATGCGTGCCGCCGCGACGAGGACGGGAATTTCTGGCTGATGGGGCGGGTGGACGATGTGATCAACATTTCCGGCCACCGCATCGGGACGGCCGAGGTGGAGTCGGCGCTGGTGTCGCATCCGGCGGTGGCCGAAGCGGCGGTGGTGGGGGTTCCGCACGAGATCAAGGGTCAGGCGCTGGCCGCGTTCGTGGCGTTGAAACGCGGGCAGACAGCGTCGGACGATTTGAAGAAGGCGCTGCTCGACCACGTGACCAAGGAGATCGGGGCGATCGCCCGGCCGGAGCAGATTCGGTTCAGCGAAGCGCTGCCCAAGACGCGTTCGGGCAAGATCATGCGTCGGTTACTGAAAGAGCTGGCGTCCACCGGCGAGGTCAAAGGCGACACGACGACGCTGGAAGATTTCGGCGTGATCGCGTCGCTGAGGGAATCGGACGAGGGGTGATAGGCGAAAGGCGAATCGTCGAAAGGCGAAACGCGAAAGAAGAGTGAGCCACAGAGTTCACAGAGGGACACAGAAAAGGGCCGGGTCACGCTGGCGCCACCGGCGGCCGACCGCTTCCGAGCGATGCGGTGCGGCTGAGTGATGCTCCGAGTGTGCCTTGTTTCTTGGTTCGTGAACGGTGCACATTTCGCCCCGGCAGGGGCGATCGATTGAACGCGCTTTGGTTCTCGTGCGCGCCGGCCCCGGTCGCCCCTGCCGGGGCTCCGCATTCCTTGCGCTCCACCCCCACGGCTCCCGCCGTGGGCTATTCACGGCCGCCGCTCCCGTGGCTGGGAATACGCCGTCGGAAGTGGCACGCCCCCGCCCGTGGCCGGTCGATGCACTGGACCGCGCCCGGAAGCGGTAGGCACTCGACGTTTGGGCGTACGTGTTCATGCCCAACCGCGTGTACCTGATCCGGTGGCCACGGAATGGATGGCATGCTCAGGCGGATGGAAAGCGTGCTCACGCGGCGTACCGCGAGAGCATGCCACCCGCCGGTAGCCATGTAGGTCGGGTGCGTTGCGTGGCCAGCGCCCCTTGCCCGCGCCGCCCTCGGCGTGATACCATGAGCCGAACATCGTGCGGAGTCGGCTCGTGACCATAAGAGGCCGGAAAAAGCGAAACACCATCGTGCTCGACGTCGAGCCGGACGTTCCCGACGGAACGGAGGTCGAGGTCATCGTCCCGGCCACATGGGAGACCGAGCACGACGCGCTCCTACGTGTCGGATGCCACCCTGATTTCGGCATTGAGATCGAGAAAGCCCGCGACGAATGGACGCCCGAACGGTTCTGATCGACACCAGCCTGTTCATTGCGCACATTCGCGCTCGCGACAAGACGTCGACGCTGCTGACCCGCATCCACGAGCGGCGATTCACTTTTGCGACGTCGAGCATCGTTGTCGCGGAGCTGTCCTACGGCGCCCGCACCGGCGCCATGCGCGCCGAAATCACGACGTTGCTCTCCTTCACGCGGATCATTCCCTTCACCGAAAAGATGGCGTTCCGCCTGTCGTGGGAGGCCGAACGCCTGAAGGCGAAAAACGCGATGATCGGTTTTCGCGATCTGGCCATCGCGTGTTCGGCGCTCGAAGAGCGCCTCCCGGTGGCCACGCTTAACCGGCGCGATTTCGAACGTGTCGAGGGACTGAACCTGGTAGATCCGGCCGTGGATGCCCGCTAGGCACTCGGGTTCACTGGCTTAGCCATGTAAGATCGGGGCACGATCCGCCATTCGCTCATCGGGGCGACATGTGTCGTGTGGAAACGGCTGGTCGATGCATTGGACCGCGCCCGGAAACGACAGGCACTCGCCGTTCGGGCGTATGTGCTCATGCCCAACCACGTGCACCTAATCCAGTGGCCGCGGAATGGATGGCATGCTCAGGCGATGGAAAGCATGCTCACGCGGATTACCGCGAGAGCATGCCACCCGCCCGCGAGGCGGCTCACCGCGGAACTGGTCGCGCGCGAGACGACGCTGGTCAAGGCCGCCGCGTACTGATAGTATAAGAGTATGGGAATGTTCCAAGTGACGGTCACGGTCGCCAATCCGCAATCGCCCGATCGGGCGTTCGAGGATCTCTTCTGGGTCGATACCGGGGCGCTGTACAGCTTCGCGCCGGAGGATCGCTTGCGGGAAATCGGAATCGTCCCGAAGTTCACGCGCGACTTCGTGTTCGCGGACGGTAAGACCGACCGGCGGCTCGTTGGCGAGGCCGCGTTCACCATCGAAGGGACCGACGAGACCATTACCTGCCTGATCGTCTTCGGTCCGCCCGGATCGCTGCTGTTGCTGGGCGCGACGGCGCTGGAGAATTTCGGCGTCCAGGCCGATCCGACGACGCAGAAACTGCGGCCGATCACGGCCGTGATCGGAACGGCATGGGCGAGCCGCGCCGTGGCGGTTTCAGGACCGCGGACGTTGACCCGTGGGTGACATGTCCGTCGCGACGCACCGCGACGGATCGCATGCTCACGCGGAGTACCGCGAGAGCATGCCACCCGGCCACCCGCCCGTGTAAGTACGAGCCCCTGCGCTCCTTTCGAAAAATGCGGAGGGGGAACTCCCCGATACGCGATCTCGCTGAGATAGTCGCATTCAAGCCGGAGTGGAGGGCTGAGAGCGTGTATAAGAAGGTCCATTTCACTGACAACTGAGACGTCTGGTCATTAAGTTTATCATTGCCAGATGGATCATGGATTCACTGGTTTCGGTCAGTTCTTCATAGTCCTTGCTGAGGCGGCGA
>JABFSN010000183.1 GCA_013140575.1 Phycisphaerales bacterium | reverse complement strand
TATGGAGCAGACGGAGCTGTCCAAACACGACAGCTCCGTCGGGCGTTGCGCCCCGGCCGACGCCGGATTCCAACCATCGAGCATCTCCAATTCAACGATAGGCGCGAACTTCGCACGCAACCACCCCCCGATTCTGACACCCACCCGCCGACCCGCCGAGCGGGTTTCATGCCTGGGAGAAGCCCGCGGTTTGGCTCCCCGAATCAGAAAGCACGATCGGGCGGATTCCGGTGTGCGGAAATGAACGGTTGCAGATTCGCCAAAAAACCAGCCAGAACGCCAGTCGAGCGATATTTTCAAGGCGAGATCGCAATCCCGGCCTAGAAATCTGCGGAAACGGCACGCGGAATGCCAGTGAATTCAGTGAGTGCGGCTGGTCGGGTGGAGAAGTCATCCGCGGACGAGCCGGGAGCCTGAAAAGGTAGTGGAGTGTGATCCATGAGAAGCACAGGACGAATTATTGCCGTGATTGTGATCGCAGGATTCGCGTCGCAAAGCTGGGGACAGATCGTCCCGGGTGATCCGGGGAGCTATCCGTCGGTGGGAATCGTCAATTCGCCCCACAATTTGAACAACTATCCCGGTGTGAACATCCCGGGAAACCAAGTGTGCCTGCCGTGCCACACCCCGCACAATGCGTTGAAGGCGGGCGAGGACAACGTGCTGTGGAACCACGCCGAGACGGGCGAGACGTTCACTATGTACAGCGGCTCGGCCGGTCAACCGGAAAGCCACAGCAAGATGTGCTTGAGCTGCCACGACGGGGTGACGGCCATCGACAACTACGGCGGCAACGGCGGGACGGGGGTGGTGATCACGGGTTCCGCGGCGATCGGGACGGACCTGTCGAACGATCACCCGATCGGCGTGCAGTATCCGACGTCGAACCCGGCCGACTACAAGGATCCGGCGTCGTTCGATCCGGGGATCAACAGCGGTTCGGGCGTGCGGCTGGTGGTGGTGAACGGGGCGGATCGTGTGGAATGCACGTCGTGCCACAACGTACACAACAACGGACTGGGGCAGTTCCTGCGAGTGCCGGTTCAGGAAAGCTATCTGTGTTTGCAGTGCCATAACAAGTAAGGGCCACGTCGCGCCCGACTCGTCCGTCGGGCCGACTCGTCGGTTGGGTGACGGGCCGATTCGTTCTGTTGCGGGAAGCACGCGCTCAGCGGAGGGAGCGCGTGTTTCCGTTTGGGTGGGCCGATCGCCCGGAACGGATGGGACGCGATGCCCGCGTCGCGGCGGTGGACGTGGATGGATACAATGCGGGCGAGGTGGGCCGATGATGGGTGGAAGAACACGTCCGATCGTTCGATTGCTGGCGGGATGTCCGGTGGGCTTGGTGTCGGGCTGCGCCACGCCGCGGGACGGTGATCGGCCGCTGGTGCTGTTTCCGGCGCCGCCGGCGCCGCCGCGGGTGCAGTTTCTGACCTGGGCGAGCGGGGCGGACGAACTGGAGCCGAGGAGGAGCGGATTCGCGGATTTCGTTCTCGGCGATGAGCCGGCCGTCGAACGGGTCATCGACAAGCCCTACGGGATCGCGGTGCACGAGGGAGTGGTCTACGTTTGCGACACGAAGGGGCTGGGCCTGTGCCGTTTGGATTTCAGAAACGGGGAGTATTCGGTGATCGGCGTGCGCGGACCGGGGCGGTTGCGGAAGCCGATCAACGTGGCCATCGATCCGTTGGGATACAAGTTTGTGGTGGACACGGTGCGGATGCAGGTGGTGGTGTTCGGACCGACGGACGATTACGTGACGGCGTTCGACGTGCCGCAGCCGTGTCACCCGGTGGACGTGGCGATCCACGGCAACGAACTGTACGTGCTGGACAACGACGAGGACTGCGCGATCGTGGTAATGAACCGCGAGACCGGCGAGGTGCTGCGGACGATCGGCGGGCCGGGGGGCGAGCCGGGGAGATTCAAGTTACCGAACAGTCTGTGCGTGGACGAAAAGGGATACATCTACGTGAGCGATACGCACAACTGGCGTATTCAGAAACTGGCGGCGGACGGCACGCCGGTGTGGATCAAAGGGACGCCGGGTTACGTTTTGGGTCAGTTTGGCCGGCCGCGGGGGATTCGGGTGGGGCCGGACGGGATTATTTACGTTGTGGACGGGGCGACGGAGATCGTGCAGATGTTCGACGCCGAAGGGCAGACATTGATGCGCTTCGGCGGGCCGGGGGACGTGCCCGGGGCGCTGGGATTGCCGTCGACGCTGGCGATCGATGCGAAGTCGTTGCCGTATTTCAAGGAGTACGTTCATCCGGATTTTGAGGTGAACTACCTGCTGTTTGTGGTCAGTCAGTTCGGGCGGCGGTTGGTAAACGTGTATGCGTACGGCGCGTTTCCTGATGGTTACAAGTTTTCGGAGTTGAAGGTCGCGCCGCTACCGGAGGTGGAAATGGAGAAGGGAATCGGCCCGGTTGACGACGGACAGGCGCCGGGCCAGCCGGCCGACGGAAAGACCGAGAACCAACCCGGCACATGAGGCCAATGGTCGAGGGCCAAGATGTCAGCGGCGCGGCGCGTCATCGTGTTGTTGGTGCTGGCGTCGGCCGCGGCGGCATCGTGCAGTCAGGCCACCCGGCATCGAGCGCTGAAGTTCTTTTTTGACGGCGTCCCGGAGCCGGGTGCGGCCGTGCCGGGCGCGACGGTTGCAGGCGGCGTTGAATCCGCCGCGACGACGGAACCCGCCGCCGGAGCAGCGAAGCGCGTGTGGAGCGCGCATGCCCCCTATCGCGAGAACCGCTGCGGGGTCTGCCACGATCCGCAGACGGGGCAGTTGTTTCGTCCGCCGCAGGAAGGGTTGTGCCAGGGTTGCCACGAGGACGTGCCCGCGGCAGTGCGGTACGTGCACGGGCCGGTCGCGGTTCGCGACTGTCTGTTTTGTCATCACTATCATAGTTCCGGTTTCCCGTCGTTGTTGCTGGACGCGCCGACGGCGACGTGCCTGCGTTGCCATGACCGGGCGGATCTGTCGCAGGAGGCCCATCCCGGGGACATGGCCGACATCGCCTGCACGAATTGCCATGACGCGCACGGCGGCGCCGAACGGTATTTCCTGAAATGAGGGGGAAGGCACGGACGGGAAAGGCCAAAGGCGAAAGGCGAAACGTCGAAAGGCGAAAGGCGAAGGGCGACAATCCCATCCGTCGGATCATCGAACCGTTCGCGGATCGAAGCGTTGGGGTCCGGCGAGAGCGTAGAACTGACGATTCACGGGCCGGCGCGGTGCCGGAGGGTATTCTCCCATCGGCAACCGCCGGTGTGCGGCGTCCACCATATTTCCTGTTGAGCGTGGCGGCGATGGCCTTGGCGGGGTGTCAGACGCCGAGCGAACGGCGGAGCGGGGCGCGGAACGTTGAATTGAGGGACATGCGCGGATACGTGGAGTTGGTGGCCCGGGCGCGAGAGCAGGATCAACGGTCGAAGGTGGGGGCCGGGGACGATGAATCGCGGGAGACCATTTTCGAGGAGAGCATACGGCTGGACGCGGATGGATACGTCTATCATCCCAATTTCCTCGAATTCGCATTGGGCGGATTGGTTGGCTTGATTCAACGGGACAACGAGGAGGTGTTCGATACTCGCGAACGGAGCGCCCAAGACGACGGCACGTTCACGGAGTTTGATCTGAACGGGCAGTTTTTCAAGAAGAAGCCCTATCCGGGCAACGTGTTCGCGAGCCGGCATCGTCGGTTGGAGCCGCGGCCGTTTCTGTCGAGCCTGGAAACGACGACGACGAATTTCGGATTGACGTGGCAGTACGTGCATCCGAAAGCGCCGACCAGCATTCAGTTTTCCGATACGCGGGTAATACTGGACCCGTTGAGCGAGGATGAGGAAAAAGGCGAACAGCATCGGACGTCGGCGCGCTTGGAGACGGGGTATCGGTTTTCCGAGCACAGCGTGTTGTCCTTCGTTTACGATCGGCAGTCGGTGGAGGAGAAGCCGTTCGCCCTGGATTTCGAATCGGACGAGCTGACGCTGTCGCATCGGTACGATTTCGGGGAGTCGCGGCGGCACCGGCTGGAATCGGAATTGAATTTTTTCGACCAGGCGGGAACGTTCGACATCCGCCGGTTGCGCTGGCGGGAGACGATGCGGCTGCAACACACGGAATCGTTGCGTTCGTGGTACGTGTGGGAGGCGATGAACCGGGAACAGGGGTCGTTGTCGGGGGTGGCGCCAATCAACGAGACGTCGTACGCGTTGTCCGGGGTGGTGGAGCACCAATTGTACGACAGCCTGACAACGCAAGCGCTGGGGTTCATTCGGCAGCAGGTGTTCGACGGCGGGCCGGACATCGACCGGTTCGGCGGGCAGGTCAGTTGGGACTATCGCAAGAAGAACCCGTGGGGCGTCCTGCAGGTGTTGTATCTGCTGCGCAGCGAACAGGAGGATCGCAGCAGCGGGGATCGCGATCTGGAAACGATCGACGAACGGCGGACGTTCAACGATCCCGAACCCATCGTCATCAGCGGGACGGATATTTTGTTGGGGACGCTGCGCGTGACCGACGATCCCGCATTGACCGTCTATCGACCCGGGGACGATTACCGGGTGGAGTCGTTTCCCGACCGCATCGAGCTGCGTCGGGTGCCGACGGGGCGGATCGCCGACGGGCAGTTGGTATTGATCGACTACGTCTCGCGCTTGCGGGGGTCGTTTACGCTGGATACGGCCGCCCATCGGCTGAACGTGCAGCAGGATTTCACGTTCGGGCTGAAGCCGTATTACCGATTGGTTTCGCAGGATCAGACATTAGCGCCGTCGGACGCGACGCAGGCGATCGCCGAAGACATCACCGCGCATACGATCGGCGCGGAATATGAACGGGGGCCGATACGGCTGACGGCCGAATACGAGGATCACGAGTCGACCATCAACCCGTTCCGGGCGATGCGGCTGGCCGCGGGTTATACGCGGCGGCTGAACTACGGTGCGACGGCGTCGTTGAAGGCGCGGTGGTCGCAGATCGAGCATGATCTGCCGGAACGGGTGACGCGGTTTCTGTCGATGGAGGGACGCTATCGGCATCCGATTACGAGGGAACTGACGGTCGAGGGGGCGGTGGTGTACCGAACCGAGGATGACACGTTGGGAACAGATGACGAGGGTGTTGACGTTGATCTGTCGCTGGAATGGCTGGTACGGCAGCTTGAAGTGCGGGTCACGTACGAATTCAGCCAGTTTGAAAACGACTTCAATGAGAACGACTCGTCGATATTCTATATGCAGGTGCGGAGAAGGTTTTGATTGGGGCGAGCACGAAGGCACGGAGGCACCAAAGGGGAGACGCTGAAAAGGCGAAACGGCGAAAGGCGAAAGGCGAAAACAGAAAGAAGAGATCCCGCAAAGGCGCGACGGCGCAAAGATGGACAGAGGGAAGACCTGAAGGGCGAGAAGCGTGTAAAGGGTAGTCGGGCGAGGGTTGGTGATACGCCGGGTTGTTGAGCCGTGGAAACGCCAAACCCCCGGCGGTAGGAAAGTGGGAAGGGTCGATACGGTGCGGCGGGTCGTGGTGATGGGTGGGATTGCGGTTTGGTTGGCGGGGTGCGGTCGGCCGGTGGGGCCGCTGTTTGATCCGGCGCAGGGCGGACCGGTGTGGCCTGAACCGCCGGCGGAGGCGCGGATTCGGTACGTGGGGGAGTTACGCACGTCGGCCGATTTGAAGGCTCCGCCGAAGCCGTTCGAACAACTGGGCGATCTGCTGGCGGGCAAGCGGGCCGCGGAGTCGATGTACGGCCCGCGGGACGTGGTGTGCACGCCGGATGGGCGATATTTGTGGGTGGCCGATCCCGGTGGGCGGTGCGTTCATTGGTTTGATTTGGCGGCGCGGGAATACCAGCGGATCACGCGTGCGGGGGATGCACCGCTGTTGACCCCGGTGGGGTTGGCGCTGGGTCCGGACGGCGGCGTGTACGTTTGCGATTCGGAAGAGCCGGCGATACATCGATTCGCGGCCGATACGGGTCGTTGGATCGAATCGCCACGGCTGCCGGACGAGGTTCGCCGGCCGGTGGGAATGGTTTTCGACGAAGTGCACGGCGAGCTGTTCGTCGTGGACGCATCGGCCCATCAGGTAATCGTTCTGTCACGGGACGGGTCGTTGGTGCGGACGATCGGCGACCGGGGGAGCGGCCCGGGGAAATTCAACTATCCGTCGGCGATTGCGCCGGACGGCGAAGGGCTGTGGATTGCGGACAGCGGAAACCAGCGGGTGCAGCGAGTGACGCGTGATGGCACCCCGATCCTGTCCATCGGGCAGGCCGGCGACGCGCCGGGCGATCTGGCGCTTCCCAAGGGCGTGGCGTGCGACCGCGATGGAAATGTCTACGTAGTGGACGGGCGGTTCGAGAACGTGCAGGTGTTCGACCGCGAGGGGCGATTGTTGCTGGTGTTCGGCGAGGAAGGAACGGGTCCGGGTGCGTTCTGGCTGCCGGGGGGCGTGTTCATCGACGGGCAGGATCGCATCTGGATTTGTGACGCCTACAATGGACGGGTGCAGGTGTTTCAACGAGTGGGGATCGGTGCCGCGGACGATGGAATAGGCCCGTAGAGTAGGCCATCGTGGGTCGTACCCACCGTGCGAATTCACGGGCAGGATGCCCGTGCCACAGGATGGCGGGTAAAATCCGCCCTCCGTTGGGCGTGGCGGAGAATCGGGTATGGCGTTGACACCGGTGCGGCTGCGGCGTGGCCATGCGGTGATCGGCACCTCGATCGCGGGGATTTGCGCGTGGTCGATCGCGGTATCGACGGCGCGGGCCCAGGATCGCGTGGCCGACACGGTTCACAATCTGTCGGCCGGGGGTCCGGGACGGATTCGAGCGGCGGGCGAGAACCAGGTGTGCGTTTTCTGCCACGCGCCGCACAACACCCGCGGCGTCCGACCGCTGTGGAACCGCGATTTGCCGCTGTCGAATTACACGATCTACCAATCGTCCACGCTGGATGCGAGACCGGGGCAGCCGACGGGGGCCAGCAAGCTGTGTTTGAGCTGTCACGACGGAACGATCGCGCTGGGCAGCGTGCTGAACCGCGCGGACCGCATTCGCATGACCGGGGGCGATTTTCTGCCCGCGGGCTTGACCAATCTGGGCACCGATCTGTCCGACGATCACCCGGTCAGTTTCCATTTTACGTCCGGTCTGGCCGCGTCCGACCGGCAATTGAACGATCCATCATCGTTGCCGGAGGAGATTCGACTGGATCATGACGGGCGGTTGCAGTGCACGTCGTGTCACGATCCGCACCGCAACGCGTTCGGCGATTTCCTGGTGCGGTCAAACGAGTTTGGACGGCTGTGCCAGTCGTGCCACCGGATGACCGCGTGGAATCAGGGATCGCACGCCACGTCGAACGCGTCGGTGCTGGCGGCCGACGCGGGATACTGGCCCCATGCGACGGTTGCGGAGAACGCGTGCCGAAGCTGCCATCGGCCGCATACCGCGGGCGGCCACGAACGGCTGTTGATATTTGAGGCCGAGGAGGAAAACTGCCTGAACTGCCACGACGGGCGCGTGGCCCGGGCGAACATCGAGGCGGAATTGGAAAAGCCGTCGGCGCACGATCCGCGGCGTTACGTCAACGAACACGATCCCACGGAAACGCAACGGTCCGGCCGATGGCACGTGGAATGCGCCGACTGTCACAATCCGCATTCGGCCGCAACGCAATCGTATCAGGCCGGCCACGTCGAGATCGGTGCGACGCTGGCGGGCATGGGCGGCGTTTCCATCGGGGGCGCGGAGATTGAAACGGCGCAACACGAATATGAGGTGTGTTTTCGGTGCCACGCGGATTCGGCGGAGTTCGTGTCCGGTGGGGTGGTGCGGCAGGCGTCCACGTCAAACCTTCGGCTGAAATTCAGTCCGACAAATCCCAGTTACCATCCCGTGGTGGCGTCGTCGCCGGACATGGACGCGGTCAGTTTGATTCCGGGGCTGCCGGCCGGGTCGATGATCCGTTGCACGGACTGCCATAACAACGACGCCGGTCCGGGCGCGGGGGGCATCGGACCGCAGGGGCCGCACGGGTCGGTTCACGATTTTCTGCTGGAACGCAACTACACGGTCCGTGACGACGCCGAGGAATCGGCCTACGAATACGCCATGTGTTACAAATGTCATGAGCGGAACAGCATTCTGGGCGATCGCAGCTTCCCGTTGCATCGATTGCACATTCAAGAGGAACGGACGCCGTGTTCGGCGTGCCACGACCCGCACGGAGTCAGTTCCACGCAGGGATTCGGTTCCGATCACACCCATTTGATCAACTTCGACACGCAGATCGTCCGGCCGGATTCGCAAACCGGGCGTCTGGAATTCCGCGATCTGGGCCGATTGGCCGGACAGTGCACGCTGGTGTGCCACGGCGAGACGCATCGCGACGAAGGCTACGACAGGTAGCGGACCGTGCTGAACGTCGGGGGGCATTACGTGACGCGGGAATCTTGACCGTGCATCATGGCCGGGACGGCCATTCCACAAGAAATGGGCTGGAAGCCGTATGTGTTTAGCGTCCCTTGGGGACGCTGTGAATGTAGCCCAGCACTTCAGTGCTGGGAGGACGGTACCGCCGGGAGCCCATAGTCCCGAAGGGACGGCTGAAGCGCTGCGTGGGGTTTCAGCCGTCCCTTCGGGACTAGGCGCCATGGCGTCTCCGGCATACCCCGCGTTGAAACGCGGGGCTACATTCAGGCCTGCCTGCGGCAGGCAACCCACGGAGACGCTAAACACATACGGAAGCCCATGCCACGGTGTGTGGCACGGGCATCCTGCCCGTGGATGGGCGGCCTGAAGCCCGATGACGCCCGATGCCGGTTTCCCCGTGACCGCGCGAAGTGGGGCAAATGGCACAGTGACCCGCCGATTTCCGCATATCAACACCGAGTTCCCGTCGACCAATCGTTGAAACGCTCCACCGCGCTCGATTGGCGGTACACTCGGTCCATTTCAGGCGACCCGGGAATCGTGGGTCGATTGGCACGCCACGTGCTTGGTGTTTGCCGAGGGCGGAGTGATGTCGGGCGTATCCATTCAAATTCACACGCGGCGTCGGTGGCATCGGATTCCACTGTTCCTGCTGCGCCACGTGGGTTCGCTGTGGTTGGCGGGCATCGTGTTGATGCTGTTGCTGGTGTCGATGGCCTATGCGACGGTGTTTGAATCGCTGCACGGAACCGAACGGGCGCTGTGGTCGTTTTATGGGGCCTGGTGGTTCGAGGCGCTGCTCGCATTGCTGGGGCTGAACGTATTGGCCGCGATGGTGCTGCGGTTCCCGTTCCATCGGCATCACGTCGGATTCGTTTTGACGCACACCGGCATCGTGGTGACGCTGATAGGGGCGTGGATGACGAAGGAGTATGCGCTGGATGGGCAGTTGGGTCTCGCGGAAGGGCAATCCGCGGGCGCGTTCACGCTTCGCGACGCGGAAGCGATCACCGTCGCGAACCTTGCGACGGGCGCCCGCACAACTGAAACCCTCGATCGGTCCATGGCCGGCGGACCGGAACAGCGGACCGCGGACACACCGCAAGCGATCGATGCGGGATCGGTCTTGTTGCACGTTCGTCGGTATCTACCGGACGGCGAGCCGATCGAGAACGTGGCCAACGACAACCCGCACCCGCAGACGGCCGTCGAGCTGGTGATCTCGGCGGACGCGACCGAATCGGCCGCGTGGGTGTGGAGTCACCGCGACGCGGCGCTGGGCCCGTGGACGGCATCGTTACGCGTGGCCACGTCTGATGACGAACTGCGGCAGTGGCTGGCCGCGCCGGCGGAGTCGACACACGGCGGGGGCGCGGTGAACGTCGTTTATCAGGGAACCGGCCATCGGTTGGCGCTTTCCGAATGTCTGCGGCAGCCCGCGGCCATCGGTCAGTCTCCCTACACGGTCCGCGCCCTGCGTTATTTCCCGCACGCCACCGTTGGGCAGGACGGCGTGGTCAATGCGTCGTCCAAACCGGTGAACCCGGCCGTCGAGATTGAATTGGCCGGTCCGTCGGGCGTCGAGCGGAAGTGGGTGTTCGCGAATTTCCCGGATTTCAACGCGTCGCACGGCGACACGAAGTCGCCTGAACTGAAGATCGCGCTCGAGGCGCCGACGTCGTCCGTTTCGGCCGCGGACATCGAGATACTGACCGGTCCCGGCGACGCCGCGTTCGTGGGTTTCGCAACGGCCGACGGCGATAAACCCGCGCGGCGAATAGAAACCGGTCAGCCTGTCGAAACCCCGTGGCCGGGCGCGACGCTGACGTTGCGAAGCCGATTCGATCGGGCCCGCGTGACGCAGGAGGTTCGCGCGATCGAACCGCCGCGGGAGGCGCGCGTTCCGGCGCTGCTTGTGGACCTCGTCGCGGGTGATGAAACCGCACCCATGTGGATTCACAAACACCGCCCCGCCCGGGCGACCGTAAACGGCGTTCCGTTTGAACTTACCTATGCCGATCGTGAAGTCGCGCTCGGGTACCAGGTCACGCTGAATCGATTCCGTGTCGGGCACTACCCCGGCGGTGCGAAGCCACGATCGTTCGAAAGCCAGGTCACCATCAAGGAGGCCGGAAAGGTCGACGGCGAGGACCGCGTCATCAGCATGAACCACCCGACGAGTCACGGGGGATTCACGCTGTATCAGTCGAGTTATCGCGTGGAAGGCGGTCGATCGGTCAGCATCTTGAGCGTGGCCCGCGATCCCGGGCAACCCGTCGTTTTCGCCGGGTACATCACCACCATCGTGGGAATGACCGTCGTGCTGGTGACCCGACGACGGCAACATGCCGCGACGGCCGCGGGAATCGGAATCGAACTGGCCGGCGCGACGCGGGTGGCGTTGTCGTGCGTGCAAACCGACCGGCCGATTCATGGCGCGGGCACGAACCGGCGCGGACGCGCCGCACGTCCGGCCGCCGAACCCGTGTCGCCCGAGAATGAACGGATATCACGGACATGATTCCCCACCTGATCGTCAGTCTGGCCGCATTGACCGCCAACGCCGTTGCCGTTCCATCGGACGAGACACGCCGGGCGCTTCGTTTCGACGCCATCCGCGGCATGTGCGTACAATTCGACGGCCGGTATCAACCGCTCGACACGCTGGCCCGCGACGTCGCCCGGCGAATCACGGGCACGTCCGAATTCCAGAACCGGGACCCGGTCGAACTGTTGTTGGGATGGACATTTGACCCCGACAAATGGGAATCGACGCCGTTGATCGCCATTCGCAATGCGGAGCTGCGGGCGGCGTTGCAACTGCCCGCGGCGCGATTGGTGTTCTCCTATCGGGAACTCGTCGCCCACGAACCGCTTCGGAAGTTGATCATCGACGCTTCCCGCGCCGGATCCGCCGGCAAGCCGGACGCGCTTCAATCCAAGGTCAGCAAGATCAACGACCAACTGGTGCTGTTGCAGGACGTGTTTCATGGCGAAGTCATTCGCCCCATACCGCACACGACGGATCCCGTCGGCGAATGGATGACGATCGCACCCGGTCGCGCCGCTGGTTCCCCGGACGCCGCCGCCCGGCAAGCGTGGGACGCCGTTCGTGTCGCTTTTCGGGCGTCGGATTCGCCGCGTTTTGACTCGGCATGCGCGGAACTGACCGCGGCGCTGAACAGCCTGCCATCGGCCTATCAACCGGATGGGTCCATCCTGGCAACGGAAGTGCACTACAACCGTTTGCACCCGTTTCGTACGGCCTGGATGGTGATGTCCCTCGGCGCGTTGGTCAGCGCTACGGCCGCGATGGTCCGCAGACGATGGTTCGACGTGTTGTCCATCGTCGTTTTGATTGCCGGATTCGGGTTATTGACCTACGGAATGTCCCTGCGCTGGACGATCGCCGGGCGGATACCGGCCTCCAACATGTTTGAATCGTTGTTGTTCGTGAGTTGGGGAACCGGCGCGGCCGCAATACTGGCCGGCCTGTTCGTCCGCCACCGGGCGATTCCGTTGATCGCGTCGTCGATGGGCGCGATGGCGTTGATTCTGGCCGATTGTCTGCCGCTCGATTCGTTCATTCGCCCCGCGGCTCCCGTGCTGATGGACACCATCTGGATGTCCATTCACGTGCCCGTCATCATGGTGTCCTACTCGGTCCTGCTGCTGGCCGTTCTGGTCGCCCACGTTCAGGTCGGCGTCATGGCCGCGGCGCCGTCGCGCACCGGCGTGATTCACCGGATGGACGCGATGCACTACTGGCTGGTGCAGGCCGGTTCCATCCTGTTATTCGCCGGCATCGCCACCGGGAGCATGTGGGCCGCGTCCTCGTGGGGGCGCTATTGGGGCTGGGATCCCAAGGAAGTGTGGTCGCTGGTCGCGTTTCTCGGCTACATGGCCATACTGCACGTGCGCATCAATCACGAACACGTGCCGGGATGGGCCTATGGCGTCGGCCTGCTCCTGTCCATGACCGTGTTCGCCATCATCGTCAGTCGAATGTCCCCCGTCACATCGGGCAAACTGCCGGCGATGGCCGGCACGTTCCTGGCCGTCGGGTTGTTCGTATTGGCGCATGGCGAGTTCGCCACGGCGTTCAAAAGCATTCTCGCCTTCTGGCTGATCGTCATGACCTATGTGGGCGTCAATTACGTGCTGGGGACGGGGCTGCACAGTTACGGTTTCGGCGCTGGGGCCGTCGTCCGCTACATGTTCCTGATCGGCGGCATCGACCTGGCCATCGTGGGCGCCTGCACCATCATCCATCTGGTCCGTCGGCGTTCGCGTCTCCCGACGCGACCGTTCGCATTGGGTGCGGCGGGGAATCCGGTCTGAAGCGTCGTTCCAAATGGGAGGCGATTTGAGTCGGTCGACGGCGGCGGGTGCCGTCAGTTCGCGGTCGCGTTGAAACGCGAGTGTCGGCGCGATTCAGCGGTCGTCGCGTCCGGGGACTGCGCTCCGGACCCGTTGCGGATCGGGGAAATCACGCATCAGGATCGTCGCAACGTCCTTAACCCGCGAATAGACGTTGGCGTGCAGCCGTTCGAGTTCACCGGTACGGGCCGCTACCGTCTCGAATGCCTGATCCAGACCGGCCAGCGTTTCGGTCAGGATCGTGATTTGAAATTCGCCCAGCGTGGGCACGCCAAATCCCAGCTTGCGCCGGGTCAAACTGAAACCGCTGATCAGACCGCCATTCTTCAATCGTCCCAGATAGGCGTGAATCGCGTCCGCGAACTCGAGATCGCGATGCGTATCTTTCAGATTGCAAAACACCAGGTAGTGATTCACGTCGATTCTCCCGTAATGATCGGTCGGCAGGACCGCCCCGGTGGAATCAACGCCCGCGGTTCAGCCACCGGTTCGGCTTCCGTCGATCGCGGTGCGCGGCGTTCGAGCGTGACCAGCACGACGGCGGGGATGATCAGCCCCGCCGCCAGCAGCGAACGCGACGTCAGCGCTTCGCCCGCGAACAGGTTTCCGAGCAGGACGGCCACGATGGGGTTGACGTAGGCATAGGTGGCGACCTTGGCCGGCGGGCATACCCGCAACAGCCAGATGTAACTGGACAGCCCCACGATGGAGCCCAGAACGACGAGATAGGCCATGCCGAAAAGCGACTTCCACGAAATGACGGAGTCCGCCGCGCGTCCGTAGTCGCCGACTACGGCGCTGAACACCATCAAAAAGGCGCCGCCGCCGATCATCTGCATCGCCGTCTGCAGAAACGCCGACGTGGCGCGGGTGTCACGGCGCGAACGCAACGAGCCGATCGACCAGAAAAGGCAAGACCCCATGAGCGCGGCCGCCCCCCATGGGTTGACACTCGCGTCGCCAATCCGTGACGGCCCGACGAGCGCGGCCACACCGGCGAGGCCGACCAACAATCCAAGAACGATTCGTGCGGTCGGCCGCGGTCCAGCGAACATGGTCCAATTCAGCAGGACCATCCATAGCGGCACGGTCGCGATCGACAGCGCGGCCAGGCCCGACGGAACGGTCTTTTCCGCCCAGCACAGCAGGCCGTTGGCCAAACCCAACATCAGCGAACCGTTGATTGTCGCCTCGATCCACGCGCGAGCGCCCAACCGTTGCGGAGACCGCCACTGCGTCAGGGTGTACAGAATGCCGCCGGCGATCAGAAACCGCACCCCGGCCATCAGGAACGGCGGAATGGTCTCGACGGCGAATCGAATGGCCAGGTAGGTGGATCCCCAGACGACGTACACGATCGCGAAGGCGATCACGATCTTCGCGGTGGTCGGCGGCCGGGCCGTCGTGGTAGTCATAAATTTTTTCTCCGACCCGCGAAAAAAAGGCTTGACACGGCGTCGACGCTGTACTATAACAAACACAATGAACGAACTAGCACATTGTATCAGCGGAAAATCCGCTGTCAAGATCGCGGAATGCGTGGAAACGGCCATTCAAGACGGCCGAGTCGTCACCGGCGAGCGTTTGCCGGCGGTTCGCGAGCTGGCCCGACGATTGACGGTCAGTCCGGCGACAGTGGCGGCGGCGTATCAGTCTTTGCAGACGCGGGGGCTGGTGTTCGCCGACGGACGGCGCGGGACACGGGTTTGCCTTCGGCCGACGCCGCGGCGGATTGCGAGCACGGTTCCGCCGCCCGACGTACGAAACCTCGCCGATGGAAACCCCGACCCGGCGCTGTTTCCGTGTATGGAAACGGCGTTGCGGTCCATTTCCCCGGCGCCGCGGTTGTACGGTCAACGCCCCCATCACGCGGAACTGGTCGAGATCGTTGCCCGCGATCTGGAGCGCGAAGGGGTTTGCCGCGGCGAGATCACGTTTGTCAACGGAGCGATGGACGGGGTCGAACGGGTGTTGGCTGAAATGCTGCGGGCGGGTGATCGGGTCGGCGTCGAGGATCCGTGTTTGGGCAACATCCTCGATCTGGTGTTGTCGCGCGGATTGTCGTTGATACCGATACCGGTCGATTCGGAGGGTCCGTTGCCGGACGAAATGGAACATGCGTGCCGGCAGGGCATCCGTGCGTTGATCCTGACGCCGCGGGCACAGAACCCCACCGGCGCGGCCATTTCGGAAGATCGCGCGCGGGCGATGGCTCCCATCCTGCGGCGGCATCCCGATGTTCTGCTGATCGAGGACGATCACGCGGCCTGGATCAGCGACGTCACGCTGCACAGCCTGCACACGGCCGCGGCGCGCTGGGTCTACGTCCGATCGGTATCCAAGGCGCTCAACCCCGATCTGCGACTGGCGGCCGTCACCGGTGACGGCGATACGATGCGACGGCTGCTGGACCGCATGGCCGTCGGCGAACGCTGGGTCAGCCATGTGTTGCAGCGGATCGCGTGCGCCATGCTGTCGGACGCCGGCGTGCGGCAATCGTTGAAGACCGCGGCCCACGTATACACGTCCCGTCGGGAATCGTTGATCGCGGCGCTGCGCGACGTCGGAGTCGATAGCACCGGCGCGTCGGGCTACAACGTCTGGATTCCGGTGGCCGAGGAAACGGTCACGGTGCAGGGGTTGTTGCAACGGGGCTGGGCGGTGGCCGCCGGCGAACGCTACCGCATCAACTCGCCGCCCGCGATCCGCATCACGGCCGCCACGCTGCAACCCCAGGAATCGACCCGCCTGGCCGCCGACCTGGATGCGATCCTGCAACCCGCCCGCCGGACGGCGACGGTATGACCAGGTCTGGCGGGCGATGTTAGGCGCGTTATAATCCCGGATTCGCCGTTTGCTGAACGGTTCGCGCGGGGGGTTCCGCGCGGCGGCGGACGGTTGCGGATTAGGCGGCGTGGCCCGCGGGACATCGCCGTCGCTTCAGACTGGGGTCCATGATCTTGCGTGCGCCGCCGTCGAGGCGGATGACGCACGCCGGGCAATCGGGTCGCCGGTCGCGGGTTTCGTCAAAAGGGAAACATGGTCGATCACATTCTCCTCAACGAACTGGACATTACCGATTCGGACTTGCTGACCGCGCTGGGCGACGTCGACGCCGATCTTTCCTCGCTGGGCATGGGCTTCAACGAGAAGGACGACGTCTGCAAGGCCGGCACCATTCTGTCGGGCCGCGTCATCTGCCGGGCGGGCGACGACGTGGTGGTCGACGTGGGCCTGAAGAGCGAAGGCACGATTCCGTCCAACGAGTGGGACGATCCCGCGCAGATCAAGCCGGGCGAGAAGGTCGACGTCTGGCTCGACGCCATCGAATCGGACACCGGTCAGATCGTTTTGTCCAAGCGCAAGGCCGACCGTGCGCTCAATTGGAAGCGCATCGTCGAGACCAGGAATGAAGGCGACATCGTCACCGGGCGGGTGATGCGGAAGATCAAGGGCGGGCTGCTGGTGGACATCGGCGTGCCGGTGTTCCTGCCGGCGTCGCAGGTGGACGTGCGCCGACCGGGAGACATTGCGGAGTTCATCGGCAAGGACATTCAGGCCAAGGTGCTCAAGATCGACACCGAACGCCGCAACATCGTGATCAGCCGGCGGGAGCTTATCGAAGAGGAACGAGCGACGGCCAAGGAGAAGCTGATGTCGACCATCGCGGTCGGGCAGATTCGGCAGGGCAAGGTCAAGAACATCGCGAATTTCGGGGTGTTCGTCGATCTGGGGGGCATCGACGGGCTGCTGCACATCACGGACATGTCGTGGGACCGCGTCGGGCATCCGTCGGAGCTGGTGAAGATCGACGAGTTGCTGGACGTCAAGATATTGAATGTGGACAAGGACAAGGAGAAGATCGCGCTGGGGATCAAGCAGCTTCAGTCCAACCCGTGGGACAGCATCGAGGAGCGCTACCCGGTCAACAACCGCATCAAGGGCGAGGTGGTCAACATCACCAATTACGGCGCGTTTATCAAGATCGAGCCGGGGGTCGAGGGGTTGGTACACATCAGCGAGATGAGCTGGACGCGGCGGATCAACCATCCATCGGAGCTGTTGGCCGTCGGGCAGCAGGTCGAGGCCGTCGTGCTCGACGTGGACAAGAACAAGCAGGAGATTTCGCTGGGCATCAAGCAAATCGACGCCAATCCGTGGACCAAGGTGGCCGAGAAATACCCGCCGAACACGCGGATCAAGGGCATCGTCCGCAATCTGACGAATTACGGGGTGTTCGTGGAGATTGAAGAGGGCATCGACGGGCTGCTGCACATATCGGACATGAGCTGGACCAAGAAAATCAGCCATCCCTCCGAAATGCTGAAGAAGGGCGACGAGATTGAGTGCGTGGTGCTGGAGGTCGATGAATCGAAGCAGCGGATCGCGCTGGGGCTGCGGCAATTGCACGAGGACCCCTGGCTGCACGCCGTGCCGGCGAATTACATCCCCGGTCAAATCGTCGAAGGGACGGTCACCAAGATCACCAATTTCGGCGTCTTTGTGGAACTGGAGCCGGACCTGGAAGGTCTGTTGCACGTCAGTGAATTGGCCGATCATAAGGTGGAAGACCCGCACGACGAGGTGAAGATCGGCGACCGCATCCAGGTGAAGATCCTCCGCGTAGATACGTCGGAGCGGAAAATCGGACTATCCAAGAAGCGTGCGGCGTGGTCGTCCGAGCAGCAGGCGGAAGCCGACGACACGGAATCGAAGGGACGCGAACGCCGCGGCGGGCTGCAACAGGGCACCATCGAGATGCCGCGCGGGGCGCAGGGGGCGGGGGCCGACGATGACGCGGCCTCCGATGACGAGAACTGATCGGCCGAACGGCGATCGGGGTTTGTCGCCCGTAACTGTCGACAGTCGGCGGATAGACACACGCGCGGCCGCCTGTCGTGCGACGCCATGAGAGCCCGCCACGCGAGTGGCGGGCCGTATGGAACCGACGCACGCGCATTGCTTTATCGCGGCCCGGCTGGCATTCGGCCCCGGACTCGCGTCCGGGGTTCTGAAGGCTGTGCCGCGACTCGAAGACTCCACGACGTCCGGGCAGTGTTGGCGCAACGCGGTTCGGTAGGTGGCGGACGTCCACCCGCGATTTACGCTGCGCTGCAGTGCTGGAATGCTCCCATGGGTGCGACCATCACCAAAGACTCCGGCATACAGACGTATCTGCGGCAGATCAGCGAGTCGCCGCTGCTGTCGGCCGACGAGGAGCGGGAACTGGCCGGGCACATCCGCCGAGCCAAGGAACTCGCCGCGACGCCGACCACGTCCATGGATGATCTGCGCGGTAAGGAGCAGGCCGAGCGGGATGCGTCCGTGGCCCGCGACCGACTGGTCAGGAGCAACCTGCGGCTGGTGGTCAACATCGCCAAGCGATTCTCGCGGCGGGGCATGCCGCTTTCCGACTTGATTGAAGAAGGCAACCTGGGTCTGATCCGCGCGGTCGAGGGTTACGACGCCGACCAGAACACGCGGTTCAGCACTTACGCGTCGTGGTGGATCAAGCAGGCCATCAAACGCAGTCTGATCAACAGCCGCCAGGCCATTCACATTCCCGCGTACATGGTCGAGCTGATCGCCCGCTGGAAAGAGGCGCGGTCCCGGTTCGTCGAAAACCAGGGCCGCCAGCCCACGCTGCAGGAGTTGGCGGAGCACATGAACGTCCCGGAACGCAAGGTGCAGATGATCCGCCGGGCAGTGAAGGCCTTTGGATCGTCCAGCCAGTCGGGTTCGGAGGACATCGACGTGTCACTGTCGGAAACGCTGACCGACACGCGCACGCCGCAACCGGACGAAGCGATGTTTTCCGACGTCGAATCGCACATGCTGCAGGGGCTGCTCGATGAAATCGACGAGCGCGAGGCGACGATCTTGAAGATGCGCTTCGGTCTGGAAAACGGCGAGGGCATGACGCTAAAGGACATCGGGGCCAAGATCGGCCTGACGCGGGAGCGAGTGCGGCAGATTCAGGACGAGGCGCTTCGCAAGCTGGAGGCGCTGTTGGAAGAATATCGCTGACGGCGGCGATCGCGGTTAACCGACGCGTCGCCATTCCGGTAGCGCATCGCGCAATGAAGTCACGCAGGTCGGTCCCGGCGTTGGGTTGTCTCGTGACCAGCCGCGAATGGTTCGGGCCGCCTCGTCGATGATTTGCGAGTTGGTCGGCTTGGGACGCTTGTAATCGTCGACTTCGTTGACTTTACCTCCAGTGGCCGAACGAATCCAAGTCTCAACATGCCGCTTCGGAATAAGAATGACGACGCTGTCACCGCTGGAGAGCGGGGGGTCGCACGGCAACTGCTCGCGGCGCTCGCCTGTCGTGAAGTCGTCGGCGTCCACAACGACGATCAGCAGTGTATTGGCGTGGCGTTTCCGACATGCATTCAGTTCGTTCGGGAATTCCCTGATTACCCAGCCCACGTTTCCACCGTTGACTGCACGGCTTGCATTCCTCGGGCGCAGGTATGGCTCTTTGGTGTTGTGCCCGCACGCCTTGAGGTAAGCGCGAACGAGTCGCTCGTGTTCGTCGTCTTCGCAGAGGAGAATCGTTTGCGAGATTCGTTCAGGCATTCTCCCACCCCCGTGCGACCAGCTCGGCGGCGGTTAACCCGGTGTCCGTCGGATCAGCGAACCGGCGAACCCGCGTGTGTCGACCGTCCGGACGATCCAACAGAATGCCCTCCTTGAACGCCAAGCGATTCAGCAATTCGGGGTGGTGGGACGCGATTAAGACCTGCGCGGGTGATTGTTCGTCCTCGGTTCGTTCAAACACCTCCGAAAGCCAGGGCTGTATCTCTCGAAGGGCAATGAAGTTATCCGGTTCGTCGAAACAGATAGTGCGGCCGGGCTTCAGGGCGAAATGGAGAATAGCGTAAAGGCCGATTAGGACGCGCTGTCCCTCGGAAAGCTCGCTCAACAAATATCCTGACGGATCGCTTCGCCTGCCGTTCGCCGCACCACCGAACTTCACGAGAATTTCGCGTCGCCGCTCGCCCACGTCCTCCAACGCCAAATCTTCAAGCCCCGTAATCACCTCGCCGAGCTGTCGGACATATTCATGAGTGGCGGATTCGAGTCGGACGTGTCGGTACCAGTCCGCAAAATTGGTGAGGTACTGGTCGGGCCACTTCGCCTCCTGATCCGCAACGCCGGACATTCGCCGGGGATCGGGACTAACGTACAACAACCCGCCCAACCATCGTTTGAACCATGATAGTTTTGTGTTTTCCGGTCGCTCGGTAATTGTTGCCAACGCCGACCGGTGCCAATCGAACGGGTATTGCACCTTGTGTTCGTAGCGATCGTTGAATAGATGGACTTCGCCTTCCGCAAACCGGAAAACGGGGTGTCCTTCGCAAGTGACCAACTCTTCTTTGACGCGCGGCCGTCCGGGGTGGCCGTAGGTATCGATCACCAGGCTTAAGCGATACGGACTGCCACTGCAGGTAACATCGAGTTCAAATCGCTGCTCCGGCACGTCCTGCCAGCGAGTGCGTGTCCTCCCGACGAATCGCTCATCGGGGGAAACACCCATGACGCAAAAATCACGAAGCAGACCAAGCACGTCAAAGACGGTGGATTTGCCCGACCCGTTTCCTCCAAGAATGAGCTGTCGTGCCTCGAATCTACAATCGAAATTGACGAGACACCGGTAGTTGTCGACATGCAGGCGATTCAGGATCCCAGATTGCATCCCCATGGCCAAATCCTAACACGCGCCGGAACGCTTGTCACGACTCGCGCACAGGGTTGCGATGACCCCCGTGTGAATCTTCCGTCATCTCAAATCATCCCCTCGCACGGATCGGGGTCGCGGCCTTCGAGGCGGTCGAGGTGGACGTACAGCGGCGTGGGGG
>JABFSN010000116.1 GCA_013140575.1 Phycisphaerales bacterium | reverse complement strand
GGGACAGAGGGACGGAGGGACGGAGGGACGAAGGGACGGCGGGGGAACGGTGCAACGGCAAAGGGAAAGGAGGCGGGCCACAGAGGACACAGAGTGCACCGAGGGGGGAGTCGATCACGCCAAAGTGTGCCGGGGAGTGATCCGCAGGTTTGAGGTAGCTTCAAATCTTGTGGAAATTCGCTGAAGGAGGGGGCATGCGGAGAGAAGGGTAATCCAGGATTTCCTAAAGGAGGTACGCCGATGGCGGGTAGAACCAAGCGGGCAGACGTGTGAGTCCCGGGGACGGGGTCACTCGCGGCGGCCGGCGTGTTCGAGGATGGCGATGATTAGGACGACGAAGACGCATTGGGCGAAGATCAGGCAGGCGGCGGGCCAATCGACGTGGGGCAATAGAATGGCGGCGGAGGAGGTGGCGGCGGTGGCGAGGTAGATGGTCAGGACGGCGGCGCGTTCGGACAGGCCGCGTTGCACCAGGCGGTGGGAGAAGTGCCGCCGGTCGCCGCGGAAGATGCTGACGCCGGCGCGGAGGCGATGGACGCAGACGGACACGGCGTCGTACACCGGGACGGCCAATACCACCAGCGGAAGGAACACGCCCGCCGGTTTCAGCGATCGGGTCGGGTCGTAGAACGTGGTGAGCGCGATCAGGACGGCCATCAGGTAGCCGACGACGAGGCTGCCGGAATCGCCCATAAAGATGGTCGCGGGTTGGAAGTTGAACAATAGGAATCCGAGCAGGGCGCCGACCAGAATCAACGTGAACACGGGCACGAAGATTTGCCCGCCGGCGATGCCGGTCGCGGCGAAGATGGTGCCGGCGATGACGGCGACGCCGGCGCTGAGGCCGTCCATGTTGTCGAGAAAGTTGAAGGCGTTGGTGACGCCGACGATCCAGACGACGGTCAGCAGGATCGAACACCAGACCGGAAGGGTTTCAAGATCGAGGACACGCACACCCGCGAACACGGCGACGAACAGGGCCACGATGGTTTGAACCACCATTTTGACGGCCGGTCCCAATGGCCGGACGTCGTCGATGAACCCGACGACGTGCAGGACGACCACGCCGGCGAGGATGGCGAACAGAACCGGGGCCTTTTCGTTGATGCCGTCGAGATGCATCCGGAAAAACGGCGGAAGCCAATCGGGCGCGGCGCCGCGCGACCAGGCCATTGCCAGCAGGGTTCCGGCCGATATGAGCGTGACGACGGTCCAGGTGATGGCGATGCCGCCGCCCAGCGCGACGGGGGCGTGATGTTGTTTGTGGCCCCCGGGTTGGTCGATGAAGCCGCGTCGCCGGGCGATCGACCGCACCAGCCATGTGGCCACGGCCGATAGCGCGAACGAGCAGCCGAGGGCAAGCATGGTCGCGATGGGCATGTTGCGGCAGTGTAGGCGTCCGGGCGGGCGATTCAACTGCGCGAGTCCTTGACGGTCGCAAGCCGGTGCGTGACGGAATCGGCGCGCGGCGATCGTTCGAGCACCGGGGGCAGCACGTTAGTGGCGTTGCCCGCGACGGCTCCTCCGCCCGCCGAGCTTGGGAATTTATTGGCGAATCGGATTAAGAATCCTCGTTATTCGTTCACCATTGAGGGTGATTTCGCCAAAACCTCGATTAATTCCCAAACTCGCCGGGGCGGGATTTCGTGGGCGACGGGTTCCACGGGTTGCGCGATGCTGCGCATCGCTACACCCGTGGCGACACTCCTCCGCCCCGCGGGGGCGGAACTCCATGCACGGCGCGAGTCGTCGCCAAATACGGACAAGCGTACTCGCCCGCCCGTGCTTTCAGCCCTCGATGCCGTCGCTTCGTTTCATCACGCACGTCGGCGGCACACGGACAACGGAGTACCGTTGTCCGTGCCACCCGGCCCGAGACATTGGCGGCGCTTTGCCACTGCTACGTACCCCGCTTGGCGATGGGAGGGTCGAGGATGGGGGGTTTGTCCTGGTCGCGGACGCGCTTTTCGATTTCGATCTGCGAAACCAGAATGCTGGGTGAAATGGCCGACACGGGAACCCAGCCCGATTCCGCGCCGCAGGTTCCGTTGAAAACGGCCGGATCGTCGGCGGTGTAGATGATCTTGGAAAACGACGCCAGCGGCGTGCCGACGATGTCCACGCCGCGGACCAGTTCGTCGGGTCGGGCGTCGGCGTAGACGCGATAGACCACGACCGGCAGCACCTTGAACGATTGGGCGCCGCGGCGGCTGGTGCCGGTGAAGCCGCCGGTGATGTCCTGGAACAGGAAGCCGTATTGTTTGTCCTGTTTCTTGCACTCCTCGATGAGCAGTTCGCGAAGCTTGGCAAACGGAACCACGTTGGTTGATTCGACGGTCAGATTGCCCTGCCGGCTGACGACCTGGCGACCGGGCTGGCGCCGACCGTGCCCGTTCGATTTTGGAAAGCCCTCCAGCGGCGATCGGGACAGCAGAAACGTCTTCAGCACGCCCTTGTCGACCAGCAGGACATCGGACGATGCCACGCCCTCGTCGTCGTAGCGATAGTGACCGCGCAGGTCTTCCTCGCCGAACTTCGCCTTCGTGGGGTTGTCACGGACGGTGATGAAATCGGGCAGGATGGACTCGCCGACCTTCTTGGCGAATGTCTGACCCTCGGTGACGTCCTTCTGGCGGTGGCCCTCGATGCGGTGGCCGAAAATCTCGTGGAAAAAGACGCCGCTGGCCCGGTTCATCAGAATGGCGGGGCCGGCGTACGGTTCAACCAGCGGCGCTTCGCGTAACGCCAGCACCATGTTGATGACCCTGCCAAACGCGGTAGTGACGTCGGCTTCGGACGGCAGACGGGATTCGTCGGACACGTTGAACAGGAATGACTGATTGAGGTCCATGCCGTCGACGGCCTTGGTGCCGGCGGACACGACCACGCGGAGCAGCTTGCGACCGGTCTGGAGTCGGGTGCCTTCGCTGTTGACCATGAACCGGTTTTCGGCGGATGCCGCCAACGACGTGCCGGATTCGTAGATCAACGGATGATCCAAGGCGGCCCGCGACACCGTTTTTAGCCGCTCGACCCACGCGGGTTCGTCGAGGCTCAATGCCACGGGCGCGTCGCCGTATACGCTGGGATCCTCGCGGGTGAAATCGTCGGACTTCTGTTCCTCCTCGACCTTGGTTTTCAGGTTGGTCTGCACGCGTTGGTGCTGCTTGACGGCGGATTTGAACGCCCGGTCGGTGGCCAGCCAGATGGCGTGGCGGATGGCGTCGGAATCGTCCTCCAGGCTGATGGCCGTCGCGCCGCCGAAGAAGTCGGACCGGTCGAAACCGAATCCCTCGCCGCGGATTTTGTGGGTATTGTCGACGGTGTAGTCGCCGACGCGCACGTCCACGTCCAGCACGCGGCTGCGGTTGGTGTCATGGGTTGTCATCGCGCCTAATTCGGCGCTGATCGAGATGGTGTGCTGGTCGGTGATGGTGTAGGAGATGTAGTAGGGTTTGGCGCCGTCGGGCATGGCCAACTGCTCCATGGCGTAGGCAAGTTCCTGTTCGAGGAGCTTGACCAACGGCGAATCGGGCGCGTTCTGGGCCGAGACCGGCCCGGCCGACGCCGCACAGCAGATGGCCGCGATTAGGCATGTCCGCAAATTCCGCTCCATGACCGCACCTCCGCGCGATGACTGACGATTCGGCCGAACTCCGTCGAGACGGTCGGGGATCGGCAATTTGCGAATCATACAGGTCCGAATTGGTGCGTCCAGCGCGGGTACTACGGAAATCGCCGAGTATCGGCGGGCGTGAATGGGCGTGCGTCCGATTGGCGAATCCGGCCGAAGGAATGCCGCATTCGCCCGGATTCCGCCCGCAGGTCCGCAATCCACGTGTCGCCCCGTAATCTCGTTGGATACGTCCGCCGGGGGCAATGGGCGCGGGGCGGCGTGATCCGGCGTCAAATCGTAAGAATGAATAGTGGGGCATAGTCATCCGAGGCACGTTAATTGGGGGACAGTGACATGGACGAACGGACGATCGAGCGATTGATCAGCAGTTTCAATCTGCTGGCCCCGCGGGGTCAGGAACTGGTGGATCGGTTTTACGCGCACCTGTTTTCCGAGCACCCGGAGGTGCGGGCGATGTTTCCCCGGGACATGAAGGACCAGAAGCAGAAGCTGCTGGGCTCGCTGGTTCTGGTGGTCAAGAACTTGCGTCAGGCCGAACAGTTGCGTCAGCCGCTGATGGACATGGGGCAGCGGCACGCGGGCTACGGCACGCAGGCGGAACACTATCCCGTGGTGCGCGACACGCTCGTCGGGGTGATGGCCGAGATGGCCGGGGACGCATGGACCGACCAGCTCGATCGCGATTGGAGGCAGGCGGTCGATTTCGTGGCCTCGGTGATGATCGAAGGGGCCCGAACCGCGACAGCGGCCGAAGCGATCGCTCGCGGATGAATGCCGGAATGCCGACGGCGCCAATCGCGGCGCCGTTTGGGACGCGTGCGGTCGGTTTGTTCGCACGGGACGCTTGATCGACGGTCGGATACGGTGCATGATTCGCCGTCGCGCGGACCGTGAACGGTCGTTCGCGCGCCGGGAGCGCGAGCGATCGGAATCCAGCCCGTCCCAGTCGAACGAGCGTCGGCGACCGATCGCGGCGGGCCATGGGGGGCGTTGGCGGCGCCGGGTTTGATGCTGTTCTTCGCGGCGTACTGCGTGTGTTTTTTTATTACGCCGCGGCAATGGCTGGGCGAGACGGGCCGGTCGGTCGTTCGCGGCGTCAAACAGCCAGTTGATACATTCGTACGCGGGTCGTTGACCACATTCACGGAAGTGACGGGCATTCAATTGCCGTCGCACACGTTCGTCCGGCACGGGGTTTACCTGTTTCTGGTGTCCGTGGTGATTCCGTGGACGTTGATGGCCGTGCTGCGCCGCGGGCGGCCGGTTGAAATCGGGTTTCGTCGGCCGAACGTCATCGCGCTGCGCGTTCTGGTCTGTAGTTTCGCGGTGGCGTTGCCGTTCCTGTGGTGGATGGTGGGCAGCGCGGGATTCGCGTCGGGTTACAAGCCGCACCTGCGTAGCGCCGGAGCGGTGTTGTTTCTGGTCTACTACGCCGTCAACATGACCGGCGAACATTTTTTGTTTCACGGGATCATGCTGGCCGCGTTCCGACGGCAACTGCGCTGGCCGGAACCCGCGGTTGTCGAGCCGGTCGGCGGATTGGGTCTGCGCCGGGCGGCCACGTGGCTGGGATTGGCGCAAACGGGCGGCGACGCCCGCGGTCATCGGCGGATCACGCGATGGTTGGGGCTGCCGACCGGCTGCGTACCGGCGGTGTTGTGGTCGGCTGTGCTGTTCTGCGCCATCCACGCGGGGAAGGATCAACGCGAATTGTTGCTGTCGTTTCCCGGCGGCGCGGTCCTGGCGTATTTGGCGTACCGGACGAATTCATGGCTGACGCCATACGTGCTGCACCTGGCGACGGCGGGCACGGCTTGTGCCATGATGTTGTGGCGATTCGGCGCCGACTGAGCCGCGGGCGCTACCCGGCGGCGCCCAGGCGTTTCGCGTTGCGGGCGCGGCAGTCGAGTCCCAAGCAGCCGGCGCCTGAAAAAAGCAGCGATGCGCAGGCGGCGGCCAACAGCAACATGGCGCCGCCGCTGCCGTCCAATGCCTGGGCGATGGGCGTCATCGTTTCCGCGTTCGACGCGGTGATCAGCGTGTAGGTTCCGTATCCGGCGCCGGCGATAACGGCGGCCGACACCAATCGCGTGAACAAGCCCAGCACGAGCAGTCCGCCGACGGCGGCCTGGGCAATGCCCAGCACGCTTTCCCAGCGGGCACTGATGGACAGGCCGGCGTTGTCGGCCAGCACGGATTCACCCGTGTCGGCGCCAAACATCCGCGAAATCTGCCGGACGCCGCCGGTCAGCAGGACGGCCGCGATGCCCAGCCGCAGCACCAGCGGAGCGATCCGTAACATACGATCCGAACCCATCGTCGCGTTCATGACGTTCTCCTGTTCCACGTCGCGGCCGATGCCCGCCGCCTCATGTTTGAATTGTACATCCCCATATCGGTCCGCGGGCGTTACAATACCGCCCGAACATTGGAACCGGGGACGACCCCCGCAGGTAAGATCGAATAGCACCCATCGGATATTCGCATGAAATCGCCGGATATTGGCGGTCGGCCGGGAACGACAACCATCGTGATTGAGGCCGACGGCGTCATTCTGAACGTCGAACCGGTGTACTGGTCGGCGTACGGGGCCGCGGCGGGCGAAATCGGCCGCCCACGGACGGACCCGGCAGTCTTCTGGCGTGCCATCCGTTCGGCGGCGAAAACGGGTACCTATCTGGCTGGAGCGCGAACGGCGCAGGTCCGCCCGTTCGAGCAGCGATTGTCGGAACTTGTCGAATCGGACGACGCCTGGACGGCCGCCACGGTGGCGGACCAGACCAACGATGCGCTCCGCAAAATGCGAGTCTCGGCGAAGTTGGTTCTTGTTTCAGTCGGCCGGAATAGGCAGGCGCGGCAGAAAAGGCTGGACGCGGCCGGATTGTCCGATCATTTTTTTGAGATGTATGGTTTGCCGGCCGAGCGCAGCCGGCGGGTCGAGCGATTAACGGCGCTGTCCGGTGAATGGGGACGGGTGCTGGTCGTGGCGTCGACGGACGAACTGGTTCGATCGTCCGACGCGGCTGGTTTGTTCACCGTGGGGGTGTCGTCGGGGGCGTGTACGACGCGGCGACTGGAACAGGCCGGCGCCCGGGCGGTGTTCAACGACATCGCGTCGTTGGCGGACGAGCTCGCATCGGGCGGACATATGCTGATGGCCCATGGATGGCTGCCGCCGGCGCGGACGGGGGCGTGACGAAATGAAACTGACGTGTGCCATCAGCATTATTGTCGGCGCGCTCGTGCCGTCCGCGGTCCGCGGTCAGGATGCGACGATCGAGCTTCCGGCGGTCAAGATAGAACGCATCGAAGAACTGGAATTGGTGGTGGTGGGGTTTCACGGCGAGCGCGATTGGGGCATGGGCGCGTTCATCTCCGGGATCGTGGATTATCAACAGGAGATGGGGGAGCCGGGACCGCTGGTGGGAATCGAACACAGTATGCCGGGATACTGCGGCCGCGGGCCAACGGAATTCGGATTTGTCGCGACGAAGCGATACGAAGTGACCGCGCCGTACGAGCGACGCGTCGTACCGGCACACGAGGCCGCGGTCGTCCGCATCGCCGGACGACACGGTCTGGATTGGGTATACCGGCACGCGCTTCATCGTTGGGTTGAATCGAACGGTTACCGGGCCAGCGGTCCGTTCACGGAGATATACGAGGCTTCGCCGGGCGAACACACGGCGTATGAAATCCGAATACCGATCGAGCGCCGCGGCGCGGGTGGCGCGACGGATGGCCCCGGCGACTCGTCCGCGGATTGGATGGACGCGATGCTGCAAACCGGCGGTTTCGCTGAAATGGCGATGGAGCTCGTCCCGTCGTGGCCGGCGGCCGATCCGGAGGACCGAACATGGCTGGACGAGGTCGCAAACCGATTGGAAATCCTGATTGCGATCGTTGACCGGAACTACGAGGAGGAAAAGACGCGGACACGACAATTCCCGCACCCATTCGCCACGAACGATCTGTCCAAGCTGCTGCCCGCGCTGGTCGAGCGAATCGACACCGCGGCGAACGACGATGGGATTGATCGCAAGGCGGTCATCGGACGGAACGCCCGCACCGATTCGAGGTTGGTCGCCGAGCGTACTGCGATTCTGCGGGAACTTGACGGAATCATGGTCCGCGGGCACATGAAACGGCTGACGGCCGATGAATTTGCGAAACAGACGGCTGACGCGTTGAAGCGCATCCGCGGGGTGCTGACGCGGAAACCGGTACAGGTCGAGGCGCCGTCGGCCGACAAATTGGATGAACACGCGGACGAAAAACTGTCAACTACAGACCAATCGGAGTGACGCATGAAACATCGAACGTGGAAGGCGATGGCGGCGACGGGAACGGTGCTTGCCGCGGGCGGTCTCGTGGCGATGACGGGCTGCAAACCGGGCGGTGACTTCTCCCTGAACGATCTGGACGGCAAGAAGGTGTCGCTGGGCGATTTCCGGGGTAAGACCGTCCTGGTGACGTTTTGGGCGGTCGGGTGACCGGGCTGCTGTGCGGAGGTTCCGCACCTGGTGAAGTTGCAGGAGAAGTACCGCGACCGCGGGTTCGCGGTGGTGGCCGTTTCGTCCTGGAACGACGAATCGGTCAAGATGATTCAGACGTTCGCGAAGCGGAATAACATCAACTACACGATTCTGCCGCACGGGGCGGGCGTGGCCGGCGATTGGGGCATCCGGGCGCTGCCGACGAATTATCTCGTCGGTCGGGACGGCAAGATCGTGCGCAAGCTGGACGACGTGTCGGCCCGTGCGATGCCGGAAATCGAGAAACTGATCGAATCCACGCTCAAATAAGCTGTGATGAAGCCCGTGCGATGCGCTGAGCGCCGAAATCCAATATCGGACGAGCGTATGCCGATATATCCATGCGGAAGGAGTGCGCGCGTGTCCGGGCGACGGCCGGCGCGTTCATCGACCGCGCGGAACGTCAGCGGGCATGAATGCGAGATTGGTACGTCACGTCGTCTATCCGTTGCATGAACGATGGTTCGGCCGCGAAACGTTTCGCTTGTTGCGGCAATTGGATGAATCGCAATGGTGGCCGCGGGAGCGCATTCGCGAATTGCAGGCCGGCAAGTTGCGGCGATTGTTTCTTCACGCAGCCGAATCCAACACGTATTTCGCACAGGCGTTTGGCGATTCCGGCATCGATCCACGGGTCGATGAACCGTTCGCGGTGTTGTCGGCGCTTCCGACGTTGACCCGGGACAAGATTCTGGCGAACACCGGTGCATTCATGTCCGCGGCGCCGGGAAACCGCGTCCGCCGCATGTCGACCGGCGGATCCACGGGCGAACCGCTGACGTTTCTGGTCAGCCGCACGCGGGAGGCGTTCGACAAGGCCGCCCGCATGCGGGCCCATCGCTGGTTCGGCGTTCATCCGGGCGATCGCGAAATGTATGTTTGGGGCGCTCCGATCGAATACCGCCGGCAGGACCGGTGGCGGACCCTCCGCGACCGGCTGCTGAACGACGCGTTGATCAGCGCGTTCGACCTGGCGCCCGGCCGCGGCGACGACTATTCGCGGCGATTGGAACGATTCAACCCCGTCTGCCTGTTCGGCTACCCCAGCAGCATGGCGACGCTGTGCGACTTGATTGACGACGCGGGTTTGCGTCCGCGGCTGCCCGTGTTGCGGGCGGTTTTCACCACCGGCGAGTTGCTGGACGCCGGCCAACGCGAACGCCTGCGGTCGTTTTTCGGCGTGCCCGTCGCGGACGGCTACGGCGGGCGGGATTCGGGTTCCTGCGCCCATGAATGCCCGGCCGGGCGGATGCACATCACGGCCGAACACGTCATTCTGGAGATCATCGACGACGCCGGTCGGCCGCTGCCGACGGGCGAAACCGGCGAAATCGCGGTCACCAATTTGGACAATCTGGCGACGCCGTTTATCCGCTACCGAACCGGGGACGTGGGGCGGTTGTCGGATGAACCTTGTCCGTGCGGGCGAACGCTGGACGTGATGGACGTGGTTCAGGGCCGGCGCACCGATCATCTGGTGACGGTCGATGGACGGCTGCGACACGCGCTGGCACTGATCTACCTGCTGCGTGACGCCCCGGGCGTCCGGAAATTTCAGGTCCATCAACGCCACGATCGGTCGGTCGAGGTCCGGGTCGTGGCCGGCGCGTCGTTCGATGACGTCGCCCGTCGACGTCTGACGATCGGCGTTCAAGGCTGCGTGGGCGACGGCGTGCCGATCAGCATTCGCGACGTTCCGCAAATCGACGCGCAGCAATCGGGCAAGTTCCGTTGCGTGGTGTCGGATGCGGTGGGTGGATGGGATTGCCCTGTTGACGGCCGAAACGGGCGGGATTCATGGTCGTCGGACGATACGATGGCGAAATCCTCCAACCGCGTCGGCGCAGCCGAATTCGCCGTTCAGACGCCATGATTCAGATACGGTCAGACCGTTGGCCGGCGAATAACCGTCAGGCGGCCGCGCGTTGGTGCTTTTTGGAGATTTCGACGATCAAATCGAACGCGGTCGGATCGTGAATGGCGATCTCGCTAAGCCACTTACGGTTGATGATGACCGACGCCTGGACCAAGCCCGAAATGAACCGGCTGTACGAAATGCCGCGCTGCCGGCAGGCGGCGGTCAGCCGCGTGATCCACAGCAGGCGAAACTGGGCCTTGCGGGCGTGACGGTCGCGATAGGCGTAGACGCCCGCACGAAGGATCGCCTCCTTCGAGGTTCGGTATAGCTTGCTGCGTCCGCCCCGATAGCCCTGCGCTGCCCGCCGAATGCGAACTTTCTTGCGATGACGGGCGGCCCCGAATCGTACTTTTGGCATGGATCAAACTCCGCTGGTGGCGGCTCGCCGCCGGCCGTTTACGACCCGAGCATAATCCGAATCTTGTACGCAGTCGGGCCCTGAACTAATTGCGGTTTGCGCAGCCCGCGCACGCGGTTGCCGCTCTTGCCGCTCATCAGGTGACCGGTGAACGACGCCTTGAAACGGACCTTTTTGGTGGCCGTCAGGCGAAACCGCTTCTTCAAGCCCTTGTGGACTTTCATTTTCGGCATCAAAACACCTTCCGACTATCCGCCCGGTTCGCGGTCGAACGCGACCGACCGCCCGACGCGGGACGCGGCATTGTAACGCGGGCGCCCTGCCACGCAAGGGCTGGAATCGGCCGGTTTCGGGGTCAGATTGGTCGATCGAGTCGGCGGCGGGCGGTGTCTGCGGCGTCGCGTGGACGCCGGAACACCGATTCAGGGGGGTATCCGCCGGCCGTGGGGGTCGGTTTTAGCGTCGATGACCTCCTCGGCGAGGCGGTCCCGCAGGGTGGGCGATACGAAATGTTCGACCCGCTCGGCCGGCTCGTGCAGGTGGTCGATGGGCAGGTCAAAATGCTTGGCTAGGTAGGATTCCCACAGCCGGTGGGACCGGACCAGCCCACGGGCGCGATCGCGGCCGGCGCGGGTCAGGCGGAGCGCCGTCTGATCGGGACCGACCAGACCGGCGACACGCAGGTGCAGCATCGCCAAATGGGGCAACAGGCCGCCGCCGAGCGCCCGGACGACCTGGGCGGCCGACAGGGAACGATCACGAGTCGATTCGTGCCAGCGGTAGATCATGGCCAATATGTCCTCGCGCACGACGCGCGACGCCAGCGACGTGTGGTGCAACCAGCGGCTGATCAACCCGTATCGCGGGGCCGCGACGACGGCGGTGGCAAACTGCAATCCTGCGACAACGCTCATCATGCCGGCCACGGATGTGTTCCAATGCACGGCCAAGATGTTGCCCATGATGGCCGACACGATGCCGACGGCGGCGGCGATCATCAACATGCGGTCGAGACGATCGGTTAGTAGATGGGCGGTCGCGCCGGGGACAATCAGCATGGCCACGACGAGAATGGACCCGACGGACTCGAACGCGGCCACCGTCGTCCCGGCGACGAGGGACATCAGCAGGTAGTGCATCAGCGTGGCGTTGATGCCCATCGTAGTGGCCAGGTGGGCGTCGAACGAGACGATTTTCAACTCCTTGTAGAACAGAACGATGAATCCGACGACGACGGCGATCACGACGGCCAGCGACCAGAACGCGCGGGGCGCGGTCAGGCCGAACCGGGACTGCATGTCCAAACCGACGAATTCGATGGCGCCGTACAGCACGCAGCCCGGATCGAGATCAATGTGCCGCGCGACCATGGTGATCAGAATCACGCCGACAGCGAAGAACGTGGTGAAAACGACGCCCATGGATGCGTCTTCCGGCACGTTGGCGACGCGGTGGATGGTCTGCGACAGGAACGCGGTCAAAACACCGACGGCCATCGCGCCCAGAAACATGGGCAGGACGGCCCGGCTATGGGTCAGCATGAACGCGACGGCCAATCCCGGCAGGATGGCGTGCGAAATGGCGTCGCCAAGCAGGCTTTGTCGGCGCAGGACTAGATAACAGCCCAGCAGCCCGCAGGACACGTTGACCAGCGATCCGACGACCATGACCCAAGCGTCGTCCGTCGACAACGTGCGGATGGTTTCGAGCACGCCGGGGTTCATGGTGTCACGCCCCCGTCAACGGCGATTTCGTGGGGTGATCGCGGGGGTCTTGCCGTTCCGTGCGGCCAGCGTCCCAATTGCACGAGGCGATCTTCAAGGTCGCGAATGATGTCGGCGCCCAGCACGTGTTCGATGGAATCGGCATCGCGATCGACATGGTCGGTGGCGATGTGGGCCTGTTCGATCAGGAACATCTCCCACAGCCGGTGCGTGCGGACGACGCCGACCGCCTCCAGCAGCCCCCGGTCGGTCAGCCGGAAGTGTCCGTCGGACGTCCGTTCGATCAGTCCGACGCGGGCGCCGGCGGCCAGCAATCGGCGGGCATGGGGTTCCGTCCAAGCGCGAAGGCGGGTCAACGCGGCCGGCGTGACCGCGGGTCGGGCGTCGAGATCACGCTCGACCAGCTCGTACATGGTGCGGAGGAGATTCTGCCGCGCCGTTCGACGCCGCAGGTTCACGTGGCTCAACGTCCGGGCTAGAATCCCTCGACGGGGGGCAAACGTCATCGAGACCACGAAAATCGCCGCCGCCACGAGAACGATCACGGGACCGGCGGGCAGACGGGAAAACGTGGCGCTCAACCAGGTGCCGACGATGCCGGTCAACCCGCCGAACACCGCGGCCAGGATCAGCATGACGTGCAGCCGTTCGGTCCAAAAACGCGCGGACGCGCCCGGGATAATCAGCATGGCCGCCATCATCACCACGCCGACGGCGGGCAGTCCGACGACGGTGACGATGACCAGCAGCCCCATCATGACGATATCGAGGCGCAGCGTCGGCCAGCCCAGCGTGGCCGCGAACGCGGTATCGAAACTCAACAGCGTGAATTCCTTGTACAGCAGTACGGCGGCAAGGATAACCACCAGACAGACGCCGCCGATCCATTGCACGTCCTGCACCACCATGCCGGCGGCCTTGCCGTAAATGTAATGGTCCAGCCCGGCGCGATTGCCCGACGGCATGTTCTGAATGACCCGCAGGAGTACGACGCCGGCGCCAAAAAAGACGCTCAACACAATGCCGATGGCTGCATCCTCCTTGATCCGCGTGGCATGTCGCAGCGTTGTGACGACGAGGACGCCGACGGTTCCGGTGATGAGCGCCCCGAGCAGCAACGCGGGCAGATGTCGTTCGCCGAGAATCAGGAAGGCCAGGCAAATGCCGGGCAGCGCGGCGTGGGCGAGCGCGTCGCCCATCAACGCCCTGCGGCGCAGCACCGCGAACGACCCGATGATGCCGCTCACCACGCCCAGCAGGCCGGTTCCGCACAAGACCACCATGGTATTGAAGGGGATCATCGGATCGGCTTGGCCTGACGAACGGCTTCGGCGACCTCGTCCAGAATGGTCAGGCGACCGCCGTAGGTGTTCTGCAGATTCATGGGGGTGTAGACGTCGGCGACCGGACCCGCCGCGACGACGCGCATGTTCAGCAGGATGACGTTGTCGAAATAGCGTTCCACGGTTTGCAGGTCGTGGTGAACGGCCACCACCGTTCGCCCGGTGCGTTTCAGTTCGCGGAGCAAATCGACGATGGCCTTTTCCGTAGCGGCATCGACGCCGGCGAACGGCTCGTCCATGAAATAGATGTCCGCCTCCTGCACCAGCGCCCGGGCCAGAAACACGCGCTGTTGCTGACCGCCGGAGAGCTGGGCGATCTGCCGGCCGGCGAAATCGGCCATGCCCACCTGACGCAGCGCGTTCATGGCCGCCTCGCGATCCGTTTTTCGCGGGCGGCGAAACCACCCCAGCCGGCCGTAGCGCCCCATCAGAACGGCGTCGAGGGCGCTGACCGGGAAATCCCAGTCGACTGATTCCCGCTGGGGAACGTAACCAACCAGATGACGCTGTTGCTCGTAGGGCTTCCCGTAAACCGTGACCCGCCCGCTGGCCTTGGGGACCAGCCCCAGGACGGCCTTGATCAGCGTGCTTTTTCCCGCGCCGTTGGGACCGACGATGCCGGTCAAATGTCCCCGTGAAATAGCCAGGTCGATGTCCCACAGCACCGGTTTGCGATGGTAGGCGACGGTCATATCGTGGATTTCGACCGGCCACGGGGCGGCCGACTGCGACGCGCCGGGCGAATCGGATGTACGGTTCATTGCGGGTCGTTCGGATGTTACGGCGGCGGCGTTCATGGTCATTTCAGTGATCGAACGATGATATCCACATTGTGACGGACCATTCCGACGTAGGTGCCGTCGGGCGTGCCGTCCTTGCCCATGGCGTCGCTGAACAACGATCCGCCGATGGTGACCGCGTGACCCGCCGCGGCACAGCCCTCGACCAACGCCTGGATGTTCTTTTGGGACACACTGGACTCGACGAACACTGCCCGGATTTTGCGCTCGGCGATGAACGCAACGAGATTGTTGATGTCCTTGACGCTGGCCTCGCTTTCGGTGCTCAAACCCTGAATCGCCCGAACCTCAATATGGTATGCCCGGCCGAAATAGCCGAACGCGTCGTGGGCAGTGACCAGCGTCCTGCGTTCGTCGGGGATCGTCGCGATTTGGTCGCGGGCGTATTCGTGCAGTTCGGCGAGGCGGGCGAGGTAGTCGGCCGCGTTGCGTTCGTAATCGGACCGGTGGGCCGGGTCGAATTCGTCGGCCAGGTAGTCGCGGACGCGTTCGGCGCATTTCATCCACAGCGACACGTCGAACCAGACGTGGGGATCGTGGTGGCCGGCGAATTCGGGCGGGGAGCGGAGCGTGTCTTCCGGGATGTGTTCGGTGACCGCGACGGTCGGCACGCGGCTGGCGAGCTTGATCATCACGTCGGTCATCTTGCCCTCGAGCAGCAAGCCGTTGTAGAACACCACGTCGGCGCCGCTCAACAGCCGCACGTCGCCGGGAGATGCCTGGTATAAATGCGGATCGACGCCCTCGCCCATCAGCGCGGTGACCTTAACGTGGTCGCCGCCCACGTTGCGGGCGATGTCGGCCACCATTCCGACCGTGCACACGACGTTGATGGGGTACGACCGACCTCCGGTGGCGGCGGGGCTCGCCGTTGCGGTCGCCGCCGCGTGCGGGTCGTTCTGATTGCAGGCGGTCAAGGCGGCCGCGGTCGCGAAGATTACGATCCAGCACGAGTTGCGAAACATCCATTGGTCCTTGATTCGTGTCGTCAACGCGTTTGCCGCGACGATTCGTAAACGGTCCATGCGTCAAACCTCCGCCCCGGCGTGGGACGGATTACCCGTCGCCCCGTACGTTCGGGGAATTGACTCCCTCATCGCTGACGCGGCGGGCCACCCGATTCGGTGGGCGCTCCGACGCCGCGGCGCTCGTACGCATTTAATCGGACGGTGGGTCGTACGTCAACAGAAAAATTTGGCTTGCCTAATTTTTGTTTGTAACCGGTTGTGAAATCGACTTTTATGTTTGTAGCGACCTGCCGGACGTCGTTACAATCCCGGCCGGCGGGGCGCGAATGCCGCGATCCCGACCGGGGCGGGCGAAAATGGCGACCACGGCGAACGAGGACTACATCAAGACCATTTATGCCCTGGAATCCAGCGGGCAGCGGGCCAGCACCAGCCGGATTGCGCAACGTTTGGACGTGACCATGGCCTCCGTCACCGGCAAGATCAAGCATCTGGCCGCCGCGGGATACGTCCGGCACACGCCCTACTACGGGGTGACGTTAACGCCGAAGGGCCGCAAGCTGGCGTTGCACACGTTGCGGCGCCATCGGTTGATCGAGCTGTTTCTGGTCAAGACGCTGGGGTTGCGCTGGGACGAGGTGCATGCCGACGCGGAGGTGCTCGAACACGCCATCAGCGACAAGGTTTTGGAACGCATGTACGAATACCTGGGGCGGCCCGAATTCGACCCCCACGGGGCGCCTATTCCGGCGGAAGATGGTTCCATCAAGGAGCTGACCGGCGTGCGATTGAGCGATCTGCCGTCCGGGGCGCGTTCCCGGGTGCTGCACGTTTCCGACGCCGACGGCGAATTCCTGCGCTACCTGGCGTCGATCGATTTCACCATCGGCACGGCGTTCACCCTGCGTGACCGGGCGCCCTACGGCGGACCGTTGCGCATCCGCATCGGACGACGCGAACTCGATATCGGACCCGACGCGGCCGAACGCATCCTGGTGTGCCCGTCGTGATTTTCGGACACCGGCATTTCGTTTGACTTGTCCCCGCAGCATTAACAACAATGCCATGACCCGGTGTTGCGTCCCACGCGCGCCGGGATTGGGGGAACCAGATGGATCACAATTTGGGTGCGGTGGTGCTGGCCGGGGTGCACGATTGGGGCGCGTGCGTGCTGAATCGGGCGGTGGTTCGGCCATTGGCCCCGATCGCCAATCGTCCGGTCATGGAATTCGCCATCGACGCGTTGCGCGGAGTGGGCGCGTCACGAATGGTCCTATGTTCCAACGGACACGGCGCCGAAATGGCCGCTCGATTCGCGGGCGGTGCGCGCGGCGAAATGGAGATTCATTACCACGACGACGACATGCCCCGCGGGCCGGCCGGGTGTGTTCGGGACGCGTCGGTGTGGTTGTCGACGCGGGAAATTGTCGTGATCGAGGCGTCGGTGCTGCCCGATTTTGATCTGGCCGAGCTCTTGCGGTCGCACCGCGCGACCGGCGCGGGTCTGACGGTGGCCACCCGCGGTCAGCGAGTGGGTCACGACGATTCGCAGTCTCCGGTCGGGGTTTACATCGTTTCCGAGGAGGCATTGATCCACGTCGGCGTCCGCGGGTTTCAGGATATCAAGGAATCGTTGATTCCGAAACTGCACAAGAACGGCGTTCGCGTCGACGCCCACCCGATCGACGGACACGCCCCGCGGTTGACCGGAATCGGCAGCTATTTCCCGCTGAACGAGTGGGCCTTGCGGCGCGCGATGGCCGGTACGTGGGAATTCGACGGGTATTCGTCGGGCGGCTCGACGCTGGTACACATCGACGGTCGCGTCGAGCCGACGGCCCGCTTATTGGGACCGGTCATGGTGGGTCCGGGGGCGATTGTCCGCGGGCACGCCATCGTCGTGGGGCCGACATCGATCGGCCGCGACGCCATCGTCGGCGACGGCGCCGTCGTGACCCGGTCGGCATTGTGGTCCGGAGCCGTCGTGGGGAACGGCGCCCACGTGGATCGTTGCATTGTGGCCGATCATGCCCGGGTCGAGCCGAACACGAGGCATTTCGACACCGTTTGCCTGCCGGAACGCCGATCGACCGGACGGCGCGGGCGATTCGGACGTGTGCGTGGCGCCGAGGGAATCAACCCCATCCCAACGGGCGCTCCTCGAAACTGATCCAACACCGGCAATCCAGTCGGCGCGTCTCGGCGCGTCCGTTTTGCCGATCGGCGCGATTTCGACCGTCACGCGCCGAGGGCGGCCTTTCCGGACGACTACCGCGCAACGGATCAACCATCGGCGTGTGTGCCACGTGTTGTGCGTCCGATAGCAAACGTCGACCCGGGCGTCGAAATCGTATGCTGCTATCGAGGGGATAAGACCGTCGGACGCGCATTCGACGCCCGCGACGACGTCACGGACGGCAATCCGGGTACCTGCGCTGCTGTCGACGGACCGGGTGAACGTGGTGGGGGGCCACGGAAGACGATGTCCTATTTCGGGGTGATCCACGACTTCCAGCCGTCCTGCCTCCGCGCCGGCGGCCTGCAACATTCGATTCTGACGCTGCCCCTCGGCGGCGATTACGTCCTGAATCACATAACCGTCGCGCTGCACCGAGCGGGTTGCACCGACCTGACCATCGTCCCGGCGTTTGAACCGGATCGCGACTACGCGGACCGACTGCACGAAATCGACGGGCGTGCGTCCTGCCGTGTCCTAACCCCGTCGGACCGCGCGGAACCGGAGTGCCACGGCGAAGCATCGGATACGATCCTGCTGATCGACCCGCGCTACTGGCCGGTGACTGGTTACGACCTGTCGGCGGTGCGGGACGAACACGCCGCCCACGCGGGCGCGGTCTTTGCGACGTGCCGTGGCGATCGCGGAACGCCGGCGCTGGAACAGGTGGTCACGGACGCCTCCGGAAACGTCCGCAGGGTGCAGCGGATATTCGACCGGATGGCCTGGTCGAACGCCGAATCCAGCATCGTGCCGTTCTGCGTGTTGCCCCAGGGGCTTTCGCGGCATGGGTTGACCTTTCCGCTGGCGGTCACGCGCGGGCAGTTGGCGGCCCGCGGCGTTCCGGTGCGCGATGTGCCGCTGGAATCGCCCGTCGTGTGCCTGTCCGACGAAGACGGCGTGTTGTGCCTGGCGACCGGCTACGCCCGCGGCGTCCGTGTCGACGACGGCGCGTGCGTGCCGACGTCGGTGCGTATGATCGGCGACGTCATGGTCAACCGCGACGCGCACGTCGGGGAAGGCGCGACGATCATCGGGCCGACGGTCATCGGACGAGGGGCCACGGTAGGTTCCGGGTGCATCATCGCCCATTCGGTAATCGCCGATCGCACGGTTGTGGTGTCGGGGATGCACATTCATCAACGGGTCTACGCCGGCATGGGCGATCGCCGGCCCGCGGACAACGAAACGCCCCGACTGACACCCGCCGCGCCGGACGACACGTTTCAGTTGATCGCGGGCGGCCGGTCCATCGATCCGCTCCTGACGCGTCGGCGTCGGCGCCTGCTGGCCGTGAAACGGGCGGGCGATGTGGCCGTGTCGCTGGTCGGATTGGCGGTGTTATTCCCGCTGATGGCGTTGACGGCGTTGCTGGTCAAACTGACCTCGCCCGGTCCGGTCCTGTTCGTACACCGCCGGGAGGGTCGGGATGGTCGCGAGTTCGGATGCGCCAAGTTTCGAACCATGCGCAGCGACGCCCACCACATGCAGCGCGAACTGGCCGGGCAGAATGAAGTGGACGGCCCGCAGTTCGCCATCCGGAACGATCCCCGCGTGACGCGGCTGGGGTCCATGTTACGCAAGACGAACATTGACGAACTGCCGCAATTGTGGAGCGTGCTGATCGGCGACATGAGCCTCGTTGGACCGCGGCCCTCCCCGTTTCGTGAGAATCAGGTCTGCGCTCCGTGGCGGCGAGCGCGGTTGAGCGTTCGCCCGGGAATCACCGGGCTGTGGCAGATCTGCCGCCACGATCGCGATGGCGGCGATTTTCACCAGTGGATTTACTACGACACGGCCTACGTGCGAAACATGTCGTTCCGGCTCGACGTGAAGATCATCTTCTACACGTTTGTCAGTCTGGGCGGTACGCGGCCGGTGGCCATCGAAAACGTGATCGGCCGACACGCATTGCGGCGCAAAGCCTGGACGCCGACAACGCCGAAACCGCCGTCGGACGGGCTGCCCGAACCCGTCACGGTCCGCGATCGTTCACCGCGTATCGTCGGGTGACAAGTTTTCGGAACAGGCTCGTGAACGACCCCTAAGCTCGACTTTTGCCGTTTTTGAGCGTGTTTTCATGATCCGACGCTTACAAAAAATCGGACTCCTTCGTATCTTCGCAGGTGCGTTAAGGCCGGCGAAGTGGGAAAGACGTACTCCCTCTACGCGGTCGGCGAGGACAACGTCGGCAACGTCGAGGCCGCGCCGGCGACTCCCGACGCCGTTACGTTGGTGACATCGTTGCGCCTACCGGGTGACGTGGAACTGGTGGACTACATGTTGTTCGCCCAGTGTGTTTACGGCCCGGACACGGAGGTCGAATCGGTGTGTGCCGAGGCCGACCTCACCACCGACCGCCGCGTCGATCTGCTGGACTTCTCGCTCCTTCAGAGCGGCTTCGAGCAGCCTTGACAATTCTCCGACGTGATCCCGGATGCGGCAACGCTCCGACTCGCCGGCTGGCTGGATCAAGTCGCTCAAGTTCGTGGCCGGCAGGGGCTTGAGCGCCCGCATTGAATGGGCCGGCGACGTGGCCGACATGATCTACCACAAGGTCTACCGTTACCTGTCGCCGGTCTGGTACCGCGACGCACACAATCGCATCGTCGGTCTGAAAAACGTCGGCCTGGTCAACGAACCGGCCATCCACGGCTACCGGCCGCTGGCCAATGCCAAGGGAACTAAAGGAATCATCGTGAACAGTGCAACCGCTGAATCGACCGGCGGCGCAACCGGTGCGCCGATCGCCAACGCGACCGACGCCGGCGACGGCATGGACTCGGTCATCGCCCGTTGCGCTCCGCCCTGCAATTGCCCGACGACGCGACCGCGGCCGACGTGCTGTCCGCCTGTCTCGCCCGCATCAAGACCCCGGCCGAGGCCGTGCCCGCCAACGAGCCGCGTATCTTTGGCGACGTGAACGGCGACAGCGTCGTGGACACTTTCGATATTCTCTGCGTGCTGGACGGCTTCGCGGGCGTTATTCCACCGCTGTGTACACGATCGAAATTGGACATGGCCCCCCTGCGACGGAGACGGCAACATCGACATTTTTGACATATTGGCCGTTCTCGACGCGTTCACCGGGGTAAACCTGTGTGGTTGCGCGCTGGGACCGAAGCTGCCGTAGTGTGTGGTCAAACGCTGATTCGGCCGGCACATAGCGGCGCCCGCCGCCTCGTCCGCCGAACCTTGGTCGATCGGCGTTCAACAGTCGTCGAACGCCGATCAACGGCCGGTCAATAAC
>JABFSN010000066.1 GCA_013140575.1 Phycisphaerales bacterium | reverse complement strand
ACCAACGCTCCGCCGACCAGCCCCAACGCGATCCACCCCAACGGCCACGCCCATCCGAACCCCCGCGCCGTCACCACCAAACCCAGATACACGCCCGCCGCCGCGGTCATGCACACGCAACCCAGCCCCAGCCAACGATTAAGCGTCAGCCGCGCTCGCGCTTGCCTTATCTTGGAATCCAGTTGGTTCATGAAACAGCCCCCGTTCGATCCGGTCCACCGACCGGCCGGCTGGCCGCCGATTTGTGTATGCGTGTCGGATTCTATTATTCTACTATTCTACGCTACGCCGTTACCGACAACAACGGTTTGGCGTACAATAATGTACCGGCCTTCGGCGACGCCGCCGCGATCCGCGACAGAAGGACACCCCCCATGATCAGACACCCGGCGATTCCGGCACGTTACACACAATTGATGAACCGAAATGTCTGCTCGCTCGTTTTTCTGGCGATCGCGGCGCCATTGAATGCGGGGATTCAAACTCGTCCCGGCGACGAACCGCCGCCCGTCGTCGAGGGCCAGATTTACGACAACCTCGGCGGCGGCATCGACAACGTCGACGTCACCCTCCGCTCGAATAACGCCGCCCCGCCCATCGCAACCGCCAAGACTGACCAATACGGCGATTTCCGCATCCATCACGGCCAGCCCCTCGCCGGCAAATTCGAAATCCTCTTCCACAAGAACGGCTACGCCGACGTCACCCGCGAATTCGAAATCAAACCCGACCAGCCGCCGCCGTTTATCGACCTGTCGCTCGTCGGCGGATTGCGCCTGACCGGCCAGGTTCGCGACGCGCTCAACGACCGCCCCGTCGCCCGAACGGACGTGACCGTGACCGTCAACGGGCGCGATTGGTCCGCGGAAACGGATGACGACGGTTCGTTCGCCGTGGAACGACTATTGCCCGGACCGATTCAGATTCGCGTCCTCGCCGACGGTTTCGCCGGCGCCTCCATCGACATCCCCCTGGACGATGTCGATGTCCCCGTTCGAATCAAGCTCGAACCCGAACGCATCGTTGAATTTAAAACCGTCGATCCAACCGGCAAATCCATCCCGGACGTCACGCTCGAACTGCTCGATCCCACCGGCAACGACTACCGCTCCGCCACCTCCGACCAAAACGGCTCCGCAATCGTGCGTAATCTGTCCATGGCCGCCGAACGAATGATGCTCCGCGCCTCGCACGCCGCATTCGTGTCCGATGCCGGTTTCGATCGACGGATCGATCTGCCCCCCGGGCAGCCCCGCTCGATTCAAGGTATCGTGCTCGCCGCGGCCGCTTCGGTGTCAGGCACCGTCACCAACGCCGCAACTCACGCCCCGCTTCTCGGCGTCCGCGTCGACGTCGCCGACCTCGACTACCGCACCACCGTTCGGGGATGGACCGACGCCGATGGGCGCTTCGACATCGCCGGCGCCCTCCCCGGCCAGAACATCGTCACCGCGTATCTCAACGGATTCGCCCCGGAATTGACCTTCGTCGCCCTGCAATCAAGCGCCGGCCCGCCGGTCGATTTCGCCCTCGGCCAGCCCCGCGAAGCCGCCGGAATCGTCCTCGACCCCGACGGAGACCCGGTCCCAAATGCCCACGTGTACGCGACCTCCTGGCGCGGCCATCCCGCCCTTGGTGTTCAGGCCCTCTCCGGCGGCGATGGCCGGTTCTCGCTCTTCAACCTGCCCCACGACGCGTTCGAGGTCACCGTCGAGGCGGTCGGCTTCGAACCGATCGCCGGCCAGATCATCACCCCCGGCAAATCCGATTATCAACTCGCCCTGAAGCGCGGCGACCCCGCGGCCGGGTTAGCCGGCGCCCTGAAACCCGCCGACCCATTCCCTGAACTCGAGTTGAAGACGGTCGACGGCCGCACCATTCGTACCGCCGATTGGCAAGGCAAGACGGTGTTGATCGATTTCTGGGCCACGTGGTGCGCCCCCTGCATCGCGGAAATCCCCGGGCTACGCACGATTCAGCGCGAATTCGGCGCGCGGGCCGACTTCCAACTTATCAGCATCAGCATCGATTCCGACGCCGAGCGCGACGCCGTCCGACAGTTCATCAAGAAAAACAAGATGGACTGGACGCACGTGGTCGGCGCCGATTCCGGCGCGGAGCGCGCCGCAAAAACGTGCGCCGTGTCGTTTATCCCCCAAACCTTCCTCCTCGGACCCGACGGAAAAATCCTCGCCGCCGGACTCCTCGGAAAACCACTCCACGACGCGGTTTCGACAGCGCTCCGCGACCCCAAAACCAGCCCCTGAAACCGACCCCCATCATTGCTCCGCGCGGTATCGATCGATGTCCTCGCGCAGCTCCGGCCCCAGGAAAACATCGTCAATCTCGGGTAACTGGGAAATCTCGTGAAGAACCGCGTGATACCGCGTAGCCCGGTCGCATTCCAAGTCCACGAACAACACCCGTTTCCCCTTGATGCGGCACAATCCCCCACCCCGACCCTCCAGACTCGCGTGCCGCACCTCGATTCCCAGCGATTCGGCCACCTCCAGCAGCGTGCTCAGCTTCGCGTCCACGCTCATGCCCGTACCACCTTCAAGCCGCATCGTTCCCCCGACCGATTCTAACGGATACAATGACTTCAACGCGATCATCGGTGACCATGCCCAAACCCTCCCCTCGCAAGCCCGGTCGTGCGTCCATCGAAAACGATCGAGTCGACGGCCGCGCCGCCAAGCTTCAACAGGAATTCGACCGCCTCCATCACCAGGTTCGCCGTCTTCAAACATTGGCCTCCATGGGCACGACCGCGGCCACCCTCGCTCACGAAATCAACAATCTGATGACCCCCGTCCTCGGCTACGCCAAATTCGCCCTCAAGGAAAACGACCCCGAACTAATGGCCAAGGCCCTCCGCACCACCCTCGATCAGATCGAATCCGTCGTGACCATGACCGACCGCATTCTGACCATGGCTGCCGACCGACCGACCGCCATTCAGCCGGTCGGCTTGCGCTCGGTCGTGAACGACGCCGTTCTGGCCACCTGTCGCGACCCCAGCAAGGACGGCATCACGCTCACCGTCGAAATCGACGATTCCATCAGCGTGCAGGCCGACGCCCGCCGCCTTCAGCAGGTATTCTTCAATCTGCTGCTCAACGCACGCGATGCCCTCGCCGGCCGGACCGGCCGCATCACCATCCGCGCCGCCATCGACTCCGATGATTCCGTCAACGTGACCTTCGCCGACACCGGCTCCGGCATCCCCGCGGAAATGATCGACACCGTGTTCGAACCCTTCGTTACCACCAAGGACTCCACCACGAAACACCGCGGCGGCACTGGCTTGGGCCTCAGCCTCTGCCGCGACATCCTTCGCGACCACGGCGGCGGCATCACCGTTGAAAGCCGTGCCGGCCACGGGGCGACCTTCACCGTCACCCTGCCCCGGGCTCCGAAATCCTAGCGCCCGGCCACGGATGGGTTTTCATGTCGCGGTGCCGACTTCAGAACCCCGGACGCAAGCCCGGGTCCCAACGCCAACCAGTTCGCGTGCGCTCCGTATTCCGACGTCGGTTCGATGCAGCCCGCCACTCGCGTGGCGGGTTCTGATCAGGGCGCCCGATCCGCACACTCGAGTGCGTCGGACCACTCGGCGTCCGACGCGCGTTTTTTTCGGGTGACACGGGCGAGCACACGGTTGTTTCCGCGCCGCTCGGCGGCGAAATGTTCGCGCTTACTGCTCCACCCGTACCGGGAAACGCTCGATCTCGGTCCCCTTACAACCATGGGCCGTACGGGAACCGAGACCGTTCATTCGCACGTCGGACATGCGCTCCTACACGGACGAATCAGCGAGTCATCATCAGCGAGACTTCGGTGGCGAGACCCGATCGGACGGTGACCGTTTTAGTCGGTGTGCGGCCGACACCGTCCCTGCTGGCGAAGACCTCGTATCTTCCGGCCGGAATCTTTCCCGTTGCGAATTTGCCGCCCTCGCGCGTGACGGTTGAATAGGTTCTCCCGGCGATGTCTTTCAACACCACCACCGCCCCTTCCACGCCCACCGCCGCCGGCTGAACGGGAAACGTCGGACTAAACTCCTGTACGTACACCCGCCCCTCCACGCTTCCCACCGGACCCGGGCGGATACCCGGCCTTCCGGCACTGTCGGCTACAACCGCAAACGAGGCACCAGTGACCAAACCCAATACGATTCCGCTGGTCAGAATTCGACGGTACATGTTCCCTTACCTTTCTCTGCCGTTGACTTGTGCTGTTTGAACAAACCGCGCTTAACACGTCCAGGCTCACCGCCGAACACGTGGCATGTTGGATGCCAACGCGAACGAATGGCAACCGATGTGTCTATGCGGTTTTCGACTGACGACCGTTGCGAGCCTGTCCACAGTCTACGAACGTGCTCGCGGTCCCTCCCGCAGTGAATACCCTACGGACGCCGGCCTGTAGGGCGGGTTTCACCCGCCGCGTTCGTCCGAAATTATTGAGTGCGTCGGGAAAAATGTGGAATTGTAGGGTGGGCACCGCCCACCACGAACGCTCTTGCCGCGGGTCACGCAAACAACACGGCCTCGATCCCCAACACCCAGAATTGTAGGGTGGGCACTGCCCAGCACGAACACTCTTGACTCTGGTCACGCAAACAACACCGCCCCGATCCCCAATGCCCAGCAGTAGTAACTGAAGTAGCTCAACTTATCCTGCACGACGACCTTCAACAAGAACCGCAACGCGATCACGCCTGTCACCAACGCCACCGCCGCCCCCGCGATCATCGCTCCCCACGAAACCGCTGCCAGCTCATTCGCCGGTAGACGCATCGCCTCAGAAAACTTGATGACCGTCGCTCCCAGAATCGCCGGCACCGCAATCAGAAAACTGAATTCCGCCGCCCAGCGTCGTTTGATTCCCAGCAGAAGCGCTATGCAGATCGTCGCCCCACTCCGCGACACGCCCGGCGAAATGGCCGCCCCTTGCGCCAAGCCGATCAGCGCCGCCCGCCAC
>JABFSN010000226.1 GCA_013140575.1 Phycisphaerales bacterium | reverse complement strand
CGGGCGTCAACAGGATCGCCCTGTACAAATCTCAACCGACAATCGCCGTCGCCCGGCTGCGTGTTGAGCGACGCGGGCACGGTGTTGTGGTACAGGGACAGGACCACGGCGCACAGGTCCATCGCCCCGCTGCCCGCCCCGTTGCAACCCAGCCCGCCCTTGATGGCCAGCGCCGGCACGCGCTCGACGGCATGGCCCATGGTCCGTTTCCAGGCCTGCCATTCGGATGCGTCGTGGGCCTGCGTTCCGCAGCCGAATGTGCCGATCAGGTTCACCCGATCGGGCCCGACGCCGGCGTCGCGCAGCCCGTTGCGGATGGCCAGCGATAGTCCGGCGCCGTCCGCGTCCGGTTCGGCCACGTTCTGAATGCTGCCCGCGGCGGCGAACCCGACCAGCTCCGCGTAGATGCGTACACCGCGAGCCCGGGCGTGATCCAACGATTCCAGAACCAGCAGTCCGCCGCCTTCCGAAACCACCGTCCCGCCCCGATTGGCCGCGAACGGGCGACACGCCCGCGACGGCTCGTGATCCCCGTCCGTCACCAGCCGGTTCATCAACGACTGCCGCGCCACGCTCATCGGGTTCAGCTTCGATTCCACGCCGCCGCAGATGCACACGTCCATCGCCCCGCGGGCGATGTTGCGGAACGCCTCGCCGACGGCCAAATGCCCCGACGCTTCGCCGCACGTAATCGTGTTCGAAAACGATTGGGCGTCGTGCACGATGGTCACGTGGCACGCGAGCATGTTGGGCAGGTATTTCAGCAACCACAGCGGCCCCAGGTTTTCCATGCCCCCGGCGCCCCAGCGCTTCAAATCAAAAGTCTGCTTGTCGTCCAGCGCCGTGGCGAACGCGGCCGCCAGTTCAGCCAAATCGGGACAAATAAGCCCTGCGCCGATGTTGACGCCGAATCGCCGCGGGTCGAGCGTGCCGGTCGTCGATTCACCGCGATCCGCCAGACACGGCGTCGGCAGTTTGGCGTCCTTGGCCGCCTCGTACGCGGCCGCGACGGCCAATTGAATGTCCCGCGACATCAGCTTGACGTTTTTGCGATATCCCTTGGGGACGAAATCGGCGGCCTTGAATTCCGGAACTTCCGACGCGATGCGCGACGGCAACGTCGACGGATCGAACGCCTTAATCGGCGCGACGGCCGACTTGCCTTCCGTTAGCGCGTCCCAAAACGGACCGATGCCGATGCCGAACGGTGTGGCCGCCCCTAGTCCGGTGATGACCACGCGCCGTTCGTTCATGGCTGACAACTCGCTGCCCGGTCCACATCCGACGGGCCGGCCGACGCCACGACGCCGTCGCGGAACCGCTCAAACAACCGCATGAACTGCTCGGTGAACACGAAATTGTGGCTGGGTAATCCCATCGCCGCTCCGCTCTGCCCGACATGCGAAAACATCAGGTTGACCTGGCCGATGGCGCGGTCGTTCAGCAACACCTCGCCAACGGTCGCGGCCGCCGCATCGGTGATGGACTCCATTCGCGCGTGGTAGCTCAACCGGTCACCGGGAACGGCGTAGTCGGAAAACTGGGCCTCGCGGATCTTGGCGAGGATGACGTTTTCGCGGAATCCGCGGGCTTCACCCACGAGAATTCCGGCCGTCTGGGCCATCCCCTCGATCACCAGCGACGGTGGCATGACCGGATACCCGGGAAAATGATCCTGCAGGAACTCCTCGGCCAGCGTGACGTTCTTGACCGCAACGGCGTGCGACCCGGAAACGAACTCGGTGAACTTGTCGATCCAGATCCAACGCATCGTCGGGCGCGCCCCCGGTCGCCGCGGCGGTGCGGGCGATCACGCCACCGGGGCTTTCTCCAGTTTGGACTGAACGTAACGAATCAGCGTCTTGACGGTAAACAAATCGGGAACCTTGGACACCAGCGGGTTCTGATCAAACGCGCTGAAATCGGCATGGGGCATGCACTCCTTCAACCGCTCGAGGCCGCGCGGGGAGATGCGCCCGTTGGCGCCGAGGTTGTCCGGGTTGTTCAGCACGTCATCCGGGAACAACTCGCCCTTGGGGATTTTGATGCCGAACGTCTTTTCCAGACGGAACACGATATCGAGGTAGTCGATGCTTTCAGCCCCCAGGTCGCCCCCCAGCGTGGCGTTCTCGGTAACGTCCTCGTGATCGACGCCCAGCGCGTCCACCAACACCTCGCCCACCTGCTTCACCACTTCATCACGACTGATGCGCATACGCTCGAATCCTCCACTACACCCACGTCGGGCACGTCACCCGATTCCCGACGCGGACCCGACCGTCTCGCCGGAAACGGCACTCACGCCCCTATACAATATCGACCAGCGCCGTCGCGCCTCGTCAACGATCCGCTCGTCCGTGGCCGCCCACGTCGGCGACCGCGACGCCAACGTCATGTGCCGAAGGCTGAATCGGCCCTTAACAACTTCGTCCGCGCCGCAAAACCCCGCGCCGCTGAAATCGCTCCCCTCTTCGCCCAGTCGACGGCAGATCACCTCGACCCGCAACAACTGCCCGGGGGCCACGAAGCTCTTATATGTAACGCCCTTGGCGGAATGAAGCAACACCACACTGTGCATAAAATTCCGCGACGCATGCACCAGCCACCGGGCCGCTTCCGTCATGCACTCCAGCATGAACACCCCCGGAAGCACCGGAAATGTCGGAAAATGTTCGGCCAGATACTCCTCCGCGAGCGTGACGGCCTTGACCGCCACAATCCGCCGCCCCGGTTCCAGCTCCATCACCCGATCAATCAACGCGAACTTCATGGGACGTTTTCCGGTTTGCCCCGCAGGCCGAACGAAACGAAAAAACGATCGTTCGATGGCGTCTCCCATCACCCAGCGTTTGAGGGCAAAAGCGACGGTCCCAGTCTATCCACGAGCCCCTTGGACCGCCACAACGCCCGCGACGCCGCCCACCAAGCGCCACCGATTGAAAAACGACTGGGAGCCGGCAGACGCGGAGTGAACAGCCGCGCGATTCAGAACGGTGAACGAAAAAATCAGACTTGACCGAGTGCATATCTTTGTGTATACTAAATACGCATGGACGCCAAGGCCCGACGAGCGCGGGACGTCATCCGAGACTGCGTGTTCGACGGTCGTTATCTCGTGTTGCCGCATTTCCGGCAACGGTTGGCCGAACGGGGGCTGGTCTGGCCCGACGTTATGGCCGTAATCGACGAACCCACGGCGGTGCGTGGGGACGGGCGCGACGCATGGGACCGGCCTCGGTGGATCGTGCATGGGACGGCCGCGGACGGGCTGCCGGTGGAAATCGTGTGCGTGCTGGACACCGACGACCTCGGCAGATTGACGGTGTTTGTCACTCTCTACGAACGATGAGCGCGAAACGATGACCTCACCAACGTACAAGCGACGGCGCGGACCGGCGCCGGTCAAATCCCTCTCGAGTCCCGACTTTCCGTTTACGATGCGGCTGCGCGACGGTCGCACCGTGTTCGTCGAGGTGCCGGGTCGATGGATGACGACCGACCGGGACGGATCGCCCGCGTTCCAGCCCGAAGCGGTGAAGTTCCTGGATCGCGTGCAGGCGCTGGCAACTTCGATCGCCGACCGACCGCCCAGCCCCGGGTTCATCCTGTCGCTGCGCGAAGGGCTGGGATTCACACAAAAAGAACTCGGCGAGCGGTTGGGCGTGGACAAACTGACCGTCTCGCGCTGGGAGCGCGGCGTCGTTCGCCCCAGCGCCGAGTCGCTACAGACCATGGAATCGTTGCGCCGCGAAGCCATTCGCAAGGGCGTCACGCTGTCGTGATTCGACGGGCGTGGGCGATGCCGCTCGTTCTCGCTTTCGTGGGGATGCGCCCTGCCGAAGAATCATCGCGCCCCCACCCATCGTTGCGAGGTGAATGGGCCACCCGTTCGAACACTTCGACTCGTTCCGGGGGCTCACGCGCTCTGCTATTGACCGTCGCTCCGCTGGGGCTTCATTTCAACGACGCGACCGGCTTCATCCACCCCTCCGATCTTTCGTAGGGGTGTGCCTCGCCGAAGAACCGTCGCGCCTCCACCCATCGCGGCGCGATGGAACGTGTTTAGCGAAGATTCGCGCCGTGCATGTGTTTCCGCCCCGGCGAGTTTGGGAATCAATGGACGTCTTGGCGAAACCGCTCTCAATGGTAAACGAATAACGAGGATGGTTGATCCAGTTCGCCAATAAATTCCCAAGCCCGACGGGGCGGCCGACGGTAGCCACGGGTGGAGCGATGCGCAGAAGCCGCACGCCCGTTCGCGGTGGTCGATGCGTGCATCGGCTGCTGCGGTAAACCGCGCATTAAACGCGTGGCCGGTTCCACGCGGCTGGATGGTGACGGACCACCGCCCACGCCCAACGCGGAGATTTCCTGGAAAAAATCGGAGAAAGAACGGACCGCGGCGCCAATTGATGATGGGTGCCCAGCCTGGGAGTTCCCCGGGCGGCGTTGTCCCCACACACCGTGGCGGCGTCGGCGGTGGATGCGTCGTCAAGACGACGTGTTGGAATCGTCGAACAGGAGAATGATCATGAAGTTCTTTCGGTATGCTGGGATCGTATCGTTGGCGCTGGCCGTGTCGGCCGTCGGACCTCTCGCTAAGCCGGCTTCGGGGCAGGTCTGCGATCCGGAGTGGGATGCGGTGTCCATTGCTGAGGTATGCCACTGTTACAACGGGCGGTTCAACTACCAGATAACGTCATTCACCGAACTCGACGGGACGCTGGTGGCCGGGGGAGGGTTTGCGGGATTAACCGGGTCGTGTCCAGGCATGCCCCCGCAGTGCGGTCCTGATCCGGATCCGGTCGCGAAGTGGAATGGTAGCGCATTTGTACCCTTCGTTGCGGACACCGACTGCCACCAATTGGCGGGCGTCGTCAATGCCGTAGCCGAGTTTCAGGACGAACTCTACGTCGGCGGAAGCTGGAGCGCGTGCGCTTGCCTGGCCGCCAGCGCCCCCGGCACCGCCGACGGCGGGTTGGGCGGGTGCGGGTGCGGAGGCGGTTGCCTGAACGGTCTGGGTCACTGCGAGGCCGACGGCGACGGCGACTGCGATAGCTCCTGCATCCTGGGCAGCATTGTCCGGTGGAATGAAGCGTGGGGCGACTGGGAGGCCGTTGGCGGCGACGTCAGCAACGGGATGGGCTGCGGACTGGAAGACAACGGACTTACCGCGAAAGTGCTTTCGATGTTCGTGTGGGACGATCAGCGCGGCGGAGGGGAGGCGCTCTACGTGGGGGGTTACTTCACCCAGACGCGCGGGGGACTGGTGGGACTGAATCACATTGGAAAGTGGGACGGGACCACGTGGACCCCGCTGGGGCAGGGCATCAACATCAGCGGCTGCTGCAGCAAGCACCCGCCCCGCGCGTTCGCGTCCATGCACGACTGTCAAACAGGTTTGCCGCTCCTGTACGTGGCCGCCAAGGGGACGGCGATCAACACCGATGGATCGCAAGTGGTCTTGAACGGCGTGGGCATATGGGACGGGACGCAATGGTCGGCATTGCCCGCGATCCCCGGGATCGGTTCCACGAGCGCGCTCGCGGTATACGACGACGGTTCCGGTCCGGCGATATACGCCGGCGGGAGTTTCGAGAATGAGCAGAGCGGAATCCTCAACGTCGCCAAGTGGGACGGAAGCCAGTGGCGACCCTTGTGCGGTGGCGTTTCTGTGGAAGGCACCATAGACAACTTCGCTTACGTCAAGGCGTTGTCCGTGTTCGACGACGGGAACGGCGCGGCCCTGTATGTGGGCGGCCAATTCAACGAAGCGGGCGGAAACTGGTGGGATGAACCGAATCCGGGCGATTGCGAGGCCCCAGGAATCGACGTCAACAACATCGCCCGCTGGGACGGACAGAACTGGTCGGACGTCGGGGGCTGGATGGACGGTCCCGAGATTATCGCCATGCGACGATTCGACCGGGCCGCCGTGCCCGAGTTGTTCGTCGGTGGGTTCTTCCCCAATTACGGCGAGTGGCTCGTGGAAACCGGTAATGTCGTGGTCTGGTCCGGGTGCGCCGGGGGAGACTGCCCGCAGTTGACGATTACCGACAGCTTCCCGCCTGATGGCGCCATCGACGCCCGACAGCCGCACGCTCTATCCGATGCATCCGTGCGATACGGTTGGGACCATGTCGATATCACCTTCGACGGGGACGTGTCCGCATTGGGTCCGGAGCACTTCACGGTTACGGTCACCAGTGGCGCCGCCCCGATGGTCATCGACGTGATCCCCATCGGCTGTGATCAGGTGCGCGTCGTGCTGGATGGTCCCATCCCGCCGGGTGCGTGGACCACTATCACCTACATTTGCACGGGGCAGGGCATCTGCCTGGGGTACCTGCCGGCCGACGCCAACAACGACGCGTACGCGGGACCGCTGGACATCCTGAAACTGATTGACAATCTGAACGGCGTCTACAACCCGCCGATGGCGATTTGGCAATGCGACACCGACCGCAGCAACGTGTGCGCCCCGTCGGACATACTTCGGCTCATTGACCTGCTCAACGGGGCCGGCGCGTTTGATCCCTGGCTGGGCGTCTCGTTGCCCCCGTCACCCTGCTCGGGTGGGATCGCGGCGTGCGTGCAGTGCCAACCGCCGGCGGTGGTGGGTGTGGGATCGCGGTATCTGCAGGTGTCGCTGGAAAGCGGCCCATATCCCGTGCGGTTGCAAGTGACATGCCCGGACGGCGCGCTGTTATACGGCGGTGCGCCGCAGGGTTCGCGCAACGTGGCCTTCCTGGTGGACGATGTGTCCCAGGCGGCGATGCTGACTCCGGCGCAGTGGGGCGCGACGGTCTACGTGACGGGCGTGTCCATGGCGCCGAACTCCACGTACGAAGTTCGACTCGATTTCGGCGTCCCCGTGCTTTCGCCCCCCGGAATTGGAACGACGTGGAAATGGGCGGATCTCGATCACAACGGCATCGTCAGTTTCATGGACGTTTCGTGCGGCGTGCAAGCCTTCCAGGGAAACTACGGAATGGGCAATTGCGGCACATTCTACGCGGCCGACCTGATTGGAGGCGCGGTGTCCTGCCTGCCGAATGTCATCGTGAACTTTGGCGACGTTAACGCCATCATCAAGGCCTTTCAGGGCGTACCGTATGCCTGCCCGTTGAGTTGCGGAGCTTTGGGGACGGTCTTGCTGACCGGGGATGGGCCGGACGCATCGGCGCGTCCGGCGCCCAGCCGGAGCGGCGGCGTTCCGGGCAAATAGGCGAGCGATGGAAGCGCATCCAGACCGGCTCGTCCATCCGTCGGAGATGGACGAGCCGGCACCGCGCGCCGTCGGCCGTGCGGAGAGCGTTCGGGGTCGTCAGGGGTCGATTGCCCGGGCCGGACGAACGCCGATGGATTCGGAGCGATAGGTGGGCGCCAAGCCGGCCTGGGACACCGACCGGTTGAAGGCAGCCGGCTCGTGGAAGGAGCCGCCGCGGGTGATGCGCAGACCTCCGCCGCCCTCGGACGCGACGCGCAGACCGTCTCCGGGGCGCACCGGAATCGTTCGAGGCCCGCACCCGTCATAGCACCATTCGTTGACATTGCCCATGACGTCGTGCAGACCGAACGCATTGGCGCGAAAACGCCCGATCGGGGCATGCCGGTGAAAACCGTCGTCGAGCCACGCATCGGACACTTCCCAGATCGGTCGATGCGCGGCGTAACTGCGGTCGGCGATGTTCGCCGCTCCGGAAATGCCGTTTTGGTCATTGCCCGTCCACCAGACTGTCGTGGTGCCGGCGCGGGCGGCGCATTCCCACTGGGCCTCGGTGGGCAACGCCAGCGCGAGGCGGGCGAGGGTCTCATCGGCCTCATGCCAGGTGACGGTCTCGACCGGGTGAAGCAGGTCAAACGACTCCTCGCCGTCAGGCCAGCGCGACCCCCACGTCGCGGGATTGACTCCTTCGGCGCGCAGCCACTGCCCCTGGGTCATCTCGAATTTGGATAGAAAAAACGGATCCAGCGTGACGGTCTGAATCGGCTGATCGTAAGAATGCGCGAATGGGTCGACGTTCGGCGTTCCCGACGGGTGATCGGGCGATGGGACCACCGCGCCCATGTCAAACGTGCCGCCGGGAAGAAGCGCGAAAACCAGGCCGCTGTCCTCCGTCATCTCCAGTATTCCGCCGGCGCCGCGAACAGGAATCGCTCCCGTCTGAAGGTGGGCGAATTCCCAAAGACCCGACCGCGGGTCGCGACCAACCGGCACCAGCCCCATCTGTGCGTTGATACGCAGACCGCGATACTGCGGGCACTCGCCGGTATTCCTGATTGACTCCACGGCCCGCCTCCACTCCTCCGCGTGCCCATCGACGCCCGCCCGTAACACCTGCCGGCAAAACGCCGCGCGCCGTTCGACGTCGGGGATCGATGCGAATCCGACGTCCGTGCCGGCGAACGCATTCAACTCGCCGATCAACTCCGACAGAACGTCATGCTGCCATTGCACGCCGGCATCGTCAAAGGTCCACGTACGGTCCTCGCGTATCTTCCGTTCGATCTGCTCGATCCACGTGTCCACCGCGGCCATCGCGTCCGTCAGTTCGACCACCGGGCCGTCCCTTCCTCGCGTTGGTTCCATTCTCAGCAACCGGGCCAACTCGGTTTCCTTTGCCGCCCGCGAACGCCGCAGGTCGTCAAGCTGCGCCGCACCGGGGTGTTCTCCGGCGTCGCGGAGCCGGTCCGTCTCCGTGTAGTGCCGGGCGTGGCGGCGCAGCTCTGCCAGCGTCCGACGGTGCAAATCGATCCGCATGGTCAGACCCCGGGCCCGCATCAGCCACGATTCAAACACCGGGATGCTTTCCGGTCTGGAGGAAACGCGGCGCAGTTCTTCACGCAGGTTGCGCAGATCGTGCAAGTCGGACAGCCGGATAACCTGCTCCAGTCGCCGCTGAGCCAACAGGTACATGCTCATGCTGACCACAAACCCGATCGCCACGGCCAACACTACGGCACACGTCACCCCCAGCGGAATCCGGTAACGCCTGACGAACCGTCGAAGCTGGGCGGCCGCGGACTCCGGCAGGATCGACGGCGGCTCGCCCTTCAGGTATCGACGAAGATCGGCCCCGAGTTCGGCCGCGGATGGGTAGCGCCGTTCACGGTCCTTCTCCAGCGCTTTGGCGACGATCCGCTCCAAGTCGCCGCGCAGCCCGGCGTCGACGGACCCCAGAAGCGCGGCCGGCTGCTGGTCTATGATGCGTGCGGCCTCGGCGATGGGTTTTCCCTGGATCGGAAACGGAAGCCGGCCCGAAAGAAGCTCGTACGCCACGACACCGATGGCGTAAACGTCGGTGCGCGTGTCGAGCTCCCGCGGATCGCCGCTGATCTGCTCCGGACTCATGTACGGAAGCGTCCCGACGAGTTGGGTGATTTCGGTGTGCAGGGTCTCGAACGGAGCGTCGGATTCGACGGCCCGCGCGATTCCGAAGTCGATGATCTTGGTCTGCCGCCGCTCGTCGACGAAGATGTTGCCCGGTTTCAGGTCGCGGTGGATGATCCCCCGCTGATGGGCGTGCTGTACGGCGTCGCACACCCGCGCGATCAGTTCCAACCGCGCACTTCGAATCAGCCCTTCGGCCGCGCAGTACTCGGCGAGCGGCCGCCCGGTGACGTATTCCATCGCGAAATAGGGTTGCGCGCCGTAGGCCGTCTCGGCGATGCCCGCCGCATGGATTTGAGCGATGCCGGGGTGTTGCAACCGTCCCAGGGCCTGAACCTCGAACGCGAACCGCCGGCGAAGGGCGGGCGTCATCTGCCCGGGCCGCGGGATCTTCAGCGCCACCCGCCGCGCGGGGCTGGCCTGCTCGGCGAGATAAACGACGCCCATTCCCCCGCGGCCGAGTTCGCGGATGATCCGGTAGCCTTCAATGCAGAACCCCGGGGGCGGCGACCCCGCGTCCGGCGCCGCGCTTGCCGACCGCTCCTTTTCGCCGCCGGCGACCGCCCGCAACGAGGCCACCTCGCGCAGGTTGGCGGCGACGTCAGCCGCCAATCGGCGGCACTTACGGCAGGCATGGACGTGCGCGACGATTTCGCGGTGCTCGTCCGCGTCCAGCTCGTGAAGCACGAACCTCTCGATTCGGTCGAAATCAACGCAATGCACGAGTTCCGTCGTCCATGCCGTCGAACCGCTCGTACGCGACGCGCATCTCCCGAACGCGCTTCAAAATGCGATGCTTGGCGTTGTACACCGACTTCACTGTCGAGTTGAGGGCCTGCGCCGCCTCTTCCGGCGATCGACCATCCAGCACCACCAGATCGAAGCACCGGAACATCTGGTCGGAAAACTCAAGGCGGGCCCGCTTCAGGCACTTATTCAGAACGGTGCGATTCCACTCCTGCTCCCACGCCTCCTGGGCCGCGCGACGATCGGGCGCGGAAATCCAGTAATCGGCTCGCGCGGCGGGTTCCACGTGCCGCTCCCGCGCCAGATTTCGACGGCGCGTGTTCAGCGATTGACGCAGCGCGATGCCGAACAGCCACCCGCTGAGGCGACCGTCGGCCCGACGGTAGCGCCCGCCGCGAAACGCGATCGAGAAGGCGACGAACGTCTCCTGAGCGACGTCCTCGGCGTCGGACGGGCTCAGGCCCATTCGACCGGCGAACCGAACGACCGGCGTGCGGAACCGCCGGCAGAGCCGATCCCATGCGGAGCTGGCGGGCGAGGATTGCAGGTCTTCGAGCAGCGTCGTCGTCGTGCGCCAGTCCGTGGAACTCATCAACCCACGCCTCCGCAATTCCAAATCCAGCCCAATCCCAACCGGGTTCATGGTACCAAGACGCCGCCGTGAATGCCACGCGGCCCAGGAATGTGAATGCCGCTTGAGAAGCGTCGCGATTGGGGGGCGCCGGCCCCGGAACAACGATTCGCCCCTGCCGCCCGGACTCCATTCCGGGCGCGAGGGCGGTTCCTGGGTCGGCACGCGGCCCCGAAAGAACGGGGACTTCGCCGATGATCACCGACACCAGACGATGGGCCGAGTATCGGCGGGCGCGGAGGGCGCCCGGGGCGAAGCAACCGCGAGCGTGGTCACGGTTCGATCGTCAGAAACAGTATTCGCTCGTAGGCGCCCATGTCCACGATCGGCGCTGTTCCGCTGCCGGTGTCGGCAACCGGGGCGTCGGCGCGGCGCGGACTGCCGCTCACGTCGACGGGCGTCGCCTCCGTGAAAACCCCGTCTCCGTCGAGATCTGCAACGTCCGGGGGAATGTAGGCGTTGGCGGCCGCGTCCAAACATGGCGAGATGGACTGCAACCGCAGATCGTCAGCTTCAGTGCCAGGGTTGTCCTGCGGGCCGTCGAAGTCGACGAACATCGGATCGACGTTTCTGTTGCCCTTGCCGGGCCAGCCACCCAATACGTCGCTGTATTGGACGGTGAGCGTGCCGCCGCGATGCTGAATCGGCCCGCCCGCGCCCCACAGAATACTGTTCTGGAATTTGGTGATCGCGCTCGATCCGCTGGTCGCCACGACCGTGCCGTCGGACGCCGCGTTCGCGCTGAACGTACTGTTGATCACGTTGACCGTGGCGCCGTTGATGGACAGACCAGCTCCGACGGCGCCCGCACCGGTCACAGCGTTTCCACTGAACAGGCCGTTCATCAGGTCCATTCGCCCGCCCTCGACATAAATGGTCCCACCGGCGGTGACGCCGTGGTTGCCGAAGAAACGGCAATTGACCATGTTCGAATCCGTACTCGCGCTGGCGATCGCTCCGCCGCGGCCGACGGCTTCATTGGCGACAAACAGCGCTCGTGCCAGCTTGACTTCACCGCGCGTATTTAGGTACACGCCGCCTCCCGAATCGGCGGAGTTGTTTTGGAATGTGGTCCATTCGGTGCCATTGCCGTCATCGCCGTCCTCCTCGACGAACACCGAGGCGGGTCCCATGGGATCGTAGACGAAAAGCGCGCCGCCGGTGCTGATTGAAGAGTTTGAACGGAACGTGCAACCGTGCAGTTTCACGGTTCCCGCGAGCGTGGAGATCGCGCCTCCCCCGCCGCCGTCCGCGCGGTTCGATTCAAAAACACAATTCGTGAAGCTCGGATCGCCGCCATTGTACAGGGCGCCGCTGCTGTTGGCGGCCGAGTTGCCGGTGAAATCACAGTCTTCAAACCTCGGCGCGCCCGCCCCTATAACGACGCCGCCGCCATGCTCCGCGTGATTGCCCTGGAATCCGCATCTTCGGAACAGTGCGTCGCTGGAAGCAAGACCAACGGCACCCCCGATTCCCGCGGCGGAATTCCCGTCGAACTCACAATCCATAAATGAAGGGTGACCGCCCTGCGCGAGCAATGCCCCACCGGCAGTCTGTGCGGTATTCGTGGTGAATCGACAATCGATCACCTGTGCGTCGCCATCGACGCTGCCGAAAGCTCCGCCCCCGCCCTCCGTCCCGATCATCCGGTTGGAGACAAAATCACAGTCCTGTAGGACCGGATCGCCGAGGGTGTTGGACACGGCGCCGCCCACGTATTCGGCGCGGTTGTCCTCAAACCGGCAGCGGGTAATGGTCGGTCGGTCATGGAAAATGGCAATCGCCCCCCCGTGGTGCGCGCGACTGCCGCGAAAGACACAATTCGTCACCGTCGGACTACCCGTGTTGATGATCATTCCACCGCCGAACCCCGGCGGTTCCAGTGCATCGCTCCCATCGGCATTGCCGCCGGTGATGATGAACCCGTCAATTGCGGCCGTGGCGGCTGTGCCGCTCCCGCCGACCACGTGAAAACTATTGTCCTCGTAGGATTCCGGTGATTCCGGGTCGTCGTTGTCCCGGAGATCGCCGCTCAGTGTGGTAACATATTGCGCCGTGTCGCGCTTGTCGGGATTGTCCGGATCGCCGAGAAAACCGCCCAGAAGGGCCACGCCGTCAAGTAGAATGAACGAGGCCTTGCGATCACCGGTCTCACCGTATCCGAACGACACGTCCGGTTGATAGGTGCCCGACGGAAGGCCTTCCGCGCTGCCGGCTACGCGAATCTCCTCAACAATCCCGTTGGACCGCTCCGCCAGGGCGAGCCCGTCCTGCAGATACCTGTAAGCGTCCTTCCAGTTCAGGCCGGTCTCGGCGCCCTCTGCGTTCCATTTGACGTAAAGGACGGTATCGGAAATGCAGTCGCCAACGCCTTCGTGGCAGTATCTCTCGGAACCGGTCGGACAGGGCGGGGCGCCCGATTGACAGCCGCCGTTAACGTCACAGGTCTCGGCGCCGTTGCAGAAAAGGCCATCGTTGCAGTCGCTGTTGATCGGCGTGTGGCGACACGCGTCGGAGATGTCGTCGCAATCGTCCTCGGTGCAATCGATGCCGTCGTTGCACGTCTCAGGCAGACCGGGCTGACACCCCGTCGCCGGGTTGCAGACCTCCGCACCGTTGCAGAGCACGTCGTCGTCGCAGTCGCCGCTGATCGCCGTGTGGCGACACGCGTCGGAGATGTCGTCGCATTCGTCCTGGGTGCAGTCGATGCCGTCGTCACACGTCTCAGGCAGGCCGGGCTGACATCCCGTTGCCGGGTTGCAGACCTCCGCACCGTTGCAGAGCACGTTGTCGTCGCAGTTGGTGTGTTCGGGTAGGTGTCCGCACGTGTCCGTGGTTTCGTCGCACGAGTCGATCGTACAGTCGACGCCGTCGCCGCACGGATTGTTGCCGGGCAGGCAGCCCGATTGCTCGTCGCACGCCTCGGCGCCGTTGCAGAACAGCCCGTCGTTACAGTCGTTGTGGATCGGTGTGTGGCGGCACGCGTCGTAGACGTCGTCGCAATCGTCCTGAGTGCAATCGACGCTGTCGTCGCACGTCTCCGGAAGACCGGGCTGGCATTCGTTCTCCGGATTGCAGACCTCCGCGCCGTTGCAGAACACGTCGTCGTCGCAGTCCTCATTCTCGCAGCATTCCGGAACCGGGGACTCGTACGCGCCCAGGTCGGTCGGATTCGGACCCGTGCCGCACGCGGAGGTGATGCACGGGTGATTAACGAACCGGTCGTTACCGGCCAGGTCGGTGTCGATGCCGCCGGGCAACGCATTCGAATCGCCTGCATCGATTGCGGGCGAATCAGGCTGCAACGCAAGGGAGCCCATGGCCAAGTGCGGGTCGGTATCGAGATTACAATCGCCGGCCCATCCACCCTGCACGATGCTGTGCGACACGGTCGCCGATCCATCGATCGGAGACGAGGCGTTGTTCCAGATGATGGAGTTGACGGCATCCACCGTCCCGACCTCGACAAACAATGCTCCAAACGCGTCGGCTTGGTTGTTGGCGATCGTGCAATTGCGCAGGGATAAATGGGATGCTGTGGAGTGAATTGCGCCGCCTGCGCTCGCCGCGTTCTCGGTGAACGTGCAATTGACCAGAGTGCCTCCGTCTCCGGTGCCGCTAAAACCCGCGGCCCCGCCGAACCCGCTCGACGCGGAATTCTCCGAAAAGATGCAGTTCACGATAAGCGGTTTTCCACCGCTGTTTAGGGCGCCGCCGGTGGCCGCGAAGCCTGTGGCCACGTTATGAGTAAAGGAGCAGTTTCGGATGGTCGGACTGCCGGATGGAATCTGCAGCCCCGCGCCGCTGTAGAAACTCCCTCTCGTGATCCTGAATCCGTCAAGAATGGTTTCAGGAACCGCGTTCGGCGGCGCCAGCACGATGGGGTTCATTTCCTGCCCGTCCAATTCGGTCACGTTTGCGACCCAATCGCGCTGCTGACGTTCAGTTTCATTTCCGGAGAACCCGCCGTAGAGCGCAACTCCGTCAACCAGCTGGAAACCACCCGAGCCGGACACATAGGTTTCCTTCGCAACCCAAATCTCCGTGACTTCTCCCCCATCCTCAGCGTTCATCAGAGCCGCGTGTAAGTCGCCGAAAGCCGTCTCCCAGGAATGACCGTCTATGACGCCGGCTGCACCGGTTTTGACGTAACGAATCGTCGTGAAGAATTCGTCGGCGCCGATGTCGATCCGCCCAAAGGCGACGCGCGGATCTCCTTCGAGGTCCGTTTCACCGGGACCGGGTACGAAGTTCGGGTCGCCGCTGTCTAGAACATTTTGCGAAAGGGCTGTCAGGCCGTAGAGCCCAAGGCTCGCATCCACGAACATCGGATCAACGTCAACGTTTCCTACTTTCCAGATGATGGAATTGTCGCACGTGCCGTTGGCTGTCACGCCGCCGCCGACGTCGCAGTAAGAAACGGTGATCGTGCCGCGTCCCTGTCGGATCTGTTCGCCCGAGCCGTTGCCCCAGACGATCGAATGGGTCACGATTGCGTCGATATCCGCCGGGCACGGCGCAATCGGGCAATCCGTTCTGTCAATTCCGCCGCCTTCGTTGTCCACGATCGTGCAGTGCCGAATGTCCGGATTCGCGTTGCGGATGTAAACCGCGCCGTCTCCGTCCGTCGACCGATTGCGTACGATGAAAGAGCTGATGATGCGGCCGTAGCCCTCGACGACTGCGACGCCGCAGCCCGCTCCGGCGGAATTGAATCGCAGGACGCAGTGGGTGATCGTCGGGTTTCCGCCCTTCAACAGCACGCCTGCGCCGAGCTGATTGTCCCCGCTCGCGGCGTCCGCGTTGCCCCCTTGAATGATGAATGAGTCGAGAATCGCGCCGTCGGACTCCGGTGCGGTGGTGACGACGTGATAGTGGTTTTCGTCGTTGTTGGCGAAGGAAAGGACGTTGTCGTCACCGTAGGCGTCGCCGCTGAGAATGGTCTGGTACAGTACCGGATCGTGTCGGACTGGATTGCCCGGGTTGCCCGCCGTTCCCGCGTAGCCGCCACGAACCGTCACATGGGCGGGCAATGCGAAACTGCGGCCGCGGTCGTGCTGCGGCAGTGGCCCGGACGTGTCGTCGGGGCGATACGTTCCGCCGGCGACGCGGATTTCGCGTACGTACGGGCGGGTGCCGTTCGGGCCGACAAGCTCGATCGCGTCGCGCAAGGTTACCAGCGCTTCCGCCCACGACGAGCCGTCGCCGGGCGCCGCGAGATTGGAATCGACATAAAGGACCGTCGGTTGACAGTGCGTCGAATCAGACTCGATGCACACTTCGCCGGCCGACGTGTCGCAGGGCGGCGATGACGATTGGCACACGCCGGCGCTGCACTCTTCCGTACCGTCACAGAACACGCCGTTGTCGCACAGCGTCGGAGCCTCGACGGGGACGGGCTCGCCGCACACACCGTCATTGCACGGGGTCGTCGTACACGGATTGTCGTCGCAATCCGCGGTCGGGGCGCACGCGACGCACACGCCGCCGAGGCAGTGGGGGAGCGGAATCGGGCAATCGCCGTCGTTCATACACTGGCACGGCGTTCCATTGGGATTGACCACCGTTTGACAGTGACTGGACACGCAATCCTTTTTCAAACACGTGAATACCGGAATTTCACAATCGTTGTCGGACATACATCCCGGCTCGTTGGGCGCGGAATAGCCGTTGGCCTGCGTGGGGTGACACGGGCTGTTACCGGCGACCACCATGCGACCGAGCGGCGCCGCGAGCGTCGTCTCGATCTCGAATACGCCTTCGGACGTGGTCGCGAAGTCGCAAAGACATCCGACGGTATAGGTGGCGCCACAATAGCAGGGATACACGAGCGATTGCGGCGGGTTGATCGGGCCGTTCGGATCCGGCACACAAATGTCGATGTCGGTGGCGCGATCAAAGTACGGCGAAACGCCCTCGAATCCCCGCTTGATCTCGTTCGCGAAATAGCACAGGCTGATGTTTTCGAGCGGCATGTCGCATTCGGACGATGGGCAACACGCGCGCTCGAAGCACGGCGTGAGACTCGGACCGCAAGTCGCGGCGGGATTGGCGCTGCACACGCCGGGCGCACTTGCATTGCACGTCGAGACGCATTTTTTCACGTACGGGCAGAACTGGCGGCAACCCCGCTCGTCGGTGAGCCCATCGTGATCTTCATCGACGAATGAACATACACAGTCCGCGCCGACGGCCTGGCCGTGGCACGGATCGCAGTTCTCTCTTCCATAGGTGTATGGGTTCCCCCAGTACATCCAACCGCCGTCCAGATAGACCTGACTCGCCAGGAACTGATCGGCGATGACCTTCTGCTTGATGGGCACCAGTTTATCGCCGGGGTTATCGCCGGGGCTGGTGTCTTTGGCCTGGACCTTGAGCCGATCGGGATAGAATCCGATGACGATCTTGATCTTGTCGACCAATGGGCAGTCCGTTCCCTGGGCATTGCAGTCGTTCCAGATGCGCTGATAGCTTCCCACGCTGATCTGTCCGTGGACGGAACCCGGAAATGCCGCACTATTATACCTGCGGAACGCCGTGGCATAATACCCCTCCGGGAACATATAGAACGGACTGTGCGAGCTTCCAAACCCGCGATTGATGCCGATGTAGAACGGAACGGGCTGGCCGAAAACCGCGGCCGGATCCTCCCCCAAGTCAATGAGCGCGTCGCCATTGGCGGCGCCCAGCTTGAAATTCGGGTTGATCGCATCGACAGCCCGCCGTGTCGCCGCGGCCAGTTGCCGGGCGCGTTCCGCCTGAAAACCGCGGTACTCCGCCACGAGATTCATCACGTCCGGGCAGACGCGATTCTCGGAACTTTCGCCATCCCACAGGCGAACGCCGGTCAGCACATCAATGTTGAAGTGTTCGGGGACGGAGACGTCGGAGAGGCAGCACATGTACGCGCGGAATGCCTCGGCGCAACTCTCGCAATAGCACTCCGACGGGTACTCTGACACATCCCCCGGGTCCTCGCGGATCCTAATGACGTACTGTTCCTGGTCGTTTTTTTCGCACATACAAAGGTGGGAATTGTACGCCGGCCCCTGGCACGAGGTCGGGCCGCAACAGTCCTGGGTTCCGTTGTCACCGCAACGGCAGGTCTCCGGTGCGTATTGCATGGCGATACCTGCGGGAGGGTAGCCGGGCGTGATCGCCGCGCACACTTGCGCAACACACTCGGATCCGGCGTACCCGCACCCGTCATCCTCGCACTCGTCGAAATGACGCTCGATGTCGATGCGCGATGGATAGAGCTCCATGTCGAACATCACGCCGTCCAACTCCGGATTGCTGAGCGAGAGCTCGGCCAAGGCCCGGGCCCGTCGATCAATCATGAATTCCCAATATTCCGGCCATAGCGGGCACGGCGTACTATCGAACGTGAATCCGCGGGCGTCGACGAATTCGTTCCCGCCGAACAGTGCGTTGTAGCCGGCTTCGTCGTTCGGATGCCCCTGTGATGCGATGAATTGGCCAAGGTCTACACCGTACGGCGGGTCGCAAGCCCGGTCGAACGACCACTTCGGTACGACCCAGAGATGTAAATCCGCCTCCGGAACGACCTGCCGTCGGGCACGAATGGCCTGGATCATCCCCTCGATGGCATCGACGTCATCCGCATCCAACTCGTACTGTTCGTTGGCCGCGATTCCGGTTCCGGTCGCGAGCACGTCGGTCACCCCCAAGACGTCGAGCGGCATGACGGCGCACCCGTGGCCGACGTTCGTGCACTCCGGCGTGGGATCGTCGCAGTCCAGCCCCGTGACGGCGTCCGTTTCCTTGAGATTGAGGTAGAACCCGCGAATCTTCCGATCATCCGGATCGTTCTGGGCTGCGCTCATCCTGGCGAGAAAGAGCATGAGAAGCCACGCCATCGCGGCGGGGGAAACGGCGAGGGTGCGCATACGGGTGAAGCTATTATTCCGGAAATCTGTTTGCATGCAAAAACCTCCTGAATTCGCGGGGATCCCTGCTCCGCGACGTGTCATCCGACCGGACGCATCGTCAGCCGGAATTCTCCCTCCGTCAACCTGAATAACCCAGTCTCCACCGGCGAGCGGCTATTTCTGTCGCCTCCTCGGGCATCACCCGTGACCGACGACGAGAATACCGCGCGAGGCAATTCGGGCGCCCTCGCGAAACGACTCACGATTCGCAAGCACGTCGCGTGCCGGATCGCGCAAGGAGCGTCGATTACCGAAACTGACCGAGGAATGCGTTTGTTCCGCCCTGAGTGCCTCTCTCCGCGATGGGCGGAGGCCGCAACTCTGCGACTCATTCCACACTCCATGGTGGGGGCCACGACAGGCTGTGGGCCGTTCCATGAAATGGCGTCGAGCCTCGCCCGCTTGAAGACGGGAGCGGATTCCCGTCGTTGGACTCATGCTCGAAGTGTTCATGCCCCGCGCCCGTCGGTGAATTCGCGATCCGTTCGCGAATCCGGCCCGATACGCGGGGCGCTGGTCCGCCGGTTGCAGGCCTCGCCGGACGTGGACAACGCGGAGAAGTCGGCGCTGGGCATCACCGTGCCCGACACCGCTGGTGCGAGAATCCCTTCTCGCACCCGTGTTTGCGGGAATCCCTTCCCGCGAGAACTCGGACGGCCCGCCCACCACGCGCCCGGCGGTGAAAGTGGATGGCAGTAAACGGCTCCGGCACACCAGCCATTTCACCGACGAAGCCACGCCCACGCGCAAGGCCCGGCCCGCAGGGATGATGGGTGCGGAAATCTGGGTCCGGCTCGCCCCCGTCGCCGACCCGCCGCCCGCCGACCCGGCCGCGTTCTCGTTCGTCGCCCTCGACACCCGCACGCCGTACGTGCTGGACTTCGACGGCCCCGACGGCGGCAGGAACGCTCACTACCTGCTAAAATGGGCGAACACCCGCGGCGAAAAAGGCCCCTGGAGCGAAACGGCCACCGCGACGGTGGGGGCGTAGGAACGCGAGACCATGATAATTGACGATCAAGACCTCTATCATGGTGCCGCATTGGCACAGTACCGTGGGTCGGGTCATCGACCCGACGCCTTTTTCACACGACACGTACAGCCGGATTGAGCGAATGTCGGGGCGATGACCCGACCCACATGGCTGCCGGGGCAGCAACGCAGACGGATACGTGTCCGCCGCCCGAACACATGCTCACGCGGAGTACCGCGCGAGCATGCCACCCGCCCGCCCTACTCCTTGTCGAACACTGCGATGCCGGATAGAGTAACGTGCCCATGGTCATTCGAGGGACAATTCGCAACGGTTACGTCGTTCCAAGCCAGCCGCTGGACCTGCGCGACGGCGAATCGGTTTACATTGTCTCCGTTCCGCCGAGCGATCCGCAGCGTCGGCGGACGGCGCTCGCCCGAGTGCAGCAACGAGCCGTCGGGATCGCGTTGCCCGACGAGGTGTTTTCCAGCGAAAGTTATTACGAGGACTGAGTGCCGCCGACTCTGATCGACACAAGCGTGCTGGCTCGACTGCTCGAACGTGACAGCCCGAAGGGCCGGGCGGCCCGGTGCCTGTTGGAAGAACCCAGGTTCGAATCTGCGGAATTGTCGCTGTGTTCCCAGGCGCTCACCGAGTTCTGGGTCGTGGCCACGCGGCCGCGAGAATCAAATGGCTATGGCCTGGCGCCCGCCGATGCCGACGCCTGCATTACGGATTTTCTGGATTCCTTTGGCTTTCTTCCCGACCCGCCCGACTTGTTCGATCGATGGCGAAACCTCGTGGTGTCGTACGGGGTGCGGGGGAAGGTGGCGCATGACGCCCGGTTCGTGGCGCTGATTCAGGCCTACGGTGCGCGCCGCGTGCTGACATTCAATGCCCGTGACTTCCAGCGTTACGATGGCATTGAAGTCATCGTTCCCCAGTGAGCGTCATGGTCACCGGGGTGACGCCGTGATTAAGAACGGGTCGCGGGCGGGCATGTCGACGCTCACGAGTTCAAGGCCGCGAGACTTCTGGTCCGGCGGGTCGATGACCCGACTTACGCGACTCGGGCAGCGACGCAGAAGGTTGTGCGTCCGCCGCGAGCACGCATGCTCACGCGGGGTACCGCGAGAGCATGCCACCCACCCGCCACC
>JABFSN010000197.1 GCA_013140575.1 Phycisphaerales bacterium | reverse complement strand
GGCATGGGCGGCGGCGGGAATGGCGGTCATGCACCGGTCCCTTCTGAAATCGTCGCGTCACGCGGCTGGTCCACGAACAGATTGTCCAGAATCCAGCCGACGCCCATGAAAATCCCGAGCGCGACCATGAATACGACCAGGCCGAGCAGGGCGTGCGGCGTCGAACCGGTGAACCACTCGAAATGCAGGGTCCGGCCGATTTCCGACGGGGCGTAGACGTGCAACACGCCGGTGATGGTCACGCGCACGATGTTGCACGCGATGGCGATGGGAACGCAGGTGACCAGCAGGATCAGGCGGTGCCACGCCGGTCGGTCACGCAGAAAGGCGATGGCCACGCCCAAGGTGGCGATGGCCATCAGCGAGCGCATGCCGCTGCACGCCTGTTCGACGTTCAACTGGCCGTATTGCGATTGATAGCTGTAGTCGATGACGATTCCGGAAACCTCGGCGTGGACGTCGGGCATGGAAGACAGCACCACGGCGGTGGCCCGGGACGCCAGGGCCTGCAGGGGCATGGTCATCCGGACGTAAATGCTCTGCGAAACGGGGATGGCGAAGAAAAGAAACGCGATGGGGAACCAGACCAGCCGCAGGACGCGCCACCCGCAGAGATAGAGCGTCAGCCCGGCGATGGTGCCGATGAGGGTCAGGGCCCGCGGATAGGCGGCCGGAAACCGAAACAGCGTCAGCAAGAAGCAACCGATCGATGCCAGCAGCAGGACCAGCCCGACGTAGGACGGTCGGCGGTCGGCCGCGACGATCGCATGCCAGCGTGTGCGAACGAAGTAGAGACTGAGCCCGGGGACGAGCCAGCCGTAGGACCAGGTGCCGTCGCTCATCCAGCGGCGGACGATGGTCTCGATCGGCTGCCGGTAGACGGCCAGGACCAGGATGGCCAGCACGATCGCCTGCCAGACGCGGGGCGACGCGGCGCCCGCGGCGCGACCGCCGTCACGGTTGGCGACCTTGGCGGGGGGGGCATGGGTAATGGCGATGGATGAACCGGTCATGACGTTGCTACGGGGTCAGGCTGCGTTGCGGCGTGGCCCCGAAATCCTCGTTTTTGAAAAACGTTTCCGTCCGCGTCCACTGGTATAGAAACGACATTCCACTGTTCAATTGCGGGATGGTCAGATTGCGCACCGCCTGCAGGAACGGCGCCACCGGATGCGTGCCGACGTTCACGATGTCGTCGCGCTTGAGAAAGAAATCGGGATCGACGCCCGCGAAGATGCGATCGAGGTTGACCTGGATCATCTGTTCCCGCTCGCCAATGCGGCGGTAGACCGTCACGCGGTCGGGCCAGGCCAATGCGTCCAAACCGCCGGAGGCGGCGATGGCGTTCTTGAGCGTGACGCTGGCGCCGCTGCGGAACGCAAAGGTTCCGGGATTCAGTACGTGGCCCAGAACATAGTAGAAGCCGATGTCGCCGCTGAACAACCGGATGATGTCGCCGGGGCGAACCACGATGTTGTTTCGGGGATCGCCCTGCCGCAATCCCTCGGCGGCAATGCGGATGGTCCGGGTGTCGAATTCGGTCCGGGCGAGTTGTTGCCAGTCGACGGCGGGCTTGACCTCGTCACCCTGCGGCGGAAGGGCCGGTGCGGGGGCGGCGATCCGCGGGCCCGATTGAATCTCGATGAACTCGCGGCGCGATTCGTCCCAAACCCACCGGGTGCCCGTTTTCGTGGAATCGTCGAGCGCCGCGCCGTTGCCCGGCGGAATGGACGGGTCGGTTCGGTTGTCCGTCGGCGCCTGTTCGGCGGGCGGCTCGGCGTCGATAAGCTCGATGATCCGGCGCAATTCGTCGGCCACCGGTTCGCCGCCGGCCGCGGTCGATCCATCGGGCGGGGGCATTCCGGCGTCTGCCGGAGGTTCCACGGGGGCGGGTTTCGGTTCCAAGAACGCCGGGTCGTCGATGGCCGGGCGCTCGGGTTGGCGTTCCGCGGCGGGCGGTGGAGATGGATTCGCGCCTGGTGGAGGATGCGACGGTTGTTCCGGCGGTGACGCGGCGGCATTGGTCGGCGGCGCCCGGAATATGTAGATATCGCTGACCAGGTCGGACAAGCCGCCGCTGACGGCGATGGCGTCGATCAATCGGAAGTCGGGGCGGGGAATGGGAAATACGCCGGGTCCGCGATTGGAGCGCAGGGCCAGCAGTTCATTCCCGAAGATCGTGTAGGTCATACCGCGCTGCACGACGAAACGGGCCAACACTTCCGCGTTGTGCAGCACGCCGCGGTCGGCCAATATTTTGACGAGCCGCTGTTCCATTTCGCCGGCCGTCAGACCGACCACGTCCACCCAACCGACGAAGGGCAGGTCGACCTTGCCGTTTACGTCGATGACGGCCTGATGTTGAAGATCGGCGCCGCGGGTACGCAGGTCCTTGATGAAGCACTCGATGACGTCGCCACTGACTCCGCGATATTCGTCCATGGGCACGGTAAGGTCGTCGGGAAGAGGATCGGTGGTGCCGGGAACACGCCAAGGCGTGTCCTGGATGCTGAGCGATCCGCGAATATCAAGTGTTGATTCATTTGAAAACGACCCCAGCTCGCGCGGGCTGAGCCAGCCGTTCATGATCGAGTTGCAGGCCAGCGACGGGACCACGGCCAGAGCGATCAGCAGGCGGACCACAACTCGCTTAAAGAGATGCAACATCATATTCCACAGTTAGTTGTGGTTGCTGTGATCGCGACCGGACGGGAATCCAGCATTTGAATCACCGCCGACCGTTCCGGTTGTTATCGGCACGTGTTTCACCGTCAGTTGACCCGCGGCGCAATCGGTCCGAGGGCGCACGATTTTCACTGGTTGGGTAGACGCCGCGGGCGTCAATGTCAAGAAACGAGTACGAATCGGGGTTCGTGTGACGAGGACGGCGGAGGTGCGATGCGGCGAACGGAGGTGGGCGGGGTCGCGGCGTAGGGTCGCGATTGACGGGTCCGGCAGCGCCGATAGACTGCGCTGGGAGCGAGGCGATCGGCGGATTCGACTGGTGTGTTTGCGCGGTGGATTGCATTGTTGACTGATTTTTTTCTGGTTAGAAGAGCAGGGAGCGGTAGATGAGCAAACTGGTTCGGTTGGTCCGCAACGCGGCGATGCTGGGGTCGGCGGTAATTATTTTTCAATTGCCGGGGTGTCAGCCGGCGAGTTTTCTGGAATTCGCGCAGACGGTGTTTCTGGGGGTCACGGCGGCCGGTTCGCTGGTGATCATCAGTAATCTGTAAGGCTATCACGTGTGGTGCGGTCGCGTTGCGGACGCCGCGTTCGTACTACAACGCCATTATCGCGGCTCCGGTCCCGGCCGCCTTCGCCCCGCTGGGGCTGGGATGGACGGTGGCCGCGGTTTCCGGGGGTGTCGTCCGCTGTCGCGGACTCCACCCCCGGCTACTGACTGTAGCCCCTTCGGGGCAAAGAGGGGGCAGAATGCAACCACCGGGTTCGAGCGATGCCCGCGGTGTGGCGCTGTAGCCCCTTCGGGGCAAAGAGGGGGCAGAATACCACAGCCGGTCTGTTTTCCGGCGGTCGATCCCGGAGTCGTGTTGGCGTTTTCGTGTTCGCCGCGGGGCCGGTTGGTTCGTTGACGGCGTCGCCGGGCGGTTTCTATACTGATTGTGCCTCCGCCGAGCGCGGGTGCGTCGAGGTTGCGATTCGTTGACGGGTCGCGCGTTGACGCGGATGTCGATCGGCATTGCCTGCCGGAATCCAGCCGAGAGGAAAACCTGAAATGCAATCGGTGACAAAACCAACGAACGGGTCGGGTCGTGCCATGCCGCGCGGGCTACAGCGGTGGGCGGCAGCGGTCATTCTGTCGGGGTTAGTCGGGGGCGCTTCGCCGGCCGGGGGTCAGGAACCGCAGGCGGCGCCGAGTCCGACGGCGGCGGGGGAGGCGACGGTGGCGTCGCTGTTCACGGATTTCCTGCACTACAGCGTGCTGGGCAAGTTCGACATCGCGGACACCTACGCGCAGGAGATGCTGAATCATCCGAAGCTCGACCCGGTTGAGGTTTTGCGGCTTTCGGAGGCGCAGGCCGAGTCGGTGGACACGCTGCTGATCCTGGTGAACAACTCGACGATCGGCGAACGGGCGGCGCGGGTTCTGGAGGTGATTCGGGAGGGCGAGCGGACACTGCGCAAGCAGAGCGATCAGATCGCGATCAACATCGAGAAGCTCGGCGGGCACCCGCAGACGGAATACCTGGCGACGATGCACCTGGTGGAATCGGGCGAATACGCCGTGCCGTTGATGATCCAAACGCTGGGCGATGAATCGAAGAAGGCGTTGTGGAACCGGGTGATACGCGCGTTGCCGCAGATGGGGAAATCGGCGTTGAATCCGCTGGTCGAGTCGCTGGCGGTGCGTGATGACAACCTTCGGGAAACGGTCATCGGCGTGCTGGGCGAAATCGGATACGGACAGGCCGTGCCGTATCTGCTGGCGGTGGCGTCGGACGAGGCGACGACCTCGTCGGTGCGGGAGGCGGCGATGTCGGCGGTGGAGCGCATCGGACAACGGTTGGGTCGGCGGTTCGGTGAATCGCCGTCGGCGGCGTTCGTCGAATTGGGCGAACAGTTCTACGACGAACATGGGTCGGTGGCGGCGGACGTGCGCGATCCGGACGCGAACGTGTGGTATTGGAACGCGGAAAACCAGTTTGCGGAGAACACGGCCGTTCCCAGTCGGATATTCGGCCAGGTGATGGCGATGCGTTGCGCGGAACGGGCGTTGCAACTGGACGGTGATGCGGCCGACGCAATCGGGCTGTGGCTGGCGGCGAACATACGGCGTGAATCGCGGTTGGGCGTGAACGTGGAAAGCGGCGATCCGGCCGAGACGGGGGAAACGGATCCGACGCGACCGGCTGAACTGCCGCGAGCGCTTTATTTTACGAGTGCTGCCGGACCGCGATATGCGCACATGGTGCTGAACCGCGCGATTGCGGATCGGGATCCACCGGTGGCGCTGGGGGCGCTGGCGGCGTTGCAA
>JABFSN010000093.1 GCA_013140575.1 Phycisphaerales bacterium | reverse complement strand
GCAATAGCCCAGTCCCGGCACGACATTACGATCACGGAGCGGGCCGTCGGACCCGCCCCAACGCGCACCATACGAGATCACCATGGCCACGACCGCAATTGACCACGCCCCCGCGCACACCCTCGAACCGATCGACGTGCAACTCGGCCCGGGGCGGATCATCTTCATCACCGGACCGTCGGGCAGCGGCAAATCCACCGCCCTGCGATCCATCGAATCGCGTTGCCCCGCCGCGCTCAACGTGGAGCGTGTCCGCTTTCCGGAGGAAAGAAGCGTGGTCGACGGCGTCTGCCCCGGCCGGCCGCTGACCGACGCGCTTTCCACGTTGAGCGCCTGCGGGCTGTCCGAGTCGCCGCTGTGGTTGCGCCGACCCGACGAATTAAGCGACGGCCAGCGCTTCCGCGCCCGGCTCGCCCGGGCCGTCGGCCTGATCGCCCGAACGAATTCGTCCGGCCCGCTCCTGTGCGACGAATTCTGCAGTGGTCTTCACCGGCGACTGGCCCGTTCGATCGCCTTCAATCTTCGCAAACTGGCCACCCGTCGCGGTTGGTGCCTCGTGCTGGCATCGTCCGACGACGATTTCGCCGCCGACCTCCAGCCCGACATCACCGTCCGTCTGTCCGAACGCGGAAAAGCGCAAGTCGTCGAATCGTCGCCCCGCCGCCGGCCGTTCAGCCTCGCCCGGCGCGCGGTCATCGCCCCGGGCCGCAAAGCCGACTACGACGCCTTCGCCGCCATGCACTACCGCGCCACCGACGAGCTCGGTTTCGTCGACAGCGTGTTCGTCCTCCGCGACGGACCCGACGGCGACGTGCTCGCCATCGTCGTTTATGCCCACGGGCCCATGGAACTCGCCCTGCGCAACCAGGCCACCCACGGCCGGTTCGTCAAAAACCCCGACCGGCTGAACCGCAACGTCCGCATCCTCCGCCGGCTGGTGGTGCACCCCGACGTGCGCGGCTGCGGGCTGGGCCACTGGCTCGTCCGCCGCACGATGCCACTTGTTGGCACCCGCTACGTGGAATGCCTGGCGTCGATGGGGGAAATCAACCCCGTGTTCGAGAAATCTGGAATGACTCGCATTGGCACTTGCACCCTGCCCGACGCCCCGGCCCGCGCCGTGGAACACTTGAACGCCCTCGGCGTCGATCCCTTCGCGCTGGATTTCGCCGACCACGTCGCCCGCCGGCCCCGCGTCCGCCGCATCGTCGCCCACGCGGTCTACCGCTGGTATCAGGCCACCACCGGCGGCGGCGACCGCCGCGTCGTTCGCCAATCCGCCGCCTTCCTGGCCCAGACCTTCCGCGGCATCGTCGGCTCCCGACCGGTCTACTACCTGTGGGAACGCCCGTCCTGCGCCCGCCGCGCGGCCCGGGTCCGACACGACTCGACTCCCCGTCCGTCACGACGCCGGCAGGAGCAAACGCCAACGTCTCCCGACAGGAAACCGCGGACACAAAACAACCGCGATCGGCGAACCCCGGCCCGAAACGAACAGGACGAAACGAATTGAACGAGTGTGCCCACCTTCCCGTCCCACCCCCGGGCGGCAGGCCGGTCCGAACCGGCCGTGCGATTCCGGCATCACCGTGGCTGCCGGAAGCGCGGACCCCACATCGCGGCCGTGCGCCGCGTGGATTCCGTTCCACGCGACGCGACGCCGTCGACGGGTTCCGCCGTGCGACCGATCGTGCCGCGGACGCTTCACAGCTCGGAAGCGCCGCGAACACGACGGCATCGGCCGCCGCCCCACTTCATTTTCTCCGCGCCGCCCCGCGGCGCGAATGCCATATGCTGACACTATGTGGGGAATGCAATCCGGCGGGGTCGAACGGACCGCGCCGACGGCGGGGGTCACCGGCGAACGGCGCGGAGGGCGAGAAACAGGGGAATCTCGCGCCGGGCGCGGTTCTCCTCGACGGCGCGGGGGCCCGGATCGCTCCGGCGGTGGCTGGTCCATTCTTCCAGCGCGTCGACCACGAAGCCCGCGTGGACCAGGGATTCGACGTACGTCTGCAGCGGCCGGTGCCAGGTGGTGGTGGTGATCGGCGTCTTACCGTGGGCGGCCCGACCGGGGTTCATGACGATGGCCCGCGGCAACGGCGACAGGTACGAATCCACGCGGCGGTATTGCCGCATGACCGGCTTGCCCCCCTTCCTGCCCCGCTCCCAACCCCACGCCGTGATTCCGGGCGATCGGAACGCCGGGTGCAACAGCACGATCACAAATCGACCGCCGGGCTTGACGCAGCGCGCGACGCCCTGCAACACCGGTTCGAGCGGGTCGATGTTCATCATCGCCAGCACGCAGCCGGCCAGATCGAACGGTTGAAAGTCATCGCCCTGCACCAGCGCGCCGGGAAGATCGCGCGCGTCTGCTTCCACGAATTTCGGCCGGTCGTTCACCGGGATCGCTCGCGACCCACGCCGCGCCGCGGCCAGAAGTTTCGCCGACGCGTCGACGCCGGTGCAGCGCACGCCCAGCGCGGCAAGGTCGCGGCACAGTCGTCCCTCGCCCGACGCCACATCGAGAAACGACTGTCCGCGGTGGGGCGCAAGCAAGCGGAGCACGCCCGGCAGAACGACCTCCTCGTGATGGTCGGACGCGCCGGAGCCGACCAGATCGGCATACCAGTCCGCGACGTCGTCCCAGCCCGCGTCCGGTCTGGGCTCGCGCTCGGGCGCAGGACGGCGCGGCGCCGCGGACGCGGATCGTGGACCTGTCCCCGCCGGCGCCTTGTCCGGCACGGGCATGATGCTTGCCGGGCCGCTGACGGTTGGCGGCCACGCCGCGGGCAACGCGCCGACCAGCGCGGTGAAGACGGCCGGCGGCGGAGCCGTCCAGCAGACCTGCTGCCCGGTCGCGGGATGGGTGAGGCGCAGCTCGGCCGCGTGCAGCATGACCCGGCGGATACGCTCCCCCCCGCGCGATTTCCCGGGCTGGTACAACCGATCGCCGACGACAGTGTGGCCGATCGACGCAAGGTGAGCCCGAATCTGGTGCTTTCGGCCGGTCTGAAGGCGGGCTTCCACGAGGCTTCGCTCATTGCCGACCGCGAGGACTCGGTAGTGCGTGACGGCGTGCTCCGCATGTTCGTCGTCGGTCGTCGGAACTTCGTCGCGCAGCACGCGCACGCGCCGTCCGGGACCACTGTCGTGCAGGAAGCCCGCGATCCATCGCCAGGGGGCGTCCGGCGGATCGACGGGCATGGTTCCCTCGACCACGGCGGCGTAGCGACGCACCATGCGCCGGGCGCGGAGGTCTTCCTTAAGCGCGGTGAAGGCCCGGTGGCTTTTGGCGAAAACCATCAAGCCCGAGACATCCTTGTCGAGCCGGTGGATGATCCACGCGACGGGCTCTCGCCGGCGCTCCCCACGGTCGGCCGGGCGCGGCTTGGAAGTGGTTTGCGCGACGTGCCGCCGCACGAGGTCGAATGCGCTGTCGCCGCCGCCCTCCTGCCCCAGGCGCGCCGAGAGCATCCCGATCGGCTTGTCCACGACCATCAGGTCGTCGTCTTCGTGAACCAGCCGGAGGCTCCGGCCGAGGGTGTCGGGCGGACGATGGCCGGGGCGTTTACGCACAGCAGGTGTCATGAAGAGTCACCGAATCGCGAAGAATACCGGCGTAGTCGTGTCGGCCACCGGCGAATCGGCGTTTGAAGTGACGGATTCTGTCACCGCAAGAGCGCTTCGGCCCGTCGTGATCCACAACCGCTGGTGCGCGAGTTCGTTCCCGCGGCTGCGAGAATCCCTCCGCCCACGCACGCTCGCGGGATTCCCTTCCCGCGAATCCGCAATCGTCGGACCATCGCGGATTTTTGTTGGCCGGACACCCAACTGCGGTGCATGGTACCTCAAGCCGTTGCCGGGGGCGAGCGGTCGGTTGGGCGGCGCCGATCCGATCGCAATCGCCTGCCAATAATGATGTTGCGTTCAAATTAAGCATCTCTTTTCCAGGCCGTGCATGCTCCTTCGCGGCAGCAGGCCCGGGGGTCAGTCGGTTCGGCATTTCCGTTAATCTTCTGGTGCGGGCGCTCGCGCGACGCACCCCTTTCGTTCACCGCGTTGCCCAACGGGCGCGGACGAACCGTCGCACCCAACGTCCGCGCGCGATCCCACTTTGCGCTGCCGCCCCGCTTCCACGGCCCCGCGCTTTAAATTACTGTCTCATCCCAGATATGTGCGGCATCGCCGGTATCATCGACTTCTCCGCCCGACCCATCGAACCCCACCGCCTCGACCGCGCTCGCCGACTGCTCCACCACCGCGGACCCGACGACCACGGCCAATGGATCGACCACCACCCGGCCCTTTCCATCGGCCTTACCGCCACCCGCCTCGCCATCCTCGATCTCTCCCCCGCCGGCCACCAACCCCTCCTCCGCTCCGTCGACTCCCGCGAAACCGACGACCAGACCCGTAGGGTGGGCACCGCCCACCATCTTCTCCGTGGCGCTCCACCGCGCGCGTGCGAGAATCCCTTCTCGCACACCCATTCGGGGGAATCCCCTCCCGCGACGGACGCGTCTCCTCCAACCCCCGGGTGGCCCACCGCTTCAGCGGTGGGGGAGTCGATTTCCGACGGCCCACATCACCTGCCCAACTCCACCGACGCAATTCCCTCTCCCTCCACTCCGTCCCTCCGTCCCTCCGTCCCTTCCTCCCTTCCTCCCCGCTTCGCTCTCGTCTTCAACGGCCTCATCTACAACTACCGCGAGCTCGCCGCTCACCTCGGTTTCGAACGAGTGCCGGCATGTGACACCGAAGTCGTTCTCGCCGCCTGCGCCCGCTGGGGCCCCGACGCCCTCAACCGCTTCAACGGCATGTTCGCCCTCGCCTTCTACGACCGCGCCGAACGCCGCGGCTTCCTCGCCCGCGACCCCTTCGGCATCAAACCCCTCTTCTACGCCGACCACGCCCGCCGCCTCACCTTCGCCAGTGAAATCTTCGCCCTCCGCCCCCTCGACGACTGGTCAAGCCACATCGACCCCGACGCCCTCAACCACTACC
>JABFSN010000087.1 GCA_013140575.1 Phycisphaerales bacterium | reverse complement strand
GGTTGTTGGCGAAGCGGCGGGCGGTTTCGGCGGTGATGTGGGCCGTGGCGAGCAGTCCGTTGAGGCAGTCGTCGAGGCCGATCATGCCGTCGGCCTTTCCGGCGTTGATGGCGTCGCCGAGGGCTTCGATCTTGCCGAAGCGGATGGCGCTGCTGACGGGCAGGTTGTTGAACATGACCTCGAGGGCCAGGACGCGGCGGTCGCCGTCTTTTGCGGGGGGGACGAGGTGTTGCGAGACGACGCATCGGAGACTCATGGCCAACTGGCTGCGCAGCTCGCCCTGGATGTCCTGGGAGAACATGTCGGTCAGGCGCGTGATGGCGCCCTTGGCGTCGCGGGTGTGCATGGTGGAGAGGACGAGGTGGCCGGTTTCGGCGGCGGAGATGGCGAGTTGGGCGGCTTCGCGATCGCGGATTTCTCCGACAAGGATGACGTCGGGGTCCTGGCGGAGGCCGAACTTGAGACCGTCGGCGAAGCTGCGGACGTCGGCGCCGAGTTCGCGCTGGGAGATGATGGAGTCGCGCTGCGGTTTGAAGAGGTATTCGATGGGCTCTTCGAGGGTGATGATGCGGTAGCCGCCGCGGCGGTTGATGAGGTCGATGAGCATGGCCATGGTGGTGGACTTGCCGGAGCCGGTGACGCCGGTGAAGAGGACGAGTCCGTTGCGGAAGTCGGCGATGCGATCGGCGATGCCGACGGGGAAACCGGCCCATTCGAAGGTGGGGATTTCGTCGAGGATGACGCGGATGGAGCAGCCCGGAGCTCCGCGGGTGTGAAACGCGTTTACGCGGAAACGCCGCGCGGCGGCGTCGATGGGGCATTGCAGGGCGAAATCGACGTCGCGCTGATCGGCGAACCGTTCGGACAGTTCGGCGGGCATGATCGAGCGGATCATGGAGGCGAGCGGGCGCGACTCCATGGGCGTGTCGCCGGTGGAGAACAACCGGCCGTGACGGCGAAACGCGGGCGGACTGCCGGCGACGAGATGGACGTCGGACGCGTCGGTCTGGACGGCGCGGTGGAGGAGGGCGTCCATGGAATCGTTGGCGGGCGGCGTGGCGGGGGTCTTCGGCGGATCCAACAGTCCCGTGTTCATGGTGCCATTCCTTTCGGACGTCGTGGTTGGCGCGTCTCCAGCTTGGTCGGATGTTGGACGGGGTTTGTTCAATAGAATCGAGTGGCGTCGCGGTCTCGGATCAATGCGGGTCGATGATGCCGGGCGGTTGAATGCCGTGTCCGGGCGTCCGCGGCGGCGAGCGGGGTTATCGGCCGCATGGTTCGTCGGTCTGAAGTTTGATGCGGCGAAACTTGCCCGTCGGTTCCATCGGGCGACGACCGAGTCTCATCGCGAATGATCGCATCGTTCGTAGCGACTCCTCGATGGGTCATGGTGGCGCGGCTCGTTGTGCCGTTATCATGGCCTGTTGCCGACGCTATGCGCCGGCGGGGATGTCATGACTACTCTTCTCGGCATCGAAACCTCGTGCGACGAAACGGCCGCGGCCGTTGTGGTGGATGGGTGGAATGTGCGCAGCAACGTGGTGGCGTCGCAGATTGAGCTGCACGCCAAATACGGCGGCGTGGTTCCAGAGATTGCGTCGCGGGCTCATATTGAGCGGCTGGACGGCATCGTGCGCGAAGCACTCTCCGCGGCGGGTTGCGGTCGCGAGGACATCGACGCCATCGCGGTGACGCATCGACCGGGACTGGTCGGGTCGTTGCTGATCGGGGTGACGGCGGCCAAGACGTTGTCGTGGGCGTGGTGCAAGCCGCTGGTGGGGGTTAATCACATTGAGGCGCACGCGTGCAGCGCGGCCATCGGTTTGGATTCGCCGCCGTGGCCGGCGATCGCGCTGGTTGTTTCCGGCGGGCATTCGTCGCTGTATCGCGTGGATGGGTTTCGCGAGTTGACGCTATTGGGTCAGACGACGGACGACGCCGCGGGCGAGGCGTTCGACAAGGTGGGAACGATTTTGAACCTGCCGTTTCCGGGCGGGCCGGCGATCGACAAACTGGCGCGCGAGGGCGATCCGTCGGTCGTCGCGTTTCCGCGGGCGATGCTGGGGCGCGACTCGCTGGATTTCTCCTTTTCGGGCATCAAGACGGCCGTGCTGTACGAGGTCAACGGTCCGGGCCGAACGAGCGGCGGCCTCGAGCGGTTGAGCGCGAAACGAATCGCGGACATCGCGGCCGGTTTTCAAGCGGCCGTCGTGGACGTGCTCGTGGCCAAGACGTTGCGGGCGCTGGATCGAACCGGCTTGTCGTGCGTTGTGGTCGGCGGCGGCGTGGCCGCGAACGGCCGCCTGCGGAGCCGATTGCCGGACGCGTGCGCCGCGCGCGGGGCGACGTGCCGGTTCACGCCGATGGCGTACTGCACGGACAACGCGGCCATGATCGCGGCGCTGGGCCATCATCAGTTCATTCGCGGCGAGACGGCTTCGTTGGGTTTGGACGCACAGGCGGGGTAGTGATCGTACGTGTTCCGCGACCGGCGCCCCGAATCGGAGACGCGGGCGCAAGCCCGCGGACGGTGGAAACGCGAGGCGTGCCGCCCGCCCTCGACATCACCGTGCTTGCGCCCGGTGATCTGACGCGACTGGAACGACAAACCTGATGCGCGCGATCTAACGGGAGTGCCTGGTGATGTCGCCACTGCAGGGCGGGTCTCACCTTCTGCGGATGGACCGTGGACTCGCTTCGGATGAAGTGACCCGACCCGTCACGACTTGACGCTGCGCATTCCGCTGGACGCGCCCAGATACAGGATGCGCCCGCACGAGCCGCAGGTTTGCAACTGGTCCAGCGTGCGCATGGCCAGCACCATCTGCAACGTCACGGACATGTTGCATCCGCTGCAGCAGTATTCGTTGCGCTTGGCGTTCACCACCTCGACCGCGGCCAGCGCTTCGCCCTCGTGCCGTTCGGCCACGCGGTGGAACGTCTCGCGAACGGTGACGGGTATGCCTTCGGCGGCGGCGGCGCGGCCGGCGGTCAACTGGCGCAGCTCGGCGGCGTGGGCGTCAAGATATCGTTGGTGTTCCTTGACCAGCTCGGCGATTCGTTCGGCGAGTTTCTCGCGCTCGGCCTTGACCGCCTGCAGCTGCGATTTCTTGTCGTCCAGCTCGGACATCAATTGAAGCTGGCGGCTTTCGATTTTGGCGTTGTCCGCTTTCTCGGTGTTCAGCGCCGACAGGACGGCGGAGTATTCCTTGTTGGTCTTGGCAGCGTTCAGCGCGTCGCGATGCTTGTTCATCGAGACGTCGCGGGACTTGACGTCGAGATCGTGGCGGTCGATATCCATCTGCTGATTGCGGAGCGCCAAGGTGCGCTCCTCAATGTCGGCGTCGAACTTGTGTAGTTGCCGCTTTTGTGAATCGACCCGCCGTTGTTTGACGGCGGCTTCCGCGTGGATCGCGGCGATTCCCTGTTCGAATTCCTGAAGCTCCTGCAGCGCGTCGAGCGTGCCGGCCATATAGCCTCCTGTCCGTCCTACCCCCACCCCATCCAGACCGCAACCGGGCATTGTAAACGGTTCTGCACGGTCACGCAACGCCGCTGCCGGCTCCGGTCCGGATAACACGATTCGCCGCGATTCCGCGTTTTCCAACGCCCCAACCGCCGGAGGTCGGGCCGTGGGCCGCGCCCGTCGCGGCCGCGGGGGATGACATCCATCGCGACGCCGGTTATCGTGGCGTGCCCCGTGCGGTGGCTTGGCTTTTTTTCACGCGGCGTGCGTTTTGCCGAACCATGCGCCGATCAACCCTTCTTATTCCGGTGGCCGTTCTTCTCGCGTTCAGCGGGGCAATCGTCTGTTCCGCACTCCTCGCGCGTCACCTGGGCGCGAACAACACGCCGGCATGGGCCGCGGCGCTGTGCGCGGCAGGCGCGGATTCGGGCGGCGGATGCGATGCCGTCTTGACCAGTCGGTGGGCGTCACTGCCGCCGACGCGAACGGTCGGACCGAATTGGCGCGTTCAATTCCCCGTCGCGGGACTGGGGCTGACCTATTTCACGTTTCTGCTGATCTGGTTCATCGGCGTCGGGCGGCCCGACTTCAACGGCCGCCGATGGCACCTTCTCCCAATCGTTGTCGGGACCGTTGGGCTGGCGACGTCCATCGCCTACGTCGCGGTCATGGCTTGGGTCATCCGTGCCTGGTGCCCGTTGTGTTTGTCGGCCCACGTCGTCAACGGACTGCTGTTCGTCGTGGTTTTGCTATTGCGGCCGCTGCGACCGCGGGCGCCGGTCGATCGCGACGTGCATCGCGAGGGGCCGCCGCCGCCGATTCACGCGTATCCCACGTTTCGCCACGCGACCGTCACGATCGCGTTGGCCGTCGCCGCCATCGGGTTGATGAATCAGTCGTCAACGACGGATCGATGGAAGGACCAGTCGCGGCGGCTGGAACAAATGCTGGTCGAAATTCGCGACGATTCCACGGCGTTGCCGGCGATGTTGGCGGCCGACTCGGCGCATGACGTCGTGATCCGCCCCGACGACCCCATTCGCGACGGCGGTCCGAATGCCGCCACGCTGGTGATCTGGAGCGATTTCCAATGTTCCAAGTGCCGTGCGTTCGCCGACGCGTTGCGCGACCGTTACCGGCCCGCGTTCGAGAATGGGCTGACCGTGGTGTTCAAGCACTATCCGTTATCGAGCGAATGCAATGCGTTCGTGGAACGCGCCATCCATCCCCAGGCGTGCGCGCGGGGCCGGCTGGCCGACGCCGTCCGATCCCTGGCGGGCAACGCCGCCTTCTGGACGGTACACGACGCGATGTTCGCGAATCAGGAGGATCCGGGAATGTCGAGCGTCGAGTCGATCGCCGCGCTCGCCGGCATCACTCCCGAAGCGCTGGCGGCGAAGATGCAATCCGACGACATGGCGGACCGCATTCGCGCCGACATCGAACAGGGGCACGCGTTGGGCATTTCCGGCACGCCGGCCGTTTTCCTGAACGGGCGACGCGTGCCCACGCTGGCCTTGGTCAGCGACGCGTTCTGGCAATCCGTCGGACGCGGGGGACGGACGCCCGATGGTGATTGATGTGACCGGGCGCGGGCGTCGTCGGATCGGGCGTTGCGATCAGAACCCGCCACGCGAGCGGCGGGCCGCATGGAAGGCATGTCGAACATCGCCGCATCCGCGGGCCGGTTCCCAAACGGCCGGGTGGCACGGACAACGGTACTCCGTTGTCCGTGTGTGCTGAGCGGGTACGCGCAGGCCGGACTGTACCGGCGGGGAGGCGAAAACCACGGGCAAGCGAGTACGCTTGCCCGTGCCACCCGAAGAAGCGCTTGCGTCAGATATCGAGTAACCGGGTTTCGACGTCCGTCCCGTGAATGGCGTTCGTCGTTCGAATTCGCCGTTCCAAAACCGGTGGACGGAGCCGCGCCCGACGATCAGGATGTGCACCATGAACCGCGAACAGGATTACGTACTGGGCACGCACGACGAAGAGCTCGACCGGCTCGGCCTGCAACATCGGGTGTGGCGCCCGCGGGTGCTGGACGCGTGGCGTCGGGCGGGGTTCACCATCGGGCAGACGTTGCTGGACCTGGGATGCGGTCCGGGATACGCGACCCTCGATCTGGCCGAAATCGTCGGGCCCGCGGGACGTGTTTCAGCCGTCGACCGGTCACGGCGGTTTCTCGACGCACTCGAACGAACGCGGCAACAACGCGGGCTGGCCAACATCGACACGCAGGCGATCGATCTCGACGAAGGCGACCTGCCCGAGACCGCGCTCGACGGGGCCTGGTGCCGATGGGTGCTCGCGTTCGTCAAGCGACCGCGGCGCGTGATCGAGCAACTCGGGCGGCGATTGAAGCCCGGCGGCGTATTCGTGGTGCATGAATATTTCGATTATTCGACGTACCGCGTGGCGCCGCGCTGCGCGGAAATCGAGGAATTCGTCGCCGCGGTGATGGAGGCCTGGCGGGCGGACGGCGGCGAGCCGGACATCGCCCTCGAGCTTCCCGGTTGGCTCGCGGAGCAGGGCTTCGAAATCCGATCGCTTCAGCCCTTCGTGGACATCGTTCCCGCGTCGAGCTTCGTCTGGCACTGGCCGAAGTCGTTCATCCACATCGGTCTGCGCCGGCTCGTTGATCTGGGACGAATGAACGCCGACCGGGCGTCGGCGATCACCCGTGCCTTCGCCGCCTGCGAGGCCGCCCCGCACACGCGCCTTATCACCCCGGCCGTCATGGAGATCATCGCCGTCCGCCGATAACGCACCCTTGTCCGCCAACGGGCACCCGTGCGGACCGCACCGGGTTCGGTCCACCCGGCGGACGACGCGACATGATTGAAAGTCGAGTTTCACACCGTCACCGGTACCCGCCGCGCAGTACGCGCTCAGCAATTCGCCAAACGCCCTTGCCCTGGATAGTGCATCCGCACGGCTCCTGCCCCCCCTACGCCGCGAGTTCGCCCCGTACCTGTTCGCGCAAGCTCCAAGCAACCGGCGTCACGTCATAGCTTTGTAGCGCATCGAAAACATCGGCGGGAACAGAGTTCTCAGTGTCGTTCAGTAGTGCATATGCTTTCGAACTTGGAGGGCGTGCATCTCTTGTGTCCAACCAGGCAAAAACAATGTTTGTCGCCGCGTCCTTGGTCGGTCTGTTGACGGCGCGGATGATCCGTTCCGGCCGGACTCGTGACTTGGGAATGACGAAATCAAAAAGGTGATCGTACCCGCTTCTACCGCTGAATTTGATCCTCGGCGAATATCGAATTTCGCTGGCCTCGAACCATGCAATGACATCTTCAAAGAATAAGCTTTCGATCGTGGGCGCAGCAAGAAAAAAGAGGTCATTTATGGCCAGCATCGCCTGGACGAGACTGTGCTTACGAACGGCAAATGTCTCGGCCGACGTGTGAACTTTCAAGACGCGAGCGTCGGCCAACTGCACGCCGAATCCGCCGAGTGTCTGCTTCAGCAAATCCTGTCGCTTGGGACTCTCAAGTTTACAACCCGTCAACTCCAAATCGTCGATGATGTAGCCGTCGTCCGTAAGGCAATAACCGCCATCGGACCGACAGGCATAGATTTGGAGATAGTCGTTGTGGCGGTCAAGGTAAGGTACTGTGATCTCAACATAGGCATCGTCGACCTGACGTAACGTGGTCTTCTCCTTCAACCAGGCGGCGTATTGGTCCACAAGCGATTGTATCTCAGCAATCATGAAAACAGTCCGTCACTAAACACCGGAGGGGCCACAACGTTGCAATAGCGAAGGAAGTCGTCGAGCGCTGCACGCAGATTTGTCAGATTGGGAAATGCCTCGATCGGCGCCGGAATCGCCCACTTGTCACCGAACCCCTCGCGATACAGATGCAGGTGTGGGCAAGGGATTTCCTCGAGGTCCGGGTTGCGGTGGGTTGACCCGCCGAAGTCAAGCCTCACGAGCACCACGACCTGACGCGCCCGGGTTTGGTACTTACCCTTGCGGAGGTCGATTCGACCGCGACTCACATCGAGCAGAAAGTTCTCCCGCTTGTCTTCTGAAACGAGTGGAACTGAGACCTTGCCGCCGAGCGCCGGATATTCCGACTCGTCGTCGTTCACGCGACGCTTCGGCATGACAACCAAGGCGTCGGCTTCGTGTTGCAAAAGCAGCTTGCCGGACACTGGCGTTGCTCCCGGGCGGCCAATCGCCGACGTTCGCCCACGCACAGGTGCGTCAGACCCTTACTCCCAAACCGAGGACCAAGCGCCCACGACACCGAAACGGAATATCGAATGCAACAGAATGTCGAGCGAATCGACCGTTCCGAGAAACGGAACCGCCGTCAAGAGAACGAAGCTGTCAGCGGCCTGGAGCGACAGGTGTTTCATGGCGACCTCCCTTGCCCGGGCGAGCGGCCGAGGGCTCCGGCGATCCGCGATGGGGCACCGGAACGAAGTGAAAGAGCGTGCGGCCAAGCCGCGAAGATTTCACCGTAACCGCACTCCGGCGTAATCTATCCGACATCGAATCGTATGGCCAGGGCGGGAGAACGTAGGGCATCAGCGGCCCGCCCATGCCCAACGCGCCGGAGCCCGCGGCTTGCGGGACGGGTGTCGCCGTTACCGTTTCTTCGCCGACGCCAGCAACGACTTGACGTCGTCATCCGTGATCCGCGTAGATTTCTTGTCCAGCTTCAGCGCCAGCCAGCTCATCACGTTAGGCGTGAACGGCAGGCCGCCCGATCGGATGCGGTCGAGCATCCACGCGTCCCGCACCAGACGGCGCTTGTCCTTGCGCAGCCGGTTCTCGGCCTTGACGCGCTTGGCCGTGGCCATGTTGTACGCTCGGGCTTCGGCGCGGGTCTTTCCAAATCGGGGCATGGTGATTCGCCTCCCGGTGCTGAACCAATGGGCGCCGCCCGGCGCCGACCAACGACCACGGGCGCGGATCACAACTCCACGCCCGTCGGTCAGCATTCTGCGCGGCCGATCCTCCATTGTCAAGCCGTGACGACCGGTCGTGTCGTGGCACTCGTGGCACTCGTGGCACGGGTATGCTGCCCGTGCAACCATGGCCGGTGTGTGTGTTTAGCGTCCCTTGGGGACGCTGTGAATGCAGCCCAGCACTTCAGTGCTGGGATGACGGCGCCGCCGGGAACCCCTAGTCCCGAAGGGACGGCTGAGACCCCCCGCGGGAAATCTGCCGTCCCTTCGGGACCCGGTGACATTGGGTATCCGGCGTACCCCGCGTTGATACGCAGGGCTACATTCAAGCCCGCCTGCGGCAGGCAACCTCCAGAAACGCTATTCACGTACTGGCCGGGACGGCGATGCTACGAATTCTCGCCGGCACGGCCGCCATCATGGGCAGGAAGCCCATGTCACCATGAATGCGGCGGGGTCGCTACGGGTTGTTTCCTCCGTCCGGCGGCGGTGCCTCCGCCCGGGTCGGCGTCAGGTCCGGGCGTTTGAATCCGTAGTCCGGACGCGTGATGGGCAGCGATGAAATCCAATCGTAGACCACCCTGTATTCCCGATCGCTTTCGTCGGCGAACAGCCGCGTGATTTCCGTGGGGTGTTCGGCGCCGCCACGCCCGCGGGGAAGACCGTACGACAGCAACAGGCTGCGCTCGGGCAGATCGCGGTTGATGACCCGCTCGGTGCCCACGCCGAATTCCTGCAAAATGAAATGGTTGGTGTACGAGGCGTTTCCGCTCAAACTTCGGCCGGTCAACAATCGAAACCGTCCGGCCGACGATCCGCCGTGGCATTCGGCCGTCGCGCATCCGCGGAGCACGACGGGCTGCACGTCACGGATGAAGTCCCGCATCCGTTCCGGATCGGATCCGATCTCGATTTTGTTCCCGTACGTTTCGGGCGAGTGGTGGAGGATCAACCGGGCCTGCTCCAGTCGCGGCATGCGGAAGAACGCGGGCCGGTCCATGGCCAGGATGCCGTCGCGCTTGCCCTGCTCGTAAAACGCATTGAGCGCGTCGCGGTCGATTTTGAGCCGCACGCGTTCATCGCCGGCGAGATTCAGTTCCGCGCGGCGGACGCGTTGAACCTGATCGTCGGTCAATTCCGCGGGCGGCGCGGCGCCGGGGACCGCGCCCGTCGAACCGGGGTTCCGCTGTTCGCCGTCGAGGTGCGCCCGGGCCAAGTTCAATAGTAGTTGGGCCTGCTCGTGCGTCGGCCGGCGTTTCAAGATTTCGCCGCATTGCCTCGCCACGAGCTGCCACCGCTGTTGATCGCGGCACCAGACGGCCAGCTTCAAATGCCCGTCAACGTCGTCCGGCGTCAAGGCCTTGAACCGGGCGTAGTATTCGTCGTCAATCGCGTCGGCGCGGGTCGCGAGCGGCAGGAGGTGCGGAAGTAGGAACGCCGCCCCCAAGACGAGGAGCGGCGAAACGGTGCGCAAGCGCCGCGCATCACGAGTAATCGTTCGACGCATACCGATCAATCCATCGGATCAATCCAAACGATGCACCCCCGTTACTATACGCGCGCCGAAGAGTTGCATCAAACGACACAGCGCGCGGGCCGGACGACCCACCATCGACGTCGGCGCCCTCGACGACGTCTGGGGAGTATTCTGATAGGGAACCGATCCAACGCCCCGTTATGCGTGTTGCGAACCATCTGCGGAGAGTCCGCGCCGACGCGTGAATTCTTCAAAAACAGTCCGACGCTTGGAACTTGCTCCGTTGCCCCGGATGCGACCCTGCCCGCCGCGGTCCATCGATCGATCAAATCGTCGTTCGCTGAATCAAGCCCGCCGCCGGAATTGAAAACGCCGAGCGAATGGCAATTCCCGAACGATTCTGGTCGCCTCCGCGACCGCGCGGTAAAAGGACGGCGTACCGGGCGCGTTTATTCTGCATTACCATGACCCGAGACCAAGCCCCATCAATGTTGCCGCGCCGAATGCGTCCATGGGGGGCAACCGCCCTCGTCGCCGTCTCGGTCGTTGTGGGCGGCGTTTACTACCTCCGCGAGCCGCTCGACCGGCTCGACGGCGCCCGCCTCCGCATCGCGCGCCAGAACTGGCGATCCGCCGGCATTCACAACTACCACGCGACCTATGAAATGGCCGGCGGCGTCTATCGCGTGGACGTGCGCGTCGGCCGCATCGCCACCCTCGAGCTCGACGACGGACCCGTCACCACGAGCGAGCCCGAACGCTTCACCATCGACGGGCTTTTCGATGTCCTCGAAATGGAACTTGATGCCTTCGATTCGCCCGATGACGCCGACCGAACCGCCGGTGACGCGACCGCCGCCGATACGGCCGAGCCGGGCCGACACGCCATCATGCGCGTGCGCTTTCACCCCAAGCTGGGGTACGTCGAACGGTACTTGCGCACCGTCACCGGCTCGGGACGCACCCACGGCATCGAAATGAAGTCATTCAGCACTGTCGAACCACGCCAATGACCACGCCCTGGATGTCCACCTCCTTCACGTGAATCGGCTTATACGCACTGTTGGCCGGCTGCAAGCGGACCCCGTTCCGTTCACGATAGAACTTCTTCAGCGTCGCGTCGCCCCCGGGCAGCACCGCGACCACCGTGTCCCCGTTGCGGACTTGCGGCCTCTTCTCCACGACGACGAAATCACCGCTACGGATGTGATCGTCGATCATGCTGTCCCCCTGCACTTCCAACACGAATCGTTCGTGCGGAGTCACGAACAGCGACTCCAGATCGAGATGTTCGGTGCCTTCCACCGCCTCGATCGGCGAACCGGCCGCGATGCGCCCGCCGATCGGAATCAGCGTCGGCCGATCGTCAGGAAACTGGGCCCGCGACGTGATCTCCAAAGAGCGCGCCTTGTGCCGAAGCCTGCGAAGGAGGCCTTTTTCGACCAGCGCTTCGATGTGCTCGAACACGGTGACCTTGCTGACGCCGCGGGCGTCGGCCAATTCCTGCATGGTCGGGGAATAGCCATGGCTGTGCTGATAATCGCGAATGAACGTTAAAATCTCCATTTGCGGCGGCGTCAGCGGCCGCACCTGCCGACGGTTGGACTTGGACATCAACTGCCTCCCATAGATCAACCAAGGCGCCCGGACCCATCATCACCAACGGCAGACCGGCCAACTCCCAGACCCGGCGGCCCGCTACGCGACAGACCGCCATCGTCGAACCGCCCCCGCACAGATCGCGAACACCCACTTGGCCGACGCCCCCGCTTACGAAGCAATCGACCCCCTTGATACCACGAAAACCGTCGACCATCGGCCGACGGCTGCGCGGCGCAGGCGTTGATCGAGCCACCGTTGAACCAACCGCCGCGAAACCGGGAATCGCGTCGCCCATCGCAGCGCAGTCGCCCATCGCAGCGCGGTCGCCCGCCACCGCCGATCGAACCGGCCACGCTGCATCGTCAGCCGCACCGGTTGGCCAGCCCCGGCGAAACTGCTCGCCGGGGCCGAACAGACACACCGGTGCCGCGCGAACCACGTTCAAATCGGCATCCATTCCGATTCTCCGACGATCGACAACTCGTCGATGATCGGCCGCTCCATTCCCCCGATACTCGCTTCCGCACACGGAATGTCGCCCCCGCGTCCCACCGCACGAGCGCCCCATCGACCCCGTCTGTCGTCACTATAACCTAACATACGCCGAACGTCAACTAAATTCTCAAAAAAATCTAAGGCGCAACAAATAATGGCGAAAACGTTTCAAAAACGGCGTAGAAAAAATTCGCGCAGTTCTAAGGCGCAGGAAATAAACGAAAAATCGTGACAAAAAACGAAAATCCGCACGGCGCGCAGCGGTACTGTGGTTGGGCGGGTGGTTCGTTGAATGAACCCCGTTTGAATCGCCGTCGAAGGGCGCTCAAACGGGGTTCGGAAGGTGGGCTAACGGGGGTTCAAAACGTACTTCGTCCGCCTTTCAGAACGCACATCGTTCGCCGATGGCCTAACGGTTTCTTGGCTTTCCTTTGAATTTCTTGCCATTCAACGGTCGCGTCCGACCCGTCGGCGACGGAACGGCTCGCAACCACGGCTCGATGCCGTTGTAGCCCGCGTGCCTGACCAGCACCGGGAGAAGCTCAATCAATTGCCGGGTCGAGAGCGCCCGCAAGTAGTGCGTGCATTGTTCCACAAGGTGCCCGTGGTCCGGGTGAAGCTGATCCCGCACGTTGCGACCCATGATCGTCCCTTCCGTCGCGTGCCGCGTTCGGTGCCTGTCCGCGGCCGACTATTTCGCATTCCGTCGCGTCGCAGCACGCCCCTTGGCCGTCGCCCCGGTCGCGCCCCTCGGCGGCGCCTTCCGTGGCCGGCCGACGTTGCGGTCCACCATCGACGCCGGCCCCGCGGCCAAGTGACGCTCGACGCGGTTCCACTCCTGAATCCACCATTGCAGCGTCCGCAGTTTCAGACCCGACCACTCCGCCCGTTCGCGGACCATCGCCCGATGAACCCACGACGCCGAGCGTCCGGGGTTCGCGGCCGCGAGCGCCTGAAACCGCCGCATGATCCGCCACCGCTCCGCGAAGCGCTGGGCCACGCCCGGCGTACGTGTCGCCCTTTCGTCTGACAGCACCGCCAGCACCGGCAGCACCGCCGGCAGACACTCCGCCGGAACGCGGTCCAGCAGTTGCGCGGCTTCGCGGCGGATCGCAGTTTCAAGAACGCCCATTCAACCGTTCCTTCCGTTTGGCCGCCCGGTACTTGTCGAACGGCATCAACCCGTGGAGTTTCGACTCCTCGAAGACCATGCGTTCGTAGAAGTCATCCGCATCGCACTCAATCCTGCCGTCCATTGGCACCAACGAAGAATCCTCTCCGAGAGGTCCGGCGTTCAAATCGTGTTCAAGGAATGGTTCCGTGACAGGTTCGTCCTCGGTCCACCGCGACGCCGCGACCAGCAATTCTGCCAGGTGATTCGTAGGCGTCGCGGCCGCGCACTTCTGAATCGCTTCAATCAACATCCGACGCTCTTGCGAGTCGATGCAGGTCTCGAACCAAGCCCATCGCCTCAATGCGTGCCGCTTTGTCACCAGCACCGTGCTGGTGGTCAAGTCTACGCCGAATTCGCCTTGTATTGGCGTAGGCTTGGCCACCTTCGCCTTGTTCGATTCCTTCCGTGCAGCCATTTCATCCCACCATTCTGGACAGTTCGTCGCGCACGGCCGACGCGACACGATCCGCGACGGTCTTGCCTGAATGCTTGACGAACAGCGCCTTCAAGAACTCCACGTCGATTACGTCGCGCCGCTTCCGCAAATGCAGCGCGTGAATCTGCGCCGACAACAACAACGTGCACGCCGCCCGCAACCGCCCGTAGTCGGGCAGATTGGCCAGCGCCCCCAGCCAGCGCAGCGCATCCGGCGCTACCCGCACCTTGCTCTGCGCCAGCACGCGTTGCACGTCTTCCGTCGTGTACAGCCGCTCCCCGCCGTCGTCCCCGGCCAGTTCGTCGATGTTCAGATAGCACATGGTCCGGCTGTGCAGCGTCGCCCCCTTCGACCCGTCCATGGCCTTCACCGCCAGCGTCTCGGCCAGCTTGCGTTGCCCGCTCAAAACCACCGCGATGCCCGTCTCGTCGCGCAGCCGCCGGATGCAGGTCAACAGGTCCAGATTGGCCAAGTCCGCCTCATCCACGATCAGCGTCCGACCCGTCCCGTTCAACCGATGCACCGCCGCCCGCCACAACGCGTCCAGCGCGTGTACCCGCTCCAACCCCACCAGCCCGCACAATTCCCGCAGGAACGTCACGTCCCGCCTGTTCCCCGGCGTGATGCTCATGTAGATCGCCCCGGCCGTCGTCCCCGCCACGGCCTTGAGCGCCATCGTCTTGCCGCACCCGCTCTCGCCCACGATCACCACCATCGAACCCGTGGACCGCGCCAGCTTCACATACCCCGCCACCATTTCCGCCACCCGCGTGGTCACGAACCCCGGCAGCGTCGGACCGTCGCCCTGGGCCTGGCGGTTGGTCAGCCAGTCGTCCACCTGGCGGAGCGTGGCGTCGATGGTCTCGGCCGACCCGTCGTAGTTGCCGTTCAACACCTGGGACAGCGTCCCCGCGGCCGCACCGATGGCCTTGGCCAAATGCCCCAGCGTGACGCGCTCCGTGTCGTGGACGTTCGCCCATCGTTCCCGGATCGCGGCCCGTTCGTGTTCCTGAAGCGGCGTCGCGGCGTCCATGCCAACCCCCGTCACCCGCGCGTGATTGACGATGGCCTCGTCGATCGCGTCGCGTTCGTCGGTAAAGCCGCCCTCCGGCGGCACGTATCCCAATCGTTCCCGATCGTTCATGGCCGACTCCGCGAAAAAGTCCGCCGCGTCGATCCCTCTATGCGGTCTCCACCAACTCCAAATCCGCCCGCCCCGCGGCGTCCCTACCGCTGGTCCGGTGGATCGCGTCGTCGGTCAATTCCAGACCGGCCGACGCGTCGTCCGTGTCCGTCGCCTTCCGCACCCGCAGTGCAGCCACTTTCTTCAACGATTCGTGATGGGGCGGCATCAACACCACCCGCTCGACTTCCCTATTCGACAGCTTCATCTTGCTCGACGCGTCCTCGGCCGCGATGCGCTTGTATCTCGCGGCCAGCATCGGCGTCGGCAGCGTAGAGGTGCTTCTAGATGATGTGAGTTTTCCAGGTAGCGCCGCGGCCGACGCTCGGGGGGAAACAAGAAACTAGAAGCGCGGCACATACCCTTCAATACATTCGGAGGCGCTCCGCCGAATCAGAAAGCCGTGGGCCACGCAGACCATTCTTGGATCAGATCTGTCGTGGGCTCCATCATGGAATGGGGGGCTGGCGAAACCAGCGCAAGAACGAGCCACTAATCGATTCGACCACGACCCACTGGTGATCAGGGGCGGAAGGAACTGCGTTAGTCGGGAAGGAAACCAAGCGATCTAAGGCCATCGCACGGTTCGACAAAGCTGCAACTTCCGAAAGATGTCATCTGTCGGTCGCGGGCCCCGTCGATCTCCTTTGAAGAGGCACAAAGATCATGCCAAGTAAATGTATCGCGTTCAAAGGCAAAACTGGAGGGTAGTTCGTCTTCAAGGATCTCTTGTAATCTGTCCGGAGCGAGATTTCTTATATAGGCGAATGTCGAGGCCGCGAAGACGTTTATGAATCCGTGCTTGCGCATCTGGACATCCTGACAGAAATAGCGCAGCGGATGATGGAGTCCACCTGTTGCTTTCAGTGGAACAGACAGGTCTCGGGCACGGGAAATGACAAACGCGACCGCCTCCGGCGAAGGAATCCACGAAAACCCCGAATCGACGCAACGTAGCTTGAAGCCCGCATATCGCGACGAGGGAACGCCGGGATTCGAGCGAAGCCCGGCGTTGTAGGACGATATCCCTGACAAAACAGAGGAGACCGAGGTCAGCCATCGGGGACCCAGCGGCGCCTCGTAATAAACAGTCATGTCGGCGATAGCAAGGGAGTGCAGACTAGCCGAAACGCGATGGATCGTCTCGCACACGGAATCCGCATGGTCTAGGTCCACGAGTTCCTGCGGTACGCGAAGCTCAAGGGTATCGATCATTACACGCGATTCGCACCGTCGCTGAAAAGAGGCAATCGCTTCCAAGTCAGTCCGCAGCGCGACTAGGAACTCATCAACGGTGGGCGCTCCGGCAGTGGTAACGGCGATTTGCCACTTGGTGCTTGCTCCTAGGCTGCTACACACGCATTTCTCGACCGCGAGCAACTTCGCAGTTGGACAAACGAACCGACCGAGCATCCAACCGTCAACTGAGTTCCGGAACCGTGAGTAGTCGTCGACCGCCCGTTCGACGGGGAGGTTTGCGGGTGGAAACACACCCGCAAAATCGATAATCCGCTCCAGAAAACAGCGGAGGCTTGACGGAGTCGAGCCAATACGTGCTTCGGTGACTCGGGTTCGACAGTCGTCCGAGGACGCTCGCGGGTTCAGAGGTTCAGCGGCTTCTCTCGCAATTCGACGCATGAGTCATCCCTTCGGGTGATTATACCGCGGCCGTAGTGCCACGATCAAGGCGGTCGTAAGTCATTGTGAGTATTTAGGTTACAATTGGCTCCCAATGGTCGCGCTCATGTCCGGGGTGTTCCGGACGAACCCCGCGCTCGAAATAACGGCCCTGCATTGAACTGTGTTTTCGTCGGATCGGGGCACTGAAAAAGACCCCCTTCGCGAATCCGTCGAGTGGCTTCCATCATCGGGAAGTCCCCGCCAGACTGGAGGCTGCATCGGGAATGGTCGATACCATTCAAGGCGTCAAAGTGTGGTGCGACATGATGTTGATTCTGGTATGACCGACCGCAGCCGCCCTTATTCGTCTAATCGGTCGAACCCGGCGCGTGTTTGGCTCGAACATCACGGCCTGCCCGTCGCCTACGATCTTAGCGTCCATGCGCCGACGGGCAACACCGTTCGTCCGGAAATCGATGTCCGACGTCAAATGGAACACGACGAATTGCCGTTTTCTGCAATCGAACGCGCGCTTCTCCATTTCGTACGTGCCGAGCCCCATGTTCAGCGTGTCGCGATCAGTCACACGGGGCGCGAGTACTCGCTTGCAGTGCTGATTGATATCCTGTCCACGCAACTCTTCTCGGATCTCCAGATCACGCTTGCTCAAGTTCTTGATTGCTTCCGCCAGAATCGGCCAATCGTCTACCTGCTCGGGGCAGAGCAACGCAGTTCGCCACTCTTCACGGCAGCCGACTGTTATGTCGTCGAACGTCACGATTGCTTAGCCCATTCGGCCCTCACGAGGTAGACCTCAGGATTCTTTGGGGCTGCCTGCTCTGCTTCTTTGAGCATCCGGTCCACGTCTTCGAGCATTCTCTTGTTAATTGGGTTGTTCAGCGCCAGGATTACCTGTGCATGCGTGACCAGATAATCCACCTTGTGCCGATTGAGTTCACCGTCAAATGCGGCCTTCATTTCGCTACAAAGTTGATTCGCTCGCGTTAGATCAGCGACTTTCTTCTTATCATCTGACTGTTGTCGCGCGCGTACCACAAGGAGATGCGATATTTGCCTCTTGGCGAGGGTAATACCGTCGACGTCTGAATCGTCCGATGCATAGGCGAGAGCCTTTTCCGCGTGATCTAGCGCCCGCTTCAAGTTCTGTTCGTCACGATCCTGTTCAAACCACCGGAAACGAATCCAGCTAAATAGAAGCCAAATACGGCAATGACGATCTCGTAGTTGCTTAGCAGCACAAAGGTGGTCAAAAGCGGTTTTCAGCGGGTCCGCCGAGAGTTTCCCCTCCAGTTTCCCCTCAATGATCATCTCCGCGATCCGATAGTTGGCCTCAAAATTGCCTCGTTTTGTCTTACGAAGTGCCTCTTCATAACTATCCAGCGCATTGGAATACTTCTTTTCTTCTCTGAGCGAGCTGGCACTCTTCAAAAGTCCTACGACTTCCGGAGTGACCGGCGGGTCATGTGGTGCGACTCCAACTTCCCCAACGGAAAGTCCGACAGGGCGAACCATTCGAACCTCGAGTTGTCCAAGAACCCCCTTAACAAACCGCAACTTCATCTGGCTGGAATTAGGAAACTTGTTTTTGCCGTCTGCCGCAACATAAACGCCTTCGGTGCAAATCAACTGTTGCGACTGCGCCAGCCCGGCAAGTCGCGCTGCAATGTCCACAGTCGTTCCTTGGGGGTCGTTGGCGTTGGATTCGGGGAACCGAAACATCCAGACCTTCCCGATGTGGACTCCAATTCGGGTTTCAATGCGTGCCGGATCGTCCTGAGCAAATTTGGATTTCGTGTTGATTCCCTCAAGTTCGGTGATTATTTCAAGCCCCGCCTTCAAGGCTTGGCATTCACAATCCTGCTCACGGAAAATGCCCATTACGCCATCGCCCGTGTGTTTCACAACGAGCCCACGGTTCGCCCTGATTTGACGGTCGATAGTGTCGTTGTGTCGGACAGTCCTCGCGATCCCTTCAATCGCCGACTTACCCATTTTGAATTGTGTCGAGCCGACGAGATCGGCAAAAAGGACGCAAGCATCGACTGAATGGTCATCAAAGTTCGCCGGTAACTTCAAGAAATCCGCGACAATGATCTGCGGGGGAGTATCGCATCCCCGTCTCGGTTTGCTCCGCGTTGCCATCCGTTCGCTCCAAATCGCCCGCTTCCACAGTGAAGGCAGGCGGCAGTCCCCAATCGCTAAACGAGGCTAACGGGTGGAATTCCAGTGTCAAGTAGTTTTTTCAACGCACTGCGATGGGATTTCCAAGGAATCGCCTTCCACGTACGCGGCGAGTCCAGTCTCGGAAGGCACATTTGCGCAACGCTCGCCGCACAAGGATGTTGTACCGTTTTTAGGATGGGATTTCGCGCAAGGAAGTCGAAGCCGATCAGACCGGGCAGATCATGCTCCGCATCGGCGAAATGGCCGAGGTCGCGGCTTCGCACCCCGACTTTCTGCTCGCCCAGCTTCTGGTCAACGGCCACTCCGCGGGCGCCGCCTGCTACGACGGCAAGCTCTTCTTCGCCGCCGATCACGAATCCGGCTCGTCCGGCGTGCAGTCCAATCTTCTCGCCCCCACGGCCGTCAGCGTGACCGCCGTCACCGTCGCGGAAATGAAGACCGCGATCCGCCTGGCCATCGAACGCATGATGACCTTCGTCAACGACCAGGGCGAGAACCTGCGCATGGCCCCCACCGGCCTCAAGCTCATCGTTCCGCCGGCGTTGTATTTCACGGCGCTGGAAGCGATCGGCGCGACCATGATCGCGTCCACCGACAACGTCTTGAAGAACGCGGCCGAGGTCATTCAGCTTCCCGAAGTCGTCACCGCGTCCACGTTTTTCCTGTTGAAGACCGATACGGCCATGCGCCCCTTCATCTTCCAGGACCGCGTGCCCGTGGAGTTCAAGTCGTTCGCCGAAGGCAGCGAAGTGGAATTCGATCGCGGCGTGCACAAGCACGGCACGCGGGCGCGTTACGCCGTCGGCTACGGCCGCTGGCAGTACGCCACGCGCAACGTCTTCACCGCGCCGTAGGGATCGCCCATGCCCGGAATGGTGGACAAGCTGGAGGTGGCGCCCGTCCGCGGACCGGGCAGGGGTTCGCGCGTGTTCTCGCACCGGACCAGCGCCGATCCGCCCGGCATCGAGAGCGTGCACGGGCAGTTCATCGAGCTTTGCCGCGACACCCGCGAATTTCTCCAGAAGGTCGGCACCTATCTGGTGATTCCCACCAAACCCGACGGGAGCGTCATCGGCGATCACGGCACCTTTCACCTGGACGCCGAAGGCGGCGCGGCCATCGAAGAGGAGTTCACCCGGCGCGGCAACGACATGCTCGTCGATTTCGAGCACCAGTCCATTCCCAAGCACGCCCGCGCCGACGGTCTCTCCCCCGCGGCCGGATGGATCAAGGCGTTGAAGTTCGTGGCCGGCAAGGGCATGGTGGCCCGAATCGAATGGGCCGGCGACGTGGCCGACATGCTCCGCGCCAAGGTCTACCGATACCTGTCGCCCGTGTTCTACACCGACCAGCGCGAGCACGTCGTCGGCCTCAAGAACGTCGCCTTGACCAATCAGCCGGCCATCCACGGCTTCCCGCCGCTGGCCAATTCCAAGCACACGAAAGGGATCATCGTGAACACCACAACCGCTGAACCGACCGCCGCCGCTGGCGCCCCGGTGGTCAACGCTGCGGGCGACGCGGCCGACGAATCCGCCACGGTCATGGACCAGCTTCGCGCCGCGCTCGGGTTGGCCGACGACGCCACCGATGCCGACGTGCTGTCCGCCTGTCTCGCCCGGCTCCAGACCCCGGCCGACGCCGTGCCCCAAAGCATTCGCGCGTCGCTCGATTTGGACGACAAGGCCGACGCCACGATGGTCGTGTCCGCGATCAAGGGACTTCGCCAGGTCGCGGTGCCCGTGCATCAATACGAAGCGCTCCGCCGCGAGCGGATGCGTGAACAGGCCGACGACTTGTGCATCAATAAGGCCCACGGCATCGACAAGAAGCTCTGCCTCGTCGAGGCCGAGTACGAACGCGACCAGTTGCTCGCCGACCCGGCCAACTTCGACGCCAACCTGGTCAAGTTCAAGCGGCGGATGGAGTTTCGCTCGCCGATGGTGACGTCCGGCCGCCTGATTCAACCGGACTCCGGTTCCGCCGGCGACGGCGAGCGCCGCACCGTCGTCGCCACGGCCCGCACCGAGTTCGAGGCGGATCCGCGGCACGGCAAGGTCACCAGCCGCGCCGCCTTCGTGAACATGAAACTATCCGACGCCGGTCTCGCCCTCTTGACCGACGCCGAACGCACGCAATTGGCATAGTGCCGCACAGTGGCACCGGCATCTTGCCCGTGGAATGGTAGGGCGGGTTTCACCCGCCGCTTGGGGGCACGGGCATCGTGCCCGTGACGGATTGATCGGAGCATGGCCGAAGACACCCGCGACCTGAAAGTTCAAATCACCAGCGCCGGCGGCTCGGAAGCGGCGCAGGCGGTCGCCCAGGTCGCCGACGCCGAGCACAAACTCGGCGACGCCGCCGGCGGTGCGGCCGAAGAAACCGACAAGCTCAAGCTCAGCAAGGAATCACTGGCCAACATCCTGTCCCGCATCAATCCCGCGTTCGGTCAATTGTTCACGTCGCTCGCCAACGCCGTGAAGGTCTCCGGCGAATTGGGCGGCAAGCAGTTGAGTCTCAACGA
>JABFSN010000229.1 GCA_013140575.1 Phycisphaerales bacterium | reverse complement strand
CCCCCGGCCATCCCCCGACCGAACCGATCCCCCATCACCAATTCTTCGCAGGTGATGTCCATCGCCGCCTCGAAACACCCCGGCCGATTCACCGCCCCGCTTACGCAAAACAACTTCGGCCCGCTGCTGCCCTTCGGACCGATCCCCAGAAACCAGTCGGCCCCGCGATTAATAATGTGCGGCACATTCACGATCGTCTCCACGTTGTTCACCACCGTCGGCTGACGGAACAGACCCTCGACCGCCGGAAACGGCGGCTTGATCCGCGGCCAACCCCGCTTGCCCTCCAGCGACTCGATCAGCCCGGTCTCTTCCCCGCAGACGTACGCCCCCGCGCCACGATGTATGTAAATGTTCAGATCGAACCCGCTGCCCAGAATGTTCCTGCCCACCAGACTGGACGCATACGCCTCATCCAGCGCCCGCTGCAGAATGTGAAACGCCTCGTGAAACTCGACCCGCATATAGATATAGGCCGTCTGCGATCGCGTCGCGTATGCTGCAATAATAGTCCCCTCAATCAGCGAATGCGGATCGCCCTCCATCAACACGCGATTGCTGAACGTCGGCGGTTCCGACTCGTCCGCGTTCACGCACAACAGCGTTCGCTTGCGGTCCTTCGGCAGGAACGTCCACTTCACGCCGGCCGGAAACCCCGCCCCGCCCCGACCGCGCAGGTTGGCCTTCTTAACCTCTTCCACCACGTCATCGGGCGACATCTTCAGCGCCTTCGCGACTGCGCCATACCCGCCGCGCGACCGATAGACGTCCAGACCCCGCACGCCCTCCACGCCGATGTTCTTTAATAGAATGGGTTCGTATACCGCCATCAGTTCGCTTCACTCCTCTTTGCGCCTTGCCGCCGCTAAATAAAACCGCGGAATAGGCAAACCGACTCCATTATGGCGCGAGAATCCTCGCCCGTAGGGTCAACGGTGCGCGCAAATCCTCGCCCGTAGGGCGAACGGTCTTAGCCAGGGGCTTCAGCCCCTGGATCGGATCTCCAATTTCTTACCGCCCGGAGGGCGGACGAAACCCGGTTTCCCTTCTGTGTGTTCTTATTTGGTTGAGACCGCTTCAACGGCTCTTTACGCCCCCACCCAGAACACAAAATACCAAATACTCGACGCCGCCATTGCGGTCGTCGCATACCGCCTCTTCCCCTCGAACGCGAATGGCGCGATCATCGTCAGCAGCGGTAGCAGAAAATCCAGCGAAAACCGGTTGTACCCCCGCTGCTCGGCGCCGGTCGTGTGAAACAACATCAGCGCGCCATAGACAACCACAACGGCCGCCAACACGGCGCGATTCGATCGCTCCGCCCATATCCTCCGCCGGTCGATAAACAGGAACAGCAACAACGGCGTGGTCCACCAAATCCCCGTGCACTCCGTATTCGGTTCCAGCCGCTTCCCCTCGCGACGCTCCACTACGTTTGGCGGACCAACATTCATCGCCCACAAATTCCGCGCCAGGAACGCCGTCGAAAAAACCCCGTACTTTTTCGCGTCTTGCGCGAATTGGTCGGTCGGATCGTCGTGCCGCCCCTCGTAGATCAGCGCATATCCGCTGTCCAACGGATTCCCGAACTTCAACGCGTTTAACGCCATCGGCACGCCCACCGCCAGCACGACCGCCGAAACCGCGCCGATCTTCGCCGCCCGACGCCGATCCTCTCCCGCAAACACCGACCACAGCAGCGGCCCCGCGTACGCCGCCATCGTATACCGCGTCCATACGCAGATGATCAGCCCGACGCCGCCCAACCATCCGCGCCGCCGCCCATACACGTCCATCAACAGCAGAATTAATCCCACCTGCGATACGGCGTGGTTCAACTGCCAGACCTTCCCCGACTGCAACGCCCGGCACATCACCAGCAATTCCGACGTGCCCATCACGAACGCGCACGTCATCACCAGCGCGCCGAACACCGATGGGCAGCGCCGCAAGAACAGCACGTACGCCAAACCCGGAACCGGCAGCACAAACAAAATGGCCAACAGATTGAACGGAACACCTTCCCAACCGCACAGAAACACCACGCACGACACGAACGTCATCAACGGCGGAAAATGGCTGTACACCCGCCCGTCGCACAGCGCCGTGTCCCATCCCCGCTCCGGCAGCGACAGCGAACCCTTCACCCACGCTTCGGCCTCCGTCACCTGCACGTTCGCCGCCGGCCACACCACGTGCCCCGGCTTCCAAATCGAAACCGGAACCAGCCACAGAAACAGCGCGTACACGGCCACCAATCCCACGATCGGCCCCGGTCGTATCTCGCGCCCGTCCCTCGATCGCCGCTTTACCCGACCACTGTCGCCCGAATCAGCAGCACCCACGCTCAGATTCAGCCTTTCGCCGCTTTGCATTAAACCCCGACACCAACCGGCGAGCGCCACTCCGCCCTTTCTCCCCGTCCGCGCCTTCTTCTTCAATCTGCGAAAATCTGCGCAATCTGCGGATTCCCTTTCCCTTTTTGCCTTTCGACGTTTCGGCGTTTACCCCGCCTCTTTCATCTCCCGCACGTCCGACGTCATCCCAATCGGATCGGAATCACGATCCACCGCCGCCGTCTCCACCGGCTTGTCAAACAACGTGCTCCGCGGCATGTCTAGCTTGTCATTCTCCGCACTCTTCAAAAGCGTCGGCACGTCTTCAGGCTTCACCCGCTTGTGCAATTTCTCGTTGATCAACAGACACGGCGCATGATCGCACCCGGCCAGACACTCCTCCGTCGCCAGACTGTACGCGCCGTCGGTCGTCGTATGATGTTCGTCAACGCCGATGTGTCGCTTCACGGCCTCCAGCACCGCCCCCCCGCCCATCAATTCGCACGATATGCTCCGGCAGACCGTGACCGTCTTCCTCCCCCGCGGCTTCGTCCAAAAATGCGTATAGAACGAAATCGTGTCCAGCACGTCCGAAGGATGAATCTCCAGCAGTTCGGCCACCTCGGCCATCGCCTTCCACGAAACATGCCCCAACTCATGCTGCACCACGTGCAACGCCGGCAAAAGCGCCGCCCGCTTCGTGTCGTACCGCGGGAAAAACGACCGTATCTTCTCCCGCACCGCCTCGCGCAACACGCGCGCACCCTTCAAATCCGTCCCCGGCTCGTTGCGATCAATCGTCTTCCACGACATCGAAATCCCTCGCTGCCCTAGTCCGCCGCCTCATCGGGATGATACTGTCGCACCCGTCCGCGCTGAATCACCCACAAGCTGCCGTCGATGGACTCCTTGCCCAACGCGACGACGAAGGTGCGCAATGCATCGGACAGGTCTTCCGGTTGCGGACGGGCTGGCAAACGAAGGACGGCGATCCCGCGATATTGTCGCGGTGGATACGCGAGCGGATGGGAGAAGCCCACATCCAACGCGACCAGACAACGCCCCTCGTCCCTGCATGCGTCGATCAAAACTCGGTCCGCGGCCGAACTCAAGCCCTGCTCCGCGACTGTTCGCACATCGTGCCCGGCATCGCGCAACTCGTCGAGTCCTCGTCGCCCGAGGTTTTCGTCAAGCTTGAATCTCATCGCGGCGATTCCAGCGGTACATCCATGACCCGCTCACGGGTCATTTCCGCGCCATACGCCAGACACGCCAAAACGTCGGCCTCGTCCAAACCCGGATAGCTCTCAAGTATCTCCTGCATGCTCATGCCGCTGGCGAGAAAGTCGAGGATCAACGCGACCCAGATGCGATGGCCCCTTATGCACGGCTTTCCGAAACAAATGTTCGGATCGATCGATATTCGTTGAAGCAGTTCCGTCCTGGTCATGCGTCATCCTCGTCGCCGGTCGACCGGCCGATTCAAGGTCGCCGGCACATCCGGTTCAAAACTCCGGCGGCGCCGTGAACCACTCCATCGTATCCCGAACGTGCCGCAACCGCTGCAGCAGCTCTTCCGGCAGCGTGACCGCAATCGTCGTGTCGATCAACCCCACCCGCAGCATGTCCTCGATGTGCACCTGATCGTGACGACGGTTCGCATCAAGTTTCATCGCCACCAGCGCCGCCAGCTTCAATACCAGATAGCCGCTTTCCGACCGCTCCACCTCGCCTACGTCCGGCGCCGCCAGCGTCGCACTTGCCCGAACCTTTTCATTCGCGATTATGATGTGCACCCCCTGACTCGGCCGCGGATCCGACTCCTCCAGAAACACGGGAATATCCATGACCTCTTCGCGAATGAACCCGTGCCCCGCCAACGCCCGCGCCGCGGCCGCCAGATCCTCCCGCCGCATCAACAGATCGACGTCTTTCGTCGCTCGCGTGGCGCCCGAATCGATGGTCGATACCCAGTGCGCCACCGCGTTCCCCCCGATGACGGCGTAGGCGACGTCGCCCCGATCCAGGAGGTACGTGACCCGCTTCAACAATCGCTCAACGCGTTCCACCGCCATGAAATGCCCCCGGATGTCCGGTGCCACGCGCTGCCACAGCGGCACGTCCGCGGCCTCGGCGGCCCGACGGATTTCATCCAGTTCCGCGAAGTGCAGACGATCCATCGAAACCTACCTGTCCAATTCCGCCGCAATAATGTTCAAACTCCCCAATATCGCCACCACGTCGCTGATCTGATGCCCCACCACCAACTGCGGAAAACACTGATAGTTGATGAAACTCGGCGGCCGGCACCGCGCCCGGTACGGCGCGTTCCCCCCGTCGCTCGCCAGGTAAAAACCCAGCTCGCCGTTGGCGGCCTCGTTCGCCCCGTACGCCTCCCCCATCGGCGGCGTGTGCCCGCGGTTGGTCATGATCTGCTCGAAATGGTGAATCAACCCCTCGATGCTGAAAAACACCTCCTTCTTATCCGGCAGCGTCTTCTTGTCATTCGGCAATACGTTGATCGGCCCGCCCGGTATGTTGTCGATCAACTGATCGACGATCGCCAGCGACTGCCGCATCTCCTCCAGCCGCACCAGGTAACGCGAATACACATCCCCTCCCGTCGCGACCGGCACCTTGAACGACACCCCGCTCGATCCCTTCCCGTCCCAGTTGTCCGCGTAGCACAGGTACGGTTCGTCCTTGCGCAGA
>JABFSN010000147.1 GCA_013140575.1 Phycisphaerales bacterium | reverse complement strand
CCCCCCAACAACTCGACGCCCTCCTCGACCGCGCCGCCGCGGAACGCTGGACCGAACTCGCGACCTCGCACCCAAGCGTCAACCCACCCAGTCCACAAGTGGCTCGGTCAGGGGCTGGGGCGGAGCGTCCGCTCCCCGGCGGGGATGGTCCATTCCCCGGAGCGACCCGTCCGCTCCCAGGAATCGCCCGGCCACTCCGAGGAACGGCTCGTCCGCTCCTTGGAATGGCCCACCCCCTCCCGGGTGTGGCTCGTCCACACCGTGGAGTGGCTCGTCCGCTCCATGGAGTAGCTCATCCATTCCGAGGAGTGGAACCTCCACTCCCAGGCGGGGACGCTCCGCCCCCGGGGTCGGAAAGCCTTTCTTGAGCAGCAAACAGTGTTTTCCGTGGCTGGGAGTCGGTTTGGGGAGGGCGGACGCCCCGACGCCATCGCTCGTAAAGAAACAATGGAAGAAATCAGACGAACCGTTGAACCGCGGGCGTCGGCGGACTATCCTGTTTCCACCGTTGAAAACCCGGATGAACGGGAATGCCCCGCGCCGCTCGATTGAAATCCGCTGGTGCGAGAGTCCCTTCTCGCACGTCGCTTCGCGGGAATCCGTTCCCGCGTCGTTCGGAAGGGATTCCGGCGAGGGAGGGTTCGAGAAGCGATCCTGGAACCAGCGATTTTGAGATGCGACTTCGAGAGGTGAATCGAATACCGAATGAATATGGGAAACGAGACACCGAGGCCGACGACCTGTTCAACTCGCTCGTCCAACGGGCGTTTCGGGGGGAGCTGTGATGCCCAAGACCCACACATCATCAAGAAACGGTTCACAAGGATTGCTTTTCGATCCCCGGTTCTTGGAGACCTACGCGGGCGAGCGCATCCTGAAATCGCCGCGCACCGCCATTGTCGAACTCGTTGCGAACTGCTGGGACGCAGGCGCGACGAGGGTACGCATCCGGTGGCCTGACCCCGAACTTGCCGGCGAGTTCACCATCGAAGACGATGGTGAGGGCATGACAGAGGACGATTTCACGTACCGTTGGCGAACCCTCGCGTACAACCGCCTCCGGGAGCAGGGGCCGACCGTCACTGTCGCCGGGCACACCAAGCAACTCCCCAGGAAAGTCTTCGGCAGAAACGGAATCGGCCGCTTTGCGGGCTTCTGTTTCGGCGATGAGTACTCCGTCGAAACCTGGCGCGAGGGGAAGCAGGTCATCTACCGCGTTGCACGGGGCGATGACCAGCCGCTCAACCTCGGCCGCGTCTCCCGCGGCGAAAAGCGCGGGCACGGGACGCGGCTCTTTGTTGCCACGCCGCGCGCGACTCGGCTATCGGCGGAGGATGCCCGGGCTGAAATCGGCATGAGGTTTTTGACCGACCCGAACTTCGCTGTTGAGTTGAACGGGCAGATCGTCGAGTTATCACACATCGAGGAAGGGCAGCTTCAACGGATCCCGATCGCCGTGCCTGACGTTGGCTCGCTCGAACTCATTGCAATCGATGTGGGCGACACCGACCGCACGACTCGTCAACATGGCGTCGCGTGGCACGTCAACGGCCGGCTTGTCGGCGATTGCTCGTGGAAGAGCCACGGACGCGAAGACCTGATCGACGGCCGCCGGATCGCCGCCAAGCGATACACGTTCATCGTCAAAGCTGACTGCTTGGCGGACGCCGTCAATAAGGACTGGACCGGCTTCGATGCGCAGAATAGCAGTTTCGCCACTGCGGCTGCGGAGGTATACGAGCGAATTAACGACTTCTTCTTACGAGTCTCCGTAGATGACCGCAAAGACGCCGTTCGCAAAGCTCGCGAAGCGAATCGTGAGACCGTTTCCAAGCTCTCGCTACGCGAAGCCGAGAAGTGGGAGCGGTTCGTCGAGAATGCTCAGGTCGAGTGTCCATCACTGCGAGAGCGCGACCTGGTCAAACTCTCGACCGTTCTGGCCAATCTCGAAGCGGCCGATTCGCGATACGCTCTGCTCCACAGGTTGGGTGAGCTCTCCACAGCGCAGCTCGACGACCTGCACGGGATTCTCCGCGACTGGACGCTCGATATGGCCAAGGTCGTACTCGACGAGATTCAAACGCGGATGCTGCTGCTGGATGAACTGAAACGCAAGGTTGAAGACACGAACGCGGACGAAGTTCGGGAGCTTCAGCCGCTTTTCAAGAGAGGTCTTTGGATTTTCGGCCCCGAATTCGAGACCATTGAGTTCACGTCAAACGAGGGCATGACAACCGTTATCCAACGCCTCTTCGGCAAGGACATTCCGGCGAGTCGCCACCGGCCGGACTTTGCGATTCTGCCGGACGGCACCGTTGGACTCTATGCGTACCCGCGATTCGACCCGTCGGACGGCGGCGAGATCGGCGTCAATCGGTTGGTCATCATTGAGCTTAAGAGGTCGGGGATTCGCATTAGCACCGAGCAGAAAGATCAGTGCTGGAAGTACGTGAAGGAACTCATCGAGAAGGGTTTGTTGCTCGACGATTCGCGGGTGACGTGTTTTCCTCTCGGCTCGCACATTGATTTGGTCGAGGCAGATGTACGCGAGGAGCGCCATGGGCTCGTACGAATTCAGCCGTTGAGTTACGACACGGTCATCACACGGGCGAAAAGCCGGATGCTCAGGCTCTATGACCGTATCAAGAACGCGCCCTTTCTCGACAAGGAAAAGCTCACCGAGTTCCTCGCACGCGGTAAATCTGCGCCTGGGACTCAGCAATCACTCCAAATTCGATAGGGCCGGGTGGCCCATTCATTGCGATAGCAAAGGGTGGGGTCGCGCGTCGTCGTCGCCTCGAATCGTTGTGACCCGGCGACGTATGGGTCGCCGCATCGCCGCGCGATGGATGGGGCACGCCGCGCGAACGGGCGACGGCGCCCCGGCTCGGCCTCTATGCCGTCTCGAAGACAAGATTGCGGAGCGACGCGCCCGCGGCGCGGTCCCGGATGCGGAGAAGCTCCACGCCGACCACGCGACCCTGCGCGTCGTAATCGAGGATCACGCCGGGCTCCACTTCTTCCGATTCGACGATCCCCGATTCGTTGATGCGAAGGTACAACGCGTCGCTCTGCTCGTCGACTTTCAGCTTCATGGGATTTGTCCCTTCATTCTTCGATCCAGAAACGCCGTGACCACCACCCAAGGGTCGCGGACGGGATCGACGACGACGCGGAGTATTCGCACGTCGCGCTCGACGATCCTCGCCAGGAAGTGACGCGTCCCGCCCTCCGCCTCTTCGATTCTCTCCGGCGACTGCACGGCCCGCTCGATCCACGCCACTTGCAGCTTTCGCTCTCCGATCACGTGCTCGGCATGCTGGGTGAATCGCAATTCCATTCGACGGAGTATACTAGCCGTCGGTACCCACGCCAATCCGATCGCTGCGGTCTGCAGTCCCGAAATCAGCCTGTTCCGGGCCGTGACCGGGTGGCCCATACTTTTCGATAGCCAAGTGGGGGCGCGATGATCGAACGGTGGGGGCGGCGTCCACGCGTGAAACGCGTGCGATTGCATTGGTTGCGCGGCGTTGCGGATTGGTCGCACCGATCGAATACCGCCGCCGGCCTCCGTCGTCGTCGCGTCGAATCATCGTGACCCGGCGACGCATACGTCGCCGCATCGCCGCGCGATGGATGGGGCACCCCGCGCGGAAAGGCGAAATCGGGAGACGCGGAAACGGCTTGCAAACGTGGTGGCCGGTACTGCGACTCTTCAGGCCGAAGGCCTGTGCGTCCGTAGCCGGGGGTGGAGGTTGCGGGAGCGACCCACACCCCCGGAACGCCGCCCGCGCGGAATCCGACCCCGACGGGGTCGTCGTGGTGTGTCCGCGCCCGAAGTCGTGGTCGAAGTGACATCCGGGCGGGGTCATGGTCGTTGTTCGTATTCGACCGGGGGCGTGGTTGTGCCCGGCGCGGGCGGGCGGCGTGGTGCGCCGGACGTGCGGCGTGGTTCGGCTGCCGTCCCTCGGTCGGGCGAATAACGACCACGCCTTCGGCGTGGATTTCGTATGGACGATTCTTTTCCGGGGGTCGCGTTGCGCTTGACCCCCGGCTACGAACGTGGAGGCCTTCGGCCTTGATTCGCGCAGACGCACTCGGCGGACGCAGTGGCCTGAAGGTGTGCAACTGCCCGGCCGGGCCGTGACTGGAAAGGCGAAACGTCCAAGGGCGAAAAGGATGCACCGCGGAGGCGCAGAGGGCGCGGAGGCAGGCAGGAAAACACTGAAACGCGTAACGGAATCCGCAGATTTCGCAGATTGACGCAGATAAGAAAAAAATCGCTTCGAATTATCTGCGAAAATCTGTGAAATCTGTGGATAAAGTTCTTCCACCCGAAGCTGCGGCCCTTGCCGCCGTATGGAGGGCGGGGCGCGTGCCGACTCGGGAAAAATCGACTACCATCGCCCCATCATGCCGCGCATTCACATACTGCCGGAGCGGGTGGTCAAGAAGATCGCCGCGGGCGAGGTCATCGAGCGGCCCGCCAGCGTGGTCAAGGAGTTGACCGAAAACGCCGTCGACGCCGGGGCCACCGAAATCGGCGTGGCCATCGACGACGGCGGACGCACGCTGATCCGCGTGACCGACGACGGCTGCGGCATGTCGGCCGACGAATTGCCGTTGGCCGTCGCGCCCCACGCCACCAGCAAGATCAACGACGAGGACGACTTGTTCCGCGTTCGCTCGCTGGGCTTCCGCGGCGAAGCGCTGGCCAGCATCGGCGCGGTCTCGCGTCTGCGCATCGTCTCCCGCCCGCACGAAGCCGGGGAGGGGGCCGAAATCATTGTCGAGGGCGAGGAGGTCCGCACCTGCCGGGCCGCGGGCTGCCGGCCGGGGACCACCATCGAGGTCCGCGACCTGTTCTACAACGTGCCCGCCCGGCGGAAATTTCTGCGCCACGTGGGCACCGAAACCGGTCAGGTCACCACGCAGTTTGCGCGCATCGCGCTGGCCCATCCCAAGACGGCGTTCATGCTGGCCCGCAACGGCCGCGAATCCCAGCGGCTGCCCGGCGACTCCGAAACGCGGGCCCGCATCGGTCAACTGTTCAGCCCGGAACTCGGCGAGGCGTTGATCGCCTTCGAACGCGACGACGCGGCGATCGGGATTGAAGGCTACGCGGGCCGACCGGCCGACTCGCGCTCCAACGCCAACTGGCAGTTCACGTTTCTGAACGGGCGGTTCATCCGCGACAAGTACGTGCAGCACGCCGTCAAGGAAGCCTATCGCGGGTTGATCGACCCCAACCGGGCCCCGGTGGTGTTCCTGTTCATCCGCGTGGACCCGTCGGCCGTCGACGTCAACGTACACCCCACGAAAATCGAGGTGCGCTGGTCGGAATCGAACATGGTGCACGGCCTGGTGCTGACCGCGTTGCGCGGGGCGCTCCGCTCGACCGATCTGGCCCCCGCGTTGCAGACCGGCGGCGGTCGCGGTGGTCATCGGCCGTTCGCGATGAACGCGCAGGCCGCCGACAATCTGCGCCTGGAATTCGCGGACCAGATGAAACAGGCGCTGGCCACCGCTGTCGATGCACCGCCGGGCGCGCAACCGCCGTCGGGGTTCCTGCACGGTGCAACACCGCCTTCATGGAACGCTCCCTCGACCGTTCGAGCGAACGACGACATGCACGACGATCCGCGCGCTGCATCGCCCGGTGGGTCGCGTCACTCCATCCCGTCCATCCACGATTCGAACCGATTCGGCTCGCCGTTGGCCGCGTGGGAGGCGGCTTACGGTCATGCCGGCGATCGCTCGTCGCCATCGCCCCCCGATCAAGCGACACCGGGTGACGCCGGTCGGTCCGGCTCGGCCGACGCGCTCGGTTCGTCCGGCGCGTCCGGCATTCGTGCCCGCGGCGCCATCCAACTGCACAACAGTTACCTGGTGTGCGAGACCGACGACGGCATGATGATCATTGATCAGCACGCCCTGCACGAACGCGTTCTGTACAACCAACTGACCGAACGCATCACGCAGGGCCCGCTTGCGTCCCAACGCCTGCTGCTGCCCGAAACCATCAACGTGACGGCCGCGCAGCTGGCGTTGATCGAACGCGCCGCAGCGTTGCTGCAGCGCGTGGGCCTGGAAATGGCCCCGTTTGGGAAAGATTCGTTGGCCATCCACAGCGTGCCGTCGGTCTTGCGCGACACCGACGCGGTCGGTTTCGTCCGCGACCTGCTCGACAAACTCGAATCGCAGGAACACGAGCTGCAGGCCGAGCACGTCATCGCCGACCTGCTGGCCATGATGGCCTGCAAGGCCGCGGTCAAGGCCGGCGACCCGTTGTCCACTGAAGAAATCGCCGCACTCCTCGCCCAGAAAGACCTCGTCGATAAATCCAGCAACTGCCCCCACGGCCGCCCGACCACCCTCCGCCTCTCCGTCCGCGACCTGGAACGCCAATTCAAACGGCGGTAGATGCGCGACCGCGCGGCGACAGCGAATGGCACGATCAGCACCCGCCACGCAAGTGGCGGGCCGACGCGGTCTCGCGTCCACGGTTCTGTTGGGACTTTCGTGAGACGGCGGTCCGATGTGTCCGCTTCGTGGACCGGTTGTCCCGGCGTTGGTGTTGGTGCCCGCCCGCGATAGAATACTGCAATTGGACCTCGGCCCCCCGTTCGTCACGCTGGGGCCGACCCGATCCGAGGACGGAGGATTCCGATGCAGGACTTCACGGCCGTAGTCGAGCGAGATCCCGAAACCGGACTGTACGTGGGTTACGTCCCGGGGTTTCCCGGAGCCCATTCCCAAGCGGCGACCCTCGACGAACTCAACGGCAATCTCCGCGAAGTGATCGAAATGCTCCTCGAAGATGGCCAACCCACGCTCGAAGGCGAGTTCGTCGGAACGCAGCGAGTCTCGATCGCCTGACCATGGCCAAACCGCCCATACTGAAACCCCGTGAGGTGGTTGCGATTCTGATTCGCTTGGGGTTTGTTGAAGTTCGGAGCCGTGGTTCGCATCGGCAGTATCGTCACCCCGATGGGCGAGGAACCACTGTTCCATTTCACGCTTCCCGAGATATCTCCCCCGTCCTGATCCGGCAGATCGCCAAGGACATCGGATTGACGGTTGAAGAGTTTGTGGAACATCGGTCGTAGCGGATTGACACGTCCGTAGCACGGGCCAACTACCAACCGATGCCACGATCCGTTTCTCGCGGGCGGTCCGTGCCACCATGTACGGGGACTGATTTCACCTATCGCCGGTGTTTTCGGCGGCGTGGTTCTTCACCGCAATGCCCGCATTGCGCTTCCACATCGGTAGCTTCGCCCGGCGCGTCGCGCTCCCCTTCAGCGTCGCGCGATATGCGTCTTCGTCCCACGCCACAATGTCCGCCAGCGCCGGCCGCGGTCCCGGCGGGCCGACGCCAAATTCCGTAGTATACGGCGTATCACGGTTGAACGGGCAAACCTCCTGGCACACGTCGCAACCAAACACCCAATCGCCCATCGCCCGATGAAACGTCCCCGCGATCTCTCCGCGATGCTCGATGGTCAAATACGAGATGCATTTCGATGCGTCCATTTCGTACGCGGCCGGGAATGCCCCCGTCGGACACGCATCCAGACAGCGCGTACACCGGCCGCAATGATCCGCCACCGGTTCGTCGGGCGCCAGTTCCAGCGTGGTCACGATCTCGCCCAGGAAAAAATAGCTGCCCACGTCCTGGTGCAGCACCATCGTGTTCTTGCCAATCCACCCCACGCCCGCCATCGCGGCCAGCTCCCGCTCCAGCAGCGGGGCCGTGTCCACGCAACATCGGGCCTCGAACGTCTCGTCTACCTCGGCGCGAAACCGATCGACGACCGAATCCAATCGCCGCCGCATCACGTCGTGGTAATCGTCCCCCCACGCATACATCGCCACCCGCCCCCGCGGCCGGCCGTCGTCCGGCGTCGCCGGTTCGCGCTGCCGATAGTTCATGGCCGCGACAACCACGCTACGGCCCCCGTCCAGGAGCTTCGCCGGATCGGTGCGAAACGCACGATGACCATGCAGATAGGCCATCGTCCCCGCTCGTCCGGACGATAACCACCGCTCGAGATATGGGACCCGACCGATCGGACCCGCGACCGCCACTCCGCACCGGCAAAAACCGGCCGCCGACAGCAGTTCCTTCAGACGGCGGGTCTTTTCGGCCGGCGACATCAACGACAGCGTATCCCCCCGGCGAACCGATGAGTAGCAGGACGGCGGCGTCGCGTTGACAGCCCCACAGCCCCGACCTACCGTTGCGGCGCGTTTTCCGGAACCCGTTGGCACCCGCTGAAGGATTACCGCGTGTTTGACTACGACTGGTTCCACGGGCACCAATTCAAGGAACAACAGAACGACGCCAAGGTCCGTTGCGGGTTACGCCGCTTCCCCAAGCTCACCCGCGATAGCGCCATGGACAATCGCGACTTCCGTCGGTTCTTCGATGACCTGCGTACGCGCACGCTGATTTATTTGCGTGACGGCTTCAGTTACGAGTTCCGCGACTTTTCGGACGTCAACAGCAAGGCCCACATGACCTTCGAATGCGAACCCGTCGACGAGCAGTACAAGGTCGGCGCGTTCGTTATTTCCGTCCCGTTCGAGGACATCGTCCGCGTCGAGGTGTTTGCCGTCCCACCCGACGAAATGCCCGTCGAGCTGCCGCCCATAACCGGCTTCCGAAGTCGGGGCGACGGAAGCCAGTAAACAACTCGTCATGCCATGCGGACCAGGCAGGATGCTTGTTATCCGCAAAATCAAGCTGTATGTTGAATTGTATTTGTAGCACTCCAAATGCCCGTTTCATTCGTCGAGCATCGTCTATATGATGGCAATTTAGGAACCGTGCGTAGCTTGGTTTGATTCGGGTGCCAACCAACTAGATGGTTGGTGGCAACCAACTTGATCGACGGGCTGGAAATCCGAAAAGCGAATCCGACGAAACGACCGCGATGGGAACGGTACTGCGTTGTCTTATTTCGACGAGCTTCTTCGCCGTTCCGGTATCCACTGCAGCGGCCGAGGTCGATTTGGTGTGGCGACCGTCGGTGCAGACGGTTCAACCCGGCGAAATCGTGGCCCTCGAACTCGTCGCGGTCGGCCCGTCGGACCGAAGCGCCTCCATCGCCGCGATCGACGTCGTTCTGGCATGGGACGAGCATCGGCTCGAGTACATCGGTCTCGACAACAACGGGCCCTACGCGTGGTTGATCGCCGGGTTGCTGCCGGATCGCGACGGGCTGAATACCAACCTGGCAGACGGCGTGGCATTCTACACAGCGTTGGCCAGGTTTGACGCGGACGCCATCGTCGACGGCGCGGGCGTGCTGGTCGCAACGTTCCGGTTTCGAGCGTTGGTTCGAACGGTGGCCACGCGCGTCGCAGTCGAACCGGCCGGCGGCCCGAACAGCCGCACCGTGGTCTTCGGACGCGAATCTCCGATACAGGACATCAGCGGGCAATTCGGGAACGCGGTGATCCGCATCGGCACGCCCGGCGATTGCACGAATGACCACGCCGTCGGTTCGGCCGATTTCGGCGGCCTGCAATCGTGCTTCACCGGACCGGTCGGGCCGGTCGATCCCCCGGCCTATCCCATCGCGTTGCCCTCGTGTTGCCCGGCGTTCGATTTCGATATTGACGGCGATATCGATCTGTTCGATCTGTCGGCGTTCGTCAACTCGACTGACCAGCCTAACGGCGCCACGGTCGAAACCAGGCATGTCGCGCAACATGCTTTTCCGGAGTAACTCACGGAACTCGAGAACCAATGGCTGGCGATGAGTTTGCTCGATCCCCGCCCCGATGGCGAGACGACTGGCCCCGGACTCACGGTTTTATCGGCGGTGGAGGAAGTGCGGCCGCGAAAGCGTGCAAGATGTCACGGCTGTCTGCGATGTGATGGCGCAAGTCATCGAACGTCATTTGTGTGCTGCTACCGCCACGGTGCGCTACCTCATGGCGGCTTTGGACAATCGCGTCAAAGGCGACGCGAGCTTTGCCGCTTGAAATACCCCGGTCAAAAGCATCCTGGCACGCGGGCCCGAATCGACCGAGGAATCCCTTGAGGTCGCTAATCTTGGTGTGGCGCAGCAGCTGGTGAGTTGCGGAGGTCACGAAAGAAGCGACGGGTGGATCGCCCGCCTGCATCGCACGGTCCGAAATGAGGCGCTCGAATTCTTCCTCAAACACCGCGACCGCCAAGACCAGCAGATACCTCGTCAGATACGCCTCGATTTCCGAGTTGCGTGCGTTGCAGGCTTTCAGGTGAACGGCGCATGTGTCCAGCGCATGTTCGAGAAGCATCAGGCTCATGATTGTAATCAGCCGCAAAGAACTTGCTTCGCTTCGGCTATGCGCTTTTTCACGGAATCCACATCCGTTGTCGCGGAAGTCGCCGCATCCAAAAAATCTTCGTCCTCAATCAAGTCTGCGAATCGTTTGCCCAGGTTCTTGGGTATGCGCTTCGCCTCCGCCACCGCCACGAGAACCGCGTCGCACACCGCCGCATTGAGACCGGCGCGAATGTGAAACGGCTTGGCAGGCAGTTCCGTCGCGACCGCGTCGACGACCCGCAGAAACAAATCGCGGTCTTCTTGAATCTGAGGGATCGGCAGCTTCCGATTGGAACGCATGAAGGTCGTCAGAAAATCCTTCATCGGCTTCTTATAAGCGTTGCGATTTCGCACCAACGCGAAGAACCGCAGAATCAGTTCGACATCCCGCATTCGCCGATCCAACGCCTTCTTGCCGAAGATGCCTCGCCACCTCGCGTCTCGATTGAGTTCATGCAGCAAATCATTGAATGCTCCGCCGCAGATACAGTTCCGTATCTCTTGCGGGGTAAGCAGAGTGCCTCCGGTGTTCAACCGCTCGAAGATGTGAAAGATGCTCGTATCGTCTTTCGGATCAAGCTGGCGAACGACGAAGGACCGGAGGACGGCGTTTCTGAAACGATTGCTGCTTGGGTGGTCGGTCCGGCAAATATCTTTGAATGACTTTTCGTACCATCGACTTTTTTCGTTTAATCCGCGAAGCCGAAATATGGTCCGTTCGCCGTCCGATTCTTCTCCAAAATAGCCCTCGAAGAAATAGAAGATGGACCGCAATCGCTGCTGTCCGTCGACTACCAAGAGCGACTCTTTTTCTCGTTCCGTGTAAAAGAAAACACTGGGTACGGGCAGCCCCAGCAGGAACGATTCGATCAACTTGCTCGCCTGCACCTGAGTCCAGACAAACAAGCGCTGAAAGCGTGGCATGTCGATGCCGCCGGACTTCCATTTGTCGTAGAGAACTTCCAAAGTGAAGTCCGCGGGATAAGTGGCAATCTCATATAGGGGCGGGCTGCTCTCTGCATCGGCGGTTTCACTCGGAATCCGCTCAATGCCTTCGTCAACTCCAGAGCCTTGAAGTGTCCGATTCATGCTCGCAATTTCCATGACTCGACCCGGGCTGGTGCCTGGACGCCAACCGCGGATTGCTCGACAAAGCGCCCTGCGTTTTAGAATCTCCTACGCCACACCGGGCATGGTCATGCGATGCTCGCCCTTGCGCAACTCCATCACGATCGCCCAGATCAGGCCCGCGAGGATGACCAATCCGCCCACCGGCAACAACGTCGATCCCACCGAAGACGCGCTGACCATCACCCAGAATATCCCGAACACGCTGCCCGCCACCAGCAGATAGACGATGGTGTGCAGCACCCTCGGTCGATGCACGAGCGGCACGGCGATGGTGATCGAACTGTACGTTCCGCCCACAACGCCCAGCAGCATGGCGAACGCGAAACCGTGAATGCCCGTGCCACCGAACAGATACATGGTCGACAGGGCGATCAGCGTGGTCATACCCGTCAGAATCGTTCGCGGAAACGTCTGGTTGATGCCCGCGTTGAGCATGGCCGCATTCAGCGACTTCAGCTTGCCGCGGTTCTCCCGGATGCGATCGAACACCACGATCTTGTCGTTGATGCTGTAGCCGATGATGGTCAGAAACGCCGCGATCATCGACAGATCGATTTTGAAATCCTCCAACAGGAGCGCCCGGCCCACGAACGATCGATAGACGTAGTGCGACGCCGTCACCAGCCCCAGCGGAATGCAAACGTCGAACACCAGCGCCACGATCGCCGCCAGCCCGAACTGCACGTTCCCGAACCGGATCCAGATGTACGCCACGATCGCCGCCAGCGAGACGATCACCGCGATGATCGCCTGTTGCTGCGTCCGCGCCGCCACCTGCGGGGCGAACTGGTTCACCTTGCGGACCGACTTCTCCGTCCCCAGCGCCTCGCGCACCTGCGTCAATTCCGTTTGCGCCACCTGCTCGTCCCAACTTCCCGTCGGGTCGTCGTAGTACGGCAGGTTCTCATCCACCGCCACGTACGCGAACTTGTTGAACGTCGGCAGCTTGTTCTCCTCGCCCACCCGGGTCAACCCGATGGCCCGGTACTGCCGCATCTCGAACTGCGAAAACTCCGGATGCAGACGAATCTCGCGAATGCGCCGCTCGAACGCCTCGGCCGTCAACGGCGGATCCAGCTTGTCCACCACGATCGCCACCCCGCCCTTGTACGGGTGAATGTCGAATTGCAACGACGCATCGCCCAGAACGTCGGCCAGGTAGCGGTCCTCCGCCTGAATCGGCCAACACCCTTCCGGCGCCCGCTCCGCGTCCGTCGCCACCTCGAAACTCACCGAGCGCTCGACGTTCAATTCCGGAACCAACGGACTGGCGGCCGCCGCCTCCGGACTCATCGCCCCCAAAATCGCCGCCTGCACCAGGTCCTTGCGCGTCTCCACCGTGATCACTTCAAACGCCATGGCCCCGCCCTCGGCGCCTCCCGACACTTCCACCGTCTGCACCTTGGCCGACGCCAGCCGCAGCGCCGCCTCGCGGGCATTCGCCGCGGCGCGTTCCAACGCGCTCTTCAGACCGGCCTCATCCAGCAACAGCTGCCCCTCGCCGCCGGCCCGCGCCTCCAACTTCAGCGTCTGCCCCGAACGCGTGAACCCGCCGCGCTCCAGCTTCGTCTCCAACTCGCTTCGGCACAGCGACTCGATCTGGTCCGCGGTCAGCGTGGTCGAATGAACGGCGAACGACGACGGCTTGTCGCCCCGCGAAACCGTGCACGCAGCCAGCGCGTCCGCGGCCTCCTCCAGCCATTGCACCGCCGATTTCGGCTCGCCCGACGTCGATGCGATCAGCCGCCGCATCTGTTCGTCCGTCACCGTTTCCCCGGCTTTCAGCTCGATCTGCACGCTCGTGCCGCCCAGCAGCTCGATGTCGAACAACGCTTCCTTGTTGGTGGTGGCCACGTACCCGGTGAACACCACGCAGGCGACGGCCGACGCCAGCGACGCAGGCCAGAACACCCGCCGCAGCCCCACCCAGTCCACCTTCAGCGGCTTCACCAGTCGCATCATGCGAACCTGTTTCAGCACCCCCGCGCCGATCAGCGCGGTGAAAATCACCCGGGTCACGAACAACGCCGTGAACATGCTGGTCACCAGCCCGAACCCCAGCGTCATCGCGAACCCCTTCACCTCCTCCGTACCGAGGTAGCCCAGCACCACGCAGGTCAGCAGAGTGGTCAGGTTCGAGTCCACGATCGGCGCCAACGCACGGTCGTATCCCAGCCGCAACGCCCGTTTCAGTGTCGCCCCGCGGTCCGTCTCCTCGCGCATCCGCTCGAAAATCAGCACGTTGGCGTCAATCGCCATCGCTACGCCCAGCACCAGACCGGCGATACCCGGAAGCGTGAACGTCGCCTGCATCGTGGCCATGATCGCCAGCGTGAACAGCAGGTTCAGCGCCAACGCGACATTGGCCACCATGCCCAGCAGGTAATAATAGATCGCCACGGCCACCATCACCGCGACCAAACCGACGATCGCCGCCCGCATCCCCATCGCCCGGTTGTGCTCGCCCAGGCTCGGACCCACCGTCCGCTCCATCAGCGGCGTCTCGATCAGCCGCGCCGGCAACGCCCCCGCCCGCAACGTGGTCACGTACTCGCCCACCTGCTCCTGCGTGAACTTGCTGCTGCGAATCATGCCGCTCTCGCGGATCATGGACTCGATGTTCGCCGTCGATTGCGCCACCCCGTCCAGCAGAATCGACAACTGCCGGTTCAGATTGTCCCCGGTTAATTTTCCGAATTGCCGACCGCCGCGCGCATCCAACTGGAAATTCACCGTCGGACGCCCCGTCTGCGGGTCCATCCCCCGATACGCATTCACCAGCTTCCACTTCTGCGCGCTGTCCCGCGTCAACCCGTGCTCTTTCTCCGCGTGCGACAGCACGAACCATTGACCCGCGTACTTCTCCACAATCAACCCGCCGGGTAGGGCGTGCTTGGTTCGCTCCAGCACTTCATGCGTATCCGCGTTGGTGAGGTCCAAAATGTCGGCCACCGGCAACCACATGTACGCGTCGCCGCCGTGGCGCCGCGGTCCGCGCTGTTGCAACTGGTCCGTGTACTTGGCGATGGACTCCTTCAGCCGTACCTGCTTGTGGGCCGTGTGCGTCGGCGTGCCGCTGTCCCGCTCCGCCAGTATGCGGAATTCCAGCACCCCCGCCCCGCGAATCCGCCGCTTCAGATCCGACGGGTCTTCCAGCACGCCCTTGTGTTCCGCCCATTGACGGTGCGCCGCGTCGGTCGCCGCCAACGTCGTGCCGTACGCCTCCGATGTGTGCGCGCCGCGGATCCGCTCCAACTCCTTGCTCCGCTCCGGCTCCGTCAGGTCCAGCACGAAACTCAACTGCGACAGGTCCACGCTCGTCGACAACACCGCCTGCAACGCCGACTCGTAGCTTGATTGCGCCGCGGCCACGTCGTCCTTCGCGGCCCCATAGGCGTCATACGCCGTCACCAGCGCGTCCAACTTCGCGTTCCGCTCCGGGACGCCGTGTACGAGCTTGTCCTTCGCCGTGGTCCGCTCCTCGGCCGGCAGATGCAACCAATCCTCAATCTCCGGCCGGGTGATGTTCAACGCCCGCACTTGCGCAATCGCCGCTTCAAACGCTTCGCGCCGTAGCAACGCTTCCCGCGGCGGACGCGGCATCTGAATCTCGATCCGGTTCTGCCCCACCGGCCGCCACACCAGGTTCAGCTGCCCGTTCGGATCGATCCGACGTTTCAGCACCTCCATGACGTTGTTGGCCAATCCGTCCTTCTCGTCCGCCGACATGCCCGATGTATCGATCTCGAACAGCATCGACGTGCCGCCGGCCAAATCGATCCCCGCCTTCAACTTGCGATGCGGCGGGTAAATCGCAATAGCCGCCGCCACCACCGGCACCACCACCATCGCCCAATGCCAAACTTTTCGGTCTTCGTTCATCCTCGCTCACTCCAGCGTCCGCACCTGATGCCTCGTCACCTCGTCACGCCGGTCGAATTCACTTCGCGCCCCGCATGTGGCCGCGCCGCGCGGCAAGCCCCGCATCATAACGCACCTGTCGCCCGTGGAAACCGCCCCACGACTTCCCGTCCCCCGCCATCGTGCTCCAACCCCGGCAAGACGCCTGCCGCCAGGCAACACCCAATCCCCGACATCGGCGTTCCCCGTCGTCGATCAACGCTAGTGCTCCATCGCAGCTTATTTTTCGGGTGGCACGGGCAAGCGTACTCGTTTGCCGGTGGTCTCGCCCGCCGAGCGGTGCCCTGGTTTCATCGATGCCTGCACCACCTACACGGACAACGGAGTACCGTTGTCCGTGCCACCCGACCCAGAACTTTAGCTGCGACGGAGCACTAGTCCTCCTCGCGCGGAGTTCGGTGGCAACACGGTCCAGTTCGATTTCTGTGCGGTGAACGACGCACAAAATATGGGGGGATGCTCCCCGCTCCACCACCGGCGCTGGTAGTGCCGCACCATTAACCGCAACCTGCGATTCCAAACCTGATTGGGCAGTCGGCGACCCCACCCTGCTTGGCGTGTAGACGACTTTGCCGGCAGCCTGGGCAGCCTGTGCATCCTGTGAAATGTCACCGTGGAGTCATTCCCGCATCGGCGTTGCTGACAGGGTCCTGGCCTCCCGATTTGGCGACGCCCCACGCCGCACGATTGCAATGCAAGTATATGTAAATAATGTTGTTATGCTTCTACTTGTCCGAGTTTGTAACAATTGCGAAATAACTTCCGAATTCTCGTGGCAAACTTCCAAGGGTGCCGTATAATACTGCGAACGCGGATTCGGTTGGTCCGAATTAACGATTCACCGGGACGTCGATTTGGGAACTGCCTGATGACACTGGAGTTGAGTCAATCTCGTCAGCGCGCTGAAGATCTTCACTTTTCGCTTTATCAGCGCGCCCTGCACCCGGAATTGTTCCACATACACCAAGTCCGACGTGTGGAACAGCGGCTGTACAGTGCGGAAGTGTGGGTTGTTGGTTTGGCGCATGTTATCACCGTTCAATTTGGCGATCAATACTTGACGGAACTGGTCGCCGAACACAGCGACCTGCTTCCCCGCATGGGTTTGGCCAACACGTTTCGTTTTCGCGGCGAACGCGACTATTCCCAGTCGTTCACTGGCGGGCTGCGTTACATTCTTTCGACCCAGGTTGAGCGCATGACCTCGAACCTTTTCCCCGCCACCCACCGCGACATCTCCCGCGATCGGGAGCGCAAGGGGATGTTCTGGGAAGCGGAGGATTGCGGCCCGGAAGGCCTTAAGCCCTTTTCTTTCCTGGATTTCGAAGCCCGGGAGTGCGAGTTCCACGTGCATGCGTTTCACCTGTTCCCGGGTGAGCGCACGGTCGTCCGAACGCAGTCGATTTTCGAGACCGAACGCCGCCGCACCAACGGGCAACGGGAATAGCCCGCCGGCCGACGTTCCCGGGCGCCGCCTTTTTTGAGTCCATACAACGAGTCCCCCGCGGGGCTCTTTTTTTTGGGGGCGGCGGCCAATTGTCTCCGGCCCGCGAGATATCTGTGATTAAACCGGCCGCGGCGATTGTGGCGGTGCGTAAACCTGCTACAATCGCCCGTCTACGGCCATGACGGGTCCGGGCGATCGGGGTTGGAGATCATCCGGCTTGTCCGGGCCGTAGGTTTTGGTGGGTGCGCGGTCGTTGGATCGAACGATTCAGCGCGGCGCGGGTCGGTTCTGGGGCTGCTTCGTCGAGGCGTGTTTTCGGGAGCGTGGTTATGTCGCGGGTGTGCTATTTCACAGGCAAGAAAACCAAGGCCGGCAATCAAATCGCACGTCGCGGCAAGGCCAAGTACCTGGGCGGCGTGGGCAAGAAAGTGACCGGCATCACCAAACGCAAGTTCAAACCGAACATTCAACGCGTGCGGGCGCTGATCGACGGCCGGGTCTGCCGCATCAAGGTTTCGGCCAAGGCCATCCGCATGGGGCTGGTCATCAAGCCGCCGAAGCGCACTTGGACGGCGCCGGCCGAGGCGGTCGCGACCACGACGGCGTCGTAGACTGCAATCATCGCACACGCGGCCGGACCGGCATCGACGCACGGATTGCGTCGCCCGGTACTTCCGACCGAAGTTGATGGGCAGATGGCCCGAGAATCGAAGATCGATGAATCGCTGGTGCGGCACGTGGCCCACTTGTCACGTCTGGCGTTGACCGACGACGAGATCACCCGGATGACCGGCGAGTTGTCGGCCATCGTGGGCTACATCGACCAGCTCGGCGAACTGGACACCGCCGACGTACCGCCGACGGCACACGCCCTTCCGGTTCACAACGTCTTCCGCGAGGACGAAGTCACACCGTCGTTCGATTCCGACACGGCCCTCTCCAACGCCCCGCAGCGCGAGGGCACGTTCTTCCGCGTTCCCAAAATCCTGGACACCGGCGACGGGGCGTAATCGCCCGGCGCCATCGGCCGCGGGGAGGATCACCGGTCGTCCGCGGAGGGGAATTATCCACAGATTTCACAGATTGACGCAGATGGGGAAGGGAGAAGAGTGGAATTGTAGGGTGGGCATTGCCCACCAATTCGATCGGCGCGACAATGCAGCTGGCGCGAAGAAGAAACGCTGAAACGATTCGGGAAGAATCCACAGAGGACACAGAGGGCGCGGAGAAACGCGGGAGTGTATCCGTCATCTGTGAAAACCTGTGTAATCAGTGGATAGACTCTTCGGACCGAGATTGGTGGGCGGCGGCGGCCGTACGGTAGCTCGTGCGAGAAGGGATTCTCGCACCGACGACGACCACGCGACCCATCGGAGCGGCATGGCGCGGGTGCCCCACCCCGTTCCCGGGGTGGGGGACTGATGCGGCAGCACCACCCGGCCCGTCGTACCACCGACGACGAACGGCATGGCCACGCGAGCGTGGGCCATGCCACCCGGGCATAAGCCAGGCTATCCACGCGTTACCCATGCCTCCCGTTCAGCCGCAATCGCGGCGGGTGAAACCCGCTCTACGAAGAACGTCTTGCGGCGATGAACGACGACGGCACGGCCGCGTCATCGCGGACCGTGCCATCATCCGGCATTCGACCGAATCGACTGCGGGCCGTGGCACCGGCATCCTGCCCGTTGAAACATGGGCGGGACGCCGATGCCACGACTCTTGCGCCGGCCCGCTATGGCAAGGGGGCGCAGCAGTCGTTGCCCGCGAAGGCGTCGAGCACGCCGAGAATGTCGAAAATGTCCACCTTCCCGTCACCCCACGGCGTCCCGTCGCCCGGCGGACAGGGGATGATGTCGCCCTGACAGGTGACGGGGCACGGCACGTCGTCACACACCGTCCCGTCGCCCGCGAATTCGCCGTGAATGGCCGCACATTGTGATTCCAGCATCAGCCCGCACGAGCCGCGAATGCAGCAGGCGCCGTCGATCCGCGGCGGAGGCACTGAGACCGACGAAATGGAATAAAGGTTGAGCAGGTTGTCGCCGGCCGGGAAACCGCCGCTTGTTCCATCCAGATGGATGAACCGCAGGTGCCATTCCTGATCGGTGGGCAGCGAGTTCTGTCCCACCAGATTCCCCGACAGATTCGGCCCATCGTAAACCGTGGCCGTATTCGTCCCGGCGTCAATGACGATCGACCAGTCATCTTGCCCTACATCGGGCTGGAGATAGTTGAAGTAGATGTTGCGCCACTCGGGACCGTCGACGCCGCCTTCGGCTAGGCCGTACCAGAACAGATTGGCGGTCGCGGCGGCGCCACCTTCTGCAATTTGAATTGCATACATGTCAATGTGGTATGCATTGACGTCCGCTCTTCAACGAAAGTTGATCACGTGGTTGAATCCGTCGTTGTAGTCATATTGCGACTGCAACCAGGCCCAGCCGCCGAACGTGTTTCCCGATGTGGGACCGAAGACGCGTATTCGCAGATATCCGTCCGCGGCGATGATTTCGTCGTGGCTCCCTTGCCAACTCCCCGCACCGGGCCCGCCAATGCCTGTACGATCCCATCCCCACGACCACATCAGCGGGTCGATGACCCCATCGTCAAAGTCGTCGTTCGGCTCCTGGGCCCGCCCGACGTTTGCCAGCGCAACCAATCCAAACACCGCCGAAACCAATACTCTTCGGGAAGACATTCTGTCGCTCCTTTCAACTGTTCTTGCTGTATCGAAGGAAACACCGGTGCCGGTTCCGAGTGGCGGCAGGGGCGTTACTCATTAGCGTGCGTCAATGGGCCGCGATGCACGCAAGAAATCTGGATTGGGCATTCGATTTGCCGGCGCGGGGTTGATTCCGCCGGAGGCCGAAGGCCTCCACATTCGTAGCCGGGGGTCAAGCGCAGCGCGACCCCCGGAAAGCGGCGTTGCGAACGATGCCACCCCGACGGGGTGGTCGTACCGCGCGGCGCGGCGCCGAGGCAACGGCCCGTCGATGCGATCGGCCGGTTCGTGGGCGCCGGCGGCTATGGCGTTGCGGTCAGTGTTGATTAGGCGAACTACGACGACGCCTTCGGCGTCGGTTTCCTCCGGGAACTCGTTCCGGGGGTGTCGGTCGCTTCCGCGACCTCCACTCCCGGCTACGGACGATCAGGCCTACGGCCTGCCCGACTGACCGTCGGCCTCAATAACTGCAACACGGACCCTACCTCCCCGGCAACTGCCAAATCCGGTCTTGCTTCAGAAGATGCGTTCGTGCGATAATGCGCGTCATCCTGTCCCGAGTCTGCAACTCGAATGGCCGCGAGGGTGCCGGAAATGGCCGAACCGACACATCAACCCATTACCGAATTGCTCGACGCCGTTGGGGCGGGCGACGAGGGCGCGCGGCGGGAGTTGTGGGCGGTGGTGTATAGCGAGTTGCGGCGGATGGCCGGGGGGCAGATGGGGCGGGACGCGGCCGGGCGGACGTTGCAGCCGACCACGCTGGTACACGAGTGCTACTTCCGGCTCTTTCCCGACGGGAAGGGTCAGTTCGCCAACCGGCGGCATTTTTTCGCGGCGGCCGCGAATGCCATGCGCCGCATTCGCATCGACGACGCACGTCACAGAAAGCGGCTGAAGCGCGACGGCAGGCGGCGGGTGGAGCTCGACGCCGACACGCCCGCGGGCGCGGAGCGCGACCCGGCGACGGAATTGGCCGTCGACGAGGCGCTCGGCAAACTCGAACGGATCGACCCGCGCAAGGCCGAGATCGTCACCATGCGCTTCTTCGCGGACATGACCATCAACGAGATCGCGGCCGTGCTGGAGGTCTCGCCACGCACGGTGGACAACGAATGGCGCTTCGCGCGGGCGTGGCTGCATAGGGAGTTGGGGGAAGGCACGTAGGGCGAACGGAGAATTATCCGCAGATTGCGCAGATGGGGAGGGAGGAAAGGCGAAAGGCGAAAGGCGAAACGGCGAAACGGCGAAACGGCGAAACGGCGAAAGGCGAAAGGGATGAGAGGGAAGGAAACGCTAAAACGCTGAAAACAAGAAGGCCACAGAGGACACGAGGGGCACAGAGAAATGCGGCAGGGTAACAACGATCTGTGAAAATCTGTGAAATCTGTGGATGAATTCTTTCTGTGGAATCGGTGGACGGTGCCCACCCTACGAGAAGAGCGCGGGTATGAGTGACGATCGGTGGCAGCGCGTTCAAGGGCTTTTTGAACAGGCCGTGGGGATCGCGGCGCCGGAGCGGGCGGGGTTTCTAGATGCGGTGTGCGCCGGGGATGACGGGTTGCGGGCGGAGGTTGAGTCGTTGCTGGAGCACGATGGACGGGCGAATCGGGGGTTTTTGCGGACGGCGGTCGGGGCGAGAGAATTGGGG
>JABFSN010000125.1 GCA_013140575.1 Phycisphaerales bacterium | reverse complement strand
AACGCGAACAGCCGCCGCGCCACCACGCCGCTCGTCTCCACCTTGCGCAGTATGCCGTCGTGAAACAGCTTCAGCAGACGCGGCACCACCATCATCACCGTCGTGCCCGTGGCCTGCATCAACCCGGTGATCTCCGCGCTCGTCAACTGCTCGACGTACGTCACCGTCGACGCGTTCGCCATCGGCACCAGAAACCCGCCCGTAAACTCAAACACATGGTGCAGCGGCAGGACCGACAGAAACTGATCGTCCGCCTGCACCGGCTGAACGTGAACCAGCGATCGCGCGTTCGCCAGAAAACTGCGGTGACGCAGCATCACCCCCTTCGGCGCCACCGTCGTTCCCGACGTGAACACGATCGACGCCAGATCATCCCCCGTGACCGTCGCCGGCTCCGGCCCCGGATCCCGCGCCGTCCCCGGCGGGGGCACGAACGACCCGTTCAACTCCACCACCGTTATCCCGCCGTCCCCGTCCGCGATCCCCGACCGATTCGCCGTCGCCATCTCCCGCCGGATCGTCTCGTACGTCGTCCGCCCCGCGCAGATCAACTTCACCCCCGCGAACCGCGACATCGCCGCCGCCTCGCCCGGCGGCAACTGCACGTCCAGCGGAACGACCGTCAATCCCTGACGCATCGCCGCCAGGTACGTCAGCCCCCATTCCGGGCAATTCTCGCTATAAATCGCCATCCGCTCCCCCGGACGCAATCCATGTTCCACCAGTCGCCGGGCGATCGCCGCCACCGTCGCCGACGCGTCCCCGTACGAATACCGGATCCACCGCTCGTTTCGCCGCACCTGCAACGCCAGCCGCTTCGGATAAACCCGCGCCGCATGGTCGAACACCTCGTAAATCGACTCGCCGCGCAACGCCGACAGTACCTTCATCGGCGGCGGCGCGTCCGGCCGCTCGTCCTCCACCGCATGTTCGGCCGCCAGCATCGGGGCTTCCAACTCCACCCCCGATCCCAGCACGAAATGCCGCACGCCCGGAACGTGCCGGTGTACCATGTAGTCGTGCCAGTCGATCCGCGAAACGTCGAACGGAAACAACTCCTGATCGGCCGGGTGCATCGCCTCGAACGTCGTCCGTAGTCCCTCGTCCGAAAACCGCGCCCGCAGATGCGTGTAGGGCGAATAGATCTTGACGAAATAAATTAACTGCGCGATCTGTGCTTCCGCGCCCGCCAGCGATTTGCGATATTTCGGCGCCAGCTTCGTTGACCGCAGCAGCCCCCGCAACCGCTGAACCCGCTGCAATCGCACCCGCCAGTGATTCAAAAACCGGCCCCGCGGAACCAGCGTCAACGTCGCGACCCGGATCGGGCGGCCCGTGTCGTCACGCATCGGCCGCCGGCGGAACGCCTCCTTCACCGACATCGCGATCTGACCAATCGCCACCGGGTTCCGCGCGCTCGATCCGCACTGATACACGTCCAGCGACGCCCCCTTCCGCTTCGCCGGCAGCGTCGCGATGATCGCGTTGGCCACAAAATCCACCGGTATCAAATCCAATGGGATTTCCGGTTCCGCCGGAAACTCCCGCAGCTTCCCGCGCCCGTACGCCAGAATCAGCGGGTCCGCCATCCGCAACCCGTCGATCCACCCCGGCGCCGGTTCGTCGTAACTCCCCTCGATGATCGCCGGCCGGAAAATCACCAGCGGCACCTCGCCCCGCTCCCGCACCAGCAACTGTTCCGCCATCCACTTCGTAAACGTGTACGTGTCGTGCCAGCCGTGGCGCTGCGCGTGCCCCATGCCCAGGTCGATCAGTTCCCGCCGGCACGCACTGCCGCTCCCCGCCGTGCGCTGTTTAACCTCCGCCACCTCCCGTTCCAGCGTCGCCAGCGTTTCGTTCAGATCAAACGTCGCCGCCGCGTCCCCGCGCAGGAACGTCGCCACCGTGTGTCCCGCCGGCAGCACCGTTTCCGGCACGTCGCCCGTCTGCACCCCGCTGACGTACGCCGTCGACACCTGCAACATTGGAGCCTCGCCGCAGTCCTTCGCGAATCGCAGCAGCCGCACCACCCCGTCCACATTCAACGCCAGCGCCGCGTCCAACCGCTCGTCGAACGTCACCGTCGCCGCGCTGTTCACCACCAGCGTGACGTCCTTGCACAGTCCCTGGTACGCCTTCCCGCTTAATCCGAACCGGTCGACCGTCAAATCCCCCGACACCACGCTGATCTTCGCCATGCACCGCCGCTCAAAATGCGGCCCCCACGCCGCCCGCAGCCGGTCAAACGCATTGCTCCCCAAAACCTCCCGCCGCAATCGCAACTCGGCCGACGTCCCATCCCCCCGCGGCCGGATCAACATGTAAATCTGTCCGATATCCGGCACCGCGCGCAGCAACTTCTCCGTCAGCACCTTCGCCAGGAACCCGGTGCTGCCGGTGAGCAACATCCGCTCGCCGGCCAACCGTTCGGCAATCCGCTCGCGTTTGCTTTCAGTCGACGCCATCAGAACATGATCCACACGCCGCCGTTGCCCCCTGCCGCTGGTGCGAGCCGCTGGTGCGAGAATCCCTTCTCGCACCCACTCCCGCTGGTGCGAGAATCCCTTCTCGCACCCTCCTTCGCGGGAATCCCTTCCCGCGCACCGCCGCCATTCGAATCCGCCCAATCTTAACCATTACCGGCGATTGTCAAGAAACCGGACCATCCGACCCATTGCCGCCGCGCGGCTCCGCGTCTAACGTGTTTCCACCGCGATGGCTGCGTGCCCTCGATCTGCTTCCGGGAGCCTTCCATGCCCATCCAATCCGTACCCTTCGGCCAGTTCCGCATCGGCCCCGACCACCCCATGGCCCTCATCGCCGGCCCCTGTGTCATCGAATCCCGCGACCACACCCTCCGCCTCGCCGACGCCATCGCCGTCATCTGCCGGCGCCTCGAACTCCCGTTCATCTTCAAGGCCAGCTTCGACAAGGCCAACCGTTCCAGCATCGACAGCTTTCGCGGCCCCGGACTCACCGACGGCCTCGCCATCCTCAACGAGGTCCGACACGAAACCGGCGTCCCCGTCCTGTCCGACATTCACTCCCCCGAACAGGCCCAACCCGCCGGTCGCGTTCTCGATTGCATTCAAATCCCGGCGTTCCTTTGCCGCCAGACCGACCTGCTGCTCGCCGCCGGCCGCACCGGCGTCGCCGTCAACGTCAAGAAGGGACAGTTCATGTCACCCGACGAGATGGGCAACGTCGTCGACAAAATCCGTTCGACCGGCAACGACCGCGTCCTGCTGACCGAACGCGGCACCTTCTTCGGCTACAACCACCTCGTCACCGACATCACCGCCCTGCCCCGCATGCGCCAATGGGCCCCCGTGGTATTCGACGCCACCCACAGTTGCCAGCTCCCCGGCGGCGCCGGCGCTTCCAGCGCCGGCCAACCCCAGTTTATACCCGTCCTGGCCCGCGCCGCCGCGGCCGCCGGCTGCGACGCCCTCTTTCTCGAGGTCCACGACGACCCCCGCAACGCCCGCAGCGACGCCGCCACCGTCTACCCGCTCGATCAATTGGAAAAACTACTGACGACCTGCCGCCGAATCGCCGACGCCGCCCGAACCTGATCAAAAACGAGCGAGTTGCAGCCAACCGTGCGGGAACGGCATGGCGGGTGGCATGGTCCACGCGTGCGTGGCCATGCCGAATGTCATGGTCGCATGACCGCGGACCGGGTGGCCCACCGCTTCAGCGGTGGGGGATTCGATTCGCGCCGGGAACACGTGCATTGTCGCGGAACAAAACACGATCCACCGCTTATGATCGCTTGCGGAGCTCGGCCTTCACGACCTCCCACGGAATCCCGGCGGCGGGATCGGCGTCCATCTCCGCGATGCGCCGATCGAGTTCCACGCGCTGCGATTCCGTCAACGGCGCATCCGTGGGGCAGGTTTCACCCGCCTCTTCGCCACCATGTGTTTCGTTTTGGTTCGGGTTCCACGTCATTGATCCGATGCCTTCCCCGGCTCTTTCCGCGCTTCTCGGATCGCCTCAAACACTTTCTCCAACTCCTGCTTCCGCATCTCCCGAATATCCGCCGGCAATTCGCTTTCCCGAATGAAAAACTCGTATTGAAACGCATCCCCCGCACCGGGAATCACCAGCCGCCCCACGATCGGATCATCTTTCGTCTCCGCGACTTCCTCCCGCCGCTCGACCTCGGGCGCCAATACCGCGTTCACCCCGCCGCGCAACTCCACCCCATCCACCTCCACCGAATACGTCAGCCCCGTCGCCCCCTTGATCACCTCCAACGCCTGCTCCGCCGGTGAATTCACCAGCAACATCGAAAACCGCTCCCGCGCATCGACCGGCAATCCCTGCAGCACCCCCGGCGCGAACTTGATCAAAACCCCCGTCTGCTGACCGATCTGCGTCACCACCTCCGCCAACGGCCGCTGATTCGCCCGCAACGTCACCGCCCGCTGCAAACTCCGCCGCACCTGCTCCCGCAGCGACAACACCACCACCGACTTGTCCCGCGGATACCACGTCCACGCATTCGCCCGGCACGCCCGATCCATCGCCGCCGCCCCATCCGACCCATCCGCCGCCCGCAATGTCGCCGACAAAACGTCCGCCGGATTCGCGTCCTCCACCTCAAACGCAACCCGCTTCAACATCTCGGCCGGCGGCGCTTCACCCTGTGCCCACGTCAACCCGCCCAGCCATTCCACCGTCTTCAGTTCATCCCACGTCGCCCGTCGCCCCACCCGCCGCAACACGTCGGTCGGCTCGATTTCCACTTTTTTCCCATCGACCCGGAACTGCAACGCCACCGGCCGCAACAGCCGCGTCAATCCCTCCCGCAACGGCACTCCGGCCATCCGCACCGTCACCCGCGTGTCCGCTCCGTTCGGCAACCGATCGATCGCATCCGGCTTGATCGACAACGCCACCCCGGTCCGCTCGGCCACAATCACCAGCGCCTCCGGAAGCGTTTTGTCCTTGATCTCCAGCTCCACCACCCGCTGCGTCGGATACCACCGCGGGGCAATAATCACCCGCGTCATCTTCTGGCTGAACATCCGCGTGCGGTTGATCTTGCCCTTGACCTGGGTCTGCTGGTCCGTGTC
>JABFSN010000083.1 GCA_013140575.1 Phycisphaerales bacterium | reverse complement strand
CGCCCCATCATCCCAAACCCGGCGGGGCGAAAGTCTGCCCCACGCCAATGCGACCATCCGCCCCGTCAAGAGGTCTAGCAATCAGTTCCCCGTACCGATCGATTGGCCAATGACTGCGCGCTACTGGGGAAACACCGGGGATGTAGCCGTCACTGGCTCGTTCTCCATCGATTGCGGTTATCGGCAAAATATCGAGTTCGCACAGTAGCGACCACAACGGCTGCAGCGCCGAGTCGGGGTCGCGGTAGAATGTGCTGCCGAGCAATCGCCAGAAACGCCAGTCTGCGCGCTCGAGTTGGCGCTGCCGAGCCATATCTTCATCATACCTATCCGGTCCGTGCCATACGTCTCCGTCGCATTCGATGGCGAGCTGGGTGCTGCCTTCCACTACCAGGTCGATACGGTGACGCCCCGCGCGGTATTGCGGTATGACGCGGAACCCGCGATCGGCGATCCGAATATAGACGTCAACCTCAAACCAACTGTCGAACGGCAAAGGGGCCGTGGCGGGACGGTCGGGATTCACGGCTTGCCGGCGGAGGTCGGCAAGGTCAATGCCGATGCTTTCAGCCGCGTGCCGCGCGGGGTCATAGAAATAGGTCAATAACCGGCGACGCATGCAGTCGCGGTTCTTGATATCCTCCGGCATCACCGAGTGGAACAACCAAAGTTGATCCTGCGCCCTGCTCGCCGCAACATTGAATCGCTGCATATCCGCAGGTTGGGCCAACGCCCGAAATCCCGTTGAATCATCGTCTTTCACGGCCACTACCATGCTGAGGAACACGACATGCCGCTCGTCGCCCTGGAAAGAGTACGCATCGCCGCAGACGATCCGTCGCCGTTCGATTTCTTCCGCCCCGATGCGATGGAGCAACAAGCGTTCAACGAGTTTGGCCTGATGCCCGCCCAACAGCGATATGACGCCCATCGTCTTGTCTTTGTACATCGGATCGGCGCAGCACACTGCAATCTGTTCAGCGATGGCTTCGGCCTCTGCCTCATTCCGTGCGCTCTGCGGACCGCCCTCGCGCTTCCCACCTGCAACGCGGCGAGCGACGAGAGGCGCAAGTCGCTTGGGCGGGTATTGCCGGAGCGGAATCAATGTACCCTTGTAGCACAAATCGTTGCTGAATCGGATAATCTCCGGTACGCAACGGAAATGCTCGCGCAGAGTGATCCGCTTCCCCAGGCGCACTTGGCCATGGTCGAACAGACTGTTGTCGACGTCAAACGCATCGGCAAGTTCCATACCCTCGAGGTGCTGTCGCAGCAGAGCGTGCGCCTGCTCACGGTCCAAGCCTACATTAGATGGGCTGATTTGCTTGTCATCCCCGACTACGATGAGTTTCTTCGCGAGAAAGAACAGAATGAGTGATTCCAGCCCGCATTGTGATGCCTCATCCACGATTACAACGTCGAACATTTCGGAGCGCGGCGCGACGGTTTCAAATACGCGGTACAAGGGCATTACCCATGCCGGTATCGCGGTCCTGCAATGCTCCAGGTGACCTTGAGCCACGCCTTTGTTTTTCGCAGCAAACTTGCCCTTACCGCTTTTGCCAATCCTCTTGTACGCTTGTCGCCAGAGCTTCAGATGCTGCTTATGAGCGGGGCTCATCGAGGAGAGACAGGAAAGCCACGCTCGCTTCGCTGACACCCGCTCCAGGCACTTTTTGGTCCGCTCTTTGACCTGTCGCAACTCCAACTCTGCCGCCGCGGCTTTGTGCGGGTTCGTGTATTTCGTGAGCCATGCGTCCGCCGTTGCCCAACGCCACGCGCCATTCCAGTCCGCGATGCGCTCCTTCCACACCGCGTCCGAGTGCGTGATCGCGATCGAAGCAGCCAGTCTCGGAAGCACGACACGGAGTCGCTCATCCAAGCGCCCCCACTCCTCAAGACCTGCCTCATCGGCTTCAATCGCCGTCAGTTCAGCCAGTGCGGCGCAGACCGCAGGCTCGTTGCAATTCTCCAACGCTTCCGCCAGTCGGGAACACACCCCATGTGCATTCGAGACGGTCGCGACGACGCGAAGCGCCTGCACGCGCGCATCGAGCTGCGAGTTGACGATCTCAAACTCCCGTCGCGCAATGACTCGCTCGCACCGCGCGGAAAACTGATCGACTGCGCGCGGGTCGTGCAGCGCAGGCACATCGGAAAGATGCAGACGGGCTAACGCCGCCGATGCCGCTTCCGCCATCGGCCTCACCGCCATTACCCGCGCGAGAATGTCGCAGTGTTCGCGGAGTTCCCCGATCTGTTGCCCATTCGTTTTCGTCGTCGGCGCCGCCTTGCCATCCCAAAACGCCCAGGCCTTCGCGACTGCCGCCGAACACTCGAGGAATTCCTTGGCTGTACCAAGGGCCGTCGCGTTGTCACAAGGGCGTCCGTCGATTATTGCCTCGCGGCACAGGTAAAGTGTTCGGCGCACAACCTTGGCGCGAAAAATCATGAACCCCAATCCACCGCCGTGTTGCAGGTGTTCGAGCAAATCGCTTAGGTCGGCCACAAGCACGTCCGATCGGCGCCCCGGCGGAAGACGAATATCCGTATTGTCCAGCCGTGAAGCCATGTCGCCTTGCTCGTGAACCGCCGTCGTGGTCTTCGACAGCAGGAGATCCCAACTCGCTCCCGCACCGCGCAATACGTCGCCAAGAGCTGAGGCGGCCCACGCCGTGGCCGATGTCGGCAGCTGCTGGACACTTGCCTGAAGAGATCGGAGCGCGGAACACGCCGCCCGCAGATCATCGAGCGGAAGAGTCCCCATGTGCACCTCTCCGTCCGCGACCGGCCGCACCCGTTCTCGAAGTCGGTGATAGTCCTGTACCAGCGCCACCAGCTTGTCCCCCGAGGGAATCTCGCTCCCCCGAATGGGTCTGCGCTGGCCGAGCTCCTCGATCCTCTCGGGGCTGATACGGGTCATGCCCTTGCGATAGGCCGTCAAATCGTCGGCATTGATCGGCGGCGGTGATTCGGGGTCTGCGGCATCCGTAAACCACGCATAACGGGGTGCGTCCTGCCGAACCCGCCTTGCAATCCGCTGTGAGGTGCCCGTGTATCCACCCTCCGCGATGGTGTGTTCGTGAATCTCCGCTTCGCGAAACGTGCGCAGTTCGCGTTCCAAGTCCGTTTCCCGCTGCATCAATCGATCCAGCTCGGCCTCCACTTTTCGAATTTCGTCGGTGAACGCCGTGCTCAACCCAGCGTCATCTTTCTCGGTCATCTCACGGACACTATCCTCAACATCGTCCTGATCAGACCTGTCATTCCCAAGCACGCTTAGGCAAAGCGGCTGGATTTCCTTTGGGAGTTTTTCCCGAAGTACCTGGAGGGCGCGGGGAGTTTGGGCGGTAACCAGCACTCGTTGCCCCGTCGCGAGAAGGTGGCAGATTAGATTCGCAATCGTATGCGACTTTCCAGTGCCGGGCGGCCCCTGCACCAGCACGCCCTGCTTGCTGTCCAGGCGTTCGATAATCTGCCGTTGGTCCTCGTTCGCATCGAGCGGGAAGTACACGCGCGTCTTTGGGGGAAACGGAAGCATCTTCGGTAACCCCGGCGGTGTGTCGCCCGGCGCCGCTCCGGTCGCCGCGCGCGTGAGCCGCTTTATGCCCGGCGGAATCTCCGCTCCCTTCTCGATCTGGTCGATGATGGAATTGATGGCCAGCACGGCGCCTCGCGACGTGCGCCGTCGCAGGAGCAGCGCCGGCGCAAAGCCCACCTGAGGAAGCGGACCTATCGGCTTCGCCTGGTACGCCGCGGAATCGTAAGTGCCGTCGTCGGTGATAGCCTGCGCGAATCCGCGAAGGGCACGGTCGATCGACACAAAGTCCCACGGGTCGTCGTCGGCCTTTGACAAATCCGTTCGGATTACATCCATCTGAACGATCGTCGGCTGCTGGCTCGGTTCGAGCATGTCCGTTTCCAGGACAAGTTTTGCGCCCTCGACGCTCGGTTCAAGGGTGAAAACGCCCCCCGCGGCATCGAACTCCATTGCTACCCGCGCGGTGATGAGGTGGCGTCGGATCTGGTGTCCGTTCGACGTCGTCCAAGTCAGGCAACCCAAGCCAAGAACCAACTCGAATTCTTCTCCGAGCCGCTTGAGGTCACGATGGATTGCGAAGAGCGGCGAATACACATGCTCCTGGAACGCCATCCAAGCGACATATGCCTCCGCCCATGGCTTCCAGACCGCCTGCAACCAGTCGTTCATCGCAACGGCGACTTCCGGATGATCCTCAAGAAGCTCCCACTCTTCGTCCGTCGCGCTTCGCGCAGCACGTGACATTTCCAGCGGTGGCCGTCCGTCTGCGCCGACGGTGTGAGGCGTCTCGACGCGACTCGCTCTCGACGCTGGAATCTCCCGTGTGATTCGGTCAAGCAACCGGGGAGCGGATTTCGGAGAATCACCGGAATCCGGCACGACCCACGGCTCGATGCCGGCGGGGATCGGCGGAACGGGAGGCTCAGCCAACTTGCGGACCGTTAGCCACGGTTCGTCGCTGAGTTCGTCCGCGCCAAGGCCAGCGGGGTTCGCGTCCACTCGAAAACACCGCGCCGTACAACCCGATTTCCCACGAACTGCATCCAGCCAGAACACGCTTTCGTAAGACTTTAGGTCGCGAACGACCGTGGTTCGCAGATGTGCGATGTCGTGCAAGTATCGGAAAATGGCCAGAGCCCATCGTCGCTCGTCATCCGATTCTCCGCCTCGAATGCCTGTTTGAAAGGTTCGGTCATTCACGAATCTATGAACCTGTTACCGCCCAATACTCTCGTCGAAGCGTCCCGATCGACCTGCGAACGAATTCGTCCGTCGAAACCGCCGCCACCGATTCCGATTTGGCATGACGCCGCGTGCCCACGACGTGCATCATACGACCATCCCCGATAACGGAATAGTCCGTCCGAGAGGGCACGATCCCCACTGCCGCGACGGCGGCGAGAACCATAACCCGGCCGGCCGCATCGCCCTCGCCGTGACTCAATCCCTTCTCTCCGGCGACCCCGCCGCCGCGGGCGCCGGCCTCCAGCAACTTGCCGCCGATCCCGACGCGACCGGCCCCATCCGCACCTTAATCCACGCCCTCC
>JABFSN010000207.1 GCA_013140575.1 Phycisphaerales bacterium | reverse complement strand
CCCCCAACGACGCCAGCAACAGCATCATTCCCACCAGCCCCAGATCGACCCACACCTCCAGCCACTCGTTGTGCGCGTGCGCGAGGCGCGCGTCCAGCGCAATCGGATCGTTCTGCGCATCGGATTCCTGTACCAGCCCATCGCCCAATCGAACAAATCCGCCCTGCCCATGCCCCACCATCATGGACTTCTCGATCAATTCGCTCGCGTAACCCCACGCATAACCCCGCAGCCGCAACGACGCGTCCCTTCCGGTCGACGACGGCGCCGAAAACTGCGGCACGACGTACAGCCACATTCCCGCGACACACGCGACAGCCGTCACGACGACGGCCGTCGTCCGCACCCGTCCACGCGTCAGCAGGATCACCACCGAAACCACGCCGGCCCCGAGTGCCACCAGCGCGCTGCGCGACCCCGTTAATCGCACCGTCCATGCCGTCACCACAATCACCGCGGCCCACAGCAATCCGCACACAACCGCCCCCGTAACGCCCCCACGTGCCGCGCGCGATCCACCCACCGGGCCCGCGCCGCCCGACAGCGTACGCAACACGTACGCCAACTGCGTGACTGCCAGTATCAACCCCGGCAACAGGCACGCGGCCAGAAATAGCGGATTGCCGATCGGATAACTCGCCCGCCGAACCGGATTTCGCTCGCCGAAATACGCGATGGCCACGACTCCGGTCACCGCGCACACACCCACCAACACCAGCGCGCCCGCCTGCGCCGCGGAACGCCCCAACCCCCGGCCCAGCACCAGCGCCCAGACCACGCCCATCGCCAGCCACATCGACCCGCCAACGGCCAGTTCCGGCGCATCGGACCACATCACGCTCCCAAACGACCACGCCAGATACAGCAGCAGCATCGCCTGCGCCGTCGGAACCGGACGCAATTGCCGCTTGGCCATGCCCAGCCGATGCGTCGTCGTCCCGGCACTGCCCTCCGCGTTGATGATCTCATCAGTCGGGTCGACCTCGTCGCTCGCCGGCGGACGCACGATCAATGCCACCCCCGCGGCGATCGCGGCGGCCGCAATCCCCATTCCGAACGCCAGCGTCTTGATTTCCACACCCAACGGCGTGGTCTGCGTGTAACTCAAATTCAGAACGTGGACGATGGCCCGCAGGACGGATTCTTCCGACCAGTCCTTGGCGCCCTCGATCGTCGCCATCGGACCGCTGGTCAGCAGGCAATTCCCCACCAGCGTCGCACCCAACAGGCAGACCAACACGACGTGCAGCGGCTTCACCGCATCCGCATTGACCACGCGCACCACGTTCATCGACGGCCCTTCGAATTCATGGCAACCGAATCACCGGAAAGGCCGACGTCCTCCGTGCGGCAAACCCGACGCCGGCATCAAGACGTACCTGTCTGGCGAACATTCACACCGTGCCTGCGCTTCCGCCCCGGCGGGGCGGTGGACTGTAGCCACGGGTGGAGCGATGCGCAGCATCGCGCAACCCGTGGATTCCGTCCCGCGGGGATTCCCGCCCCAGTAGGGGCGGGGGAGGCGTCGTGGTAAACGCCAAGCACGTGCATCAAAACAGCGTGGTCTCCTCCGCGACCTCCTGCGGCTCGCGTACCCTCGGAAACGGCAGTCCCAGATGTTCATAGGCGGCTCGCGCGGCCATGCGCCCCTGACGCGTGCGGATGACAAACCCAATCTGGAGCAAATACGGCTCGACGACGTCTTCCAACGTATCCCGCTCCTGACCCATGGTCGCCGCGATGGCCTCGATCCCCGCCGGCCCCCCTTCATACACCCGCATCAGCACCCCCAGATACGAACGGTCCAATTCGTCCAGCCCCAGCGCGTCCACCAGCTGGATGGACAGCCCCTCCTCGACCACCCGCGGCGTCAGCACCCCGTCCGCCCGCACCTGCGAATAATCGCGGACCCGCTTCAGCAACCGGTTGGCGATCCGCGGCGTCCCCCGGCTGCGCGACGCGATCACCGACACCGACCCGTCCGTCGCCTCGATTTCCAGCACCCCGGTCGATCGATTCAAAATCGTCGTCAATTCGTCGGTGTCGTAATACTCGAGATGGTAATGATGCCCGAACCGGTCGCGCATCGCCGGCGACAGCAGTCCCGCCCGCGTCGTCGCCCCGATCAACGTAAACCGCTTCAGCGCGAAATTCACCACCCGACCGCTCAACCCGCCCTCGATCGTGAAATCAACCCGGAAATCCTCCATCGCCGGGTACAGAAACTCCTCGACGATCTTCGGCAGTCGGTGAACCTCGTCGATGAACAGCACATCACCCGTTTCCAACTGCGTCAGCACGGTCATCAGATCGGCCTGTCGCGCCATCGACGGCCCCGACGTCACTCGTACGTTGGGCGCCCCCATTTCGTTCGCGATCACGTGCGCCAACGTCGTCTTTCCCAAGCCCGGCGGGCCATCCAACAACACGTGCTCCAGCGGCTCCCGCCGCCCCCGCGCCGCCTGCACCGCGATCGACAACATCTCGATCACCCGTCGCTGACCGATCATCTCAGCCAATCGCCGCGGGCGCAGCGTCTGCTGCATCAGCTCCTCGCCCGGACCGATCGACTCGGCCGCTATAATCCGTTCCCGCACCATGCATTCACCCGGCCGCGATCCCGTCCCCCGCGATCCACGTGCCCGCTATCCCCGCCGCCATTGTCCCTCGCTCGCTTCTTCCTTTTCGCCTTTCGCCGTTTCGCCTTTCACGCCTCGACCCCCGTCTTAACCCGGTACGCCGCGCGTATCCACTCGTCGGCCGTCGTCACCTCGCGGTGCAACTGCGCCGCCCGCGCCAACCACTCTTCCGCGTCGCCGCGCGCGTCGCCCAGCGACACCAATATCTCCAGCGCATCCCGTTGCGCCCCGTTCAATCGCGGCACGTCCGCACGCGATCCATCCGTCCGCGCCAAGTCCTTCATCTTCCCCCGCAGCTCCGCCACGATCAATTCCGCCGTTCGCGGACCAATCCCCGGCAGCCGTTTCAACGCCGTCACATCGCCGTCGTCAATCCACGCCGCCACGAATCCGATCGGCTCGGTCAACGCCTTCAATGCCTTTCGCCAGCCGATCCCCTTGACCGACGTGAATCGCCGGAAAAAAAGCCTCTCCTGCGCATCCAGAAAACCCACGATCACCGGCTCAAGGTGCCCACCGGTCTGATTCCCCTCGATGAACATCAACGTGTGCAGCGTCACCGTCCGCCCGCGACGCGGCGCCAGCGATTCCAGCGCGTACTTGGGAACGGCCACCATGAACCCCATCCCCTCGCGGTCGATGACCACGTGTTCGCTGCCGACTTCCGTCAGTTGACCGGTGACGTGGTGGATCATCCCGCGACCGCCTCGGGTCGCACCCGCGCCACGTCCGCCCCGCAACACAACGCAATCGCCAGCGCATCGCTGACATCCGTGGGTTCCGGTGCCTGCCGCAGTCGCAACCGCGCCGTCACCGCCCGTTGCATCTGCGCTTTCGACGCCCGCCCGTTGCCCGTCATGTACCGTTTGACCTGCGTCGCGCTCAAGTCAACCACCCGCACTCCGCGCCGCGCCGCCGCCAGCAGGATGATCCCCCGCGCATGCCCCATCAGAACGGCCGTCCGCGGATGCTTGTAATGCGAAAAAAGCTGCTCGACGCCGACCACCGCCGGCCGCCACTGCTCGATGATTTCGGAAAAATCGAATTCCAACTGCGCCAACCGATCGCCCAGACGCATCTTCTCGTCGGTCCGGCACACGCCGGCGTCGCGAATGATGACATGCGCCCCGTCGATCGCGAGCACCGCGTACCCCGTCACGCCCAACCCCGGATCAACTCCACAAACCTCCATGTCCCCCGACTCCGCAACTCGCGTCGCATTCGGCTACCTTCGCCAGACAGTTCCATCCGCCCGGTCCTCCAGCGTGATCCCCGCCTCGCCCAGCCGTACGCGGATCAAGTCCGCAATGCCAAACTGCTTCACCTTCCTTGCCTCCGCGCGCGTCGCGATCAAAATGTCCATCAACTCATCCACCACGCCGTCGCCATCGCACGACGCCGCCTCCGGCCGCGACCGGAACAACCCCAGCAGCCGACCGTATCCCATCAACGCCCCGCCGGCCGCCAACAGCACCGCCTTGCTCGACGCATCGCCTCCGCCGCTTTCCAGCTTGTTTTCCTCGATGAACCGATTCACCCGCGTGGTGCATTCGAACATCGCCGCGATCGCCGCAGCCGTGTTGAAATCGTCGTCCATTGACTCCTCGAACTGCGTCAAATGCCCCGCGACCTCATCCGCGAACGCGCCGTGACCGCCCTTGTCCGCGGCCCGCCACGTTGAAAACCCATCACCCGCAACGTCAAACAAACTCCGCCCGCACACCCGCTCGATCCGCTCAAACAACCGGTGAAACTGCACCAGCCCCTTCCTCTTGCTTTCCAATTCCACGTCGGAAAACTCGATCGGCCGACGGTAGTGCGTGCTCAGCACGAAATAGCGCAGCAACTCCCCGCCGTGCGTATCCAGCAGGTGCGTCAGGATCATCTTCTTGAGCGCCTCGGCCATTTCCGAGTCCGACTTGCTCACCTTCTTGGTGTTGAACCGCGTCAGGCCGTTGTGCAACCAATACTTCGCAAACGGCTTGCCCGTCGCCGACTCCGATTGCGCGATCTCGTTCTCGTGGTGCGGAAATATCAGGTCCAGCCCCCCGCCGTGCATGTCCAGCGTGTCCCCCATGTACTTCATGCTCATCGCCGAACATTCGATGTGCCAACCCGGTCGCCCCGGCCCCCACGGCGAATCGTAACGCACCTCGACCGGCTCGTGCGACTTGGCCGCTTTCCACAACGCGAAATCGCCCGCGTTGCGCTTTCCGCCGCCTTCCAGATCACGGACCGACTGTTGATCCTCCACCCGCCGATTGGACAGCTTGCCGTAGTCCGCGTCCGTCGACACGTCGAAATAAACGTCGCCACCCGCCGCGTACGCTTGGCCGCCGCCGATCAATTTCTGGATCATTCCCACGATCTCGCCGATGTGCTCCGACGCCTTGGGCATCTCATCGATCGTGTCGATCCCCAGCCGCTTCATCGCGTCCAGATAGTTCCCCGTCATCCGCTCGGCCAATTCCGGCACCGTCGTCCCCTGCGCCGCGGCCTCGTCGATCAGCTTGTCGTCCACGTCGGTGATGTTCACCACCAACCGGACCGAGTAGCCCCGGTACGTCAGAAACCGCTTGATGACATCGAACACGATCGGACCCACCGCGTGCCCGATGTGGCTCGGCTTGTACACCGTCGGCCCGCACAGGTAGATCCCCACCCTACCGGGCGACACCGGCTCAAACGGCTCCTTCTGATGCGACAATGTGTTGTATACGCGTATCGCCATCGCCGACGCCGATCTCCTTGGGCAACGGGCTTCCAGCCCGAATCTCGTGGCATGGGCTTCCAGCCCATGTCTTCGCGGGCACGATGCCCCCGCCGAAGCTCGTCCCCTAAACTCTATCGCGAGTCGCGATACCGCGAACCCGCCTTTCGATCCGAACGTTTTTTCGGTGTCGCCTCCGATGATAGCGAACGGTCCATCCGGTGGGTAGCTTGATTCGCCCACCAGCACTTCGTGGTGCGAACCGTCCGCCATTCATCCCAACGAACTCGTCAGCAAGACCACCGCCGTACACGCTATCCCCTCGCGCCGTCCCACTGGTCCCAGCCCCTCGTTGGTTTTCGCCTTGACATTGACCCTTGCGCCGTCGATGCCCAGCAAACCCGCAACCGACTCCGCCATCGCCTGCTTGTACGCCGACAACTTCGGCCGCTCCGCATGGACGATGATGTCTACATTCGACGGTGTCCAACCGGCCGCCCCAACCCGTTTCACCACGTCGCGCGTCAACACCCGGCTGTCCGCACCGGCGTACAATTCCTCGGTATCCGGAAACAACTCACCGATGTCGCCCAGACCGGCCGCCCCCAGCATGGCGTCAATCAACGCATGCAACACCGCGTCCCCATCGCTATGCCCCAGCAACCCACGCTCGTATTCCACGCGCACCCCGCCCAGAATCAATGGACGATCGCTAACCAACCGATGAATGTCGTATCCGATTCCGACCCGCGCCCCGCCCGTCATGGAATCCCTCTCCTCCCGCCGCCCATGCGACCGTGTCCGGCTTCCGCCAACCCTACGCGCCTATTACCCTGCATTCAAGCCACCTGCGCGGTCGGGCTTGCGTCCCGGCGCCCGTCACGCTCTCCCCCGAAGCGTCAGCGCTACTCCCGGTCGGCGATGGTGGCGAACGCGGGAAACCAGAAATTGAACTTGCGGCGGCGGATGTCGCGGAATCCGGCGGCTTCGAAATACGCGTGCATCGCCGTCCAGGGAACGTGGTGTACGTTTTTCTCGATGTGGTCGATGACCACGTCAAATACGAACCAGCCGATGACGCAATCCCGGAAGCCGTCGATGATGATCAATCGTCCGCCCGGGGCCAGGACGCGTTTCATCTCCACGACCACTTCCTGCTGATGCGGGTAATGGTGAAACGAATTGGCGCAGGTAATCAAGTCAAACGAACCGTCCGCGAAGGGCAGGTGCTCGCTGTCGCCGTTGACGAACGCCGGGCGGCGACTCTCCGCGCTGTCGCGCGATTTGGCGCTCGCCCGGACGCACATGTTGGCCGCGTAGTCCAGTCCGATGATCCGCGCCGGATGCGCCGATTCCGCGACCAGACCGGCAAACGTCCCCGTCCCCGATCCGACGTCCAGCACGCGGGACGTCCGGCCATGCTCCGCGTGCCACCGGGCGATTTCCTCCATCAACACAAGGTACGACGGCTCGAACAGAAAGTGGTTCAGCAACGAGCGGTCGTAGCGCTGCGCCCAGGCATCGAACTGATGCCGTGCCCGGCGTTTCATGTCCGGATCGCGCTGTCGCGTGGCCCGATCGGTCATGCGTGGCAGTGTAGGGACGCGGATTCGCCTTGCAATCGTATCGGGCGTCGGCGATCGATGCCCGCGCGGTGAATCTTCTTCCGGTCCGACGCGGTTCAGACGGGCGCGGCGGCGGATTCGACGCGTTCGGCCAGTCGGCGGCACAAGTCGGCCAGTTCGGGAGGGCGATCCGGCACATTCGACAGCCGGAACAATGCACCGGGCAGTTGATCGGCTGACGCACTGTCCAGCCGTGTGGACAACACGCGGAACGCCCGCGTCCAGATTCGCGCGTCCAGCCAGCGATCCACGGCGACGTCGGATTCTGAAGGCGGCTCGGCCACCCGATCGATGATCTCGTCGGTGGTCCGCTCGGCCAGGTGATTCAGCGCGATCTGCGATTCGGCCGCTCGGTTCAGCGTGTCGGGGACGACGTCTTCGAACGGGAACTGGGCCAGCGCCCGCAGATCGTCAACACGATTCGTGCGGCGGCAATCGGCCGCCATGTCCGTCCACGTCGTGCGCCGATCGGGCAGTGGCGCGGGATTCCGCGAATCGACCAGGTCGATGGCCTGACCGCGGACGGCGCGCTCGAGATGCCGGTCTCCCTCGTCGACGAAATGCAACCGCTGCCGGCGGTTCAGCGCGAAACGCAATCCGATGGTGAATCCGCATCGCGCGCGCAGGACCGCGGGCATGGAAAGCATCAGCGCCTCGATGATGGCACATTCCTGATCCGCGCCGACCAGCACCAGACAGCCGTCTCCCATCGCGGTCGATAAAACGAACTCCGCGGCGCGATCGCCCAACGCCGCATACCCGGCCGCGATGGCACGCGTTTCATCCGAAATCAGAATCAACGCATCATCCCTTCCCGACGGCGACATGGTGTCGTCCAGCGGCGGCGACAGGAACCGGCTGCCGCGCATGCCGCCCCGTGCATCGCACGCCAGTCGATCATCAACCGCGGTCGCGTGCTCGTCGTCGCCGCGCGGCAGTTCCAGTGGGTCGAGTTTCGAGCAGCCGGGATCGTAGTCCAAAGCGCCCGCCGTCCGTTCGATCGCCCGGCGAATTGCGAGGGGATTGGACCCGAATTTGACGAACGCGTCCGCGTCCACGAGGAACACGTGGGTCAGCACCCGGTGGCCACCGCGACCGGACTGCTCCCAACCGGCGCAGCGGCTCAGCGCCAGACCCAATCGGCCGTTGCGAATGGGATAGAACGCCATGCCCGAGGCGTGTTCGTCCGCCCCGCATAACGATTCGTGCGACGGTGACATGACGGAGATGGCCTGTTTTTCGACGGCGGTGATTCCGCCCGAAGCAGCCACGATGCGGTAGCCGCGTCCGGTCAGGGCTTCGTGGGACGTGAAGATGGCCCTTTCGAGGCGCATCACATCCCTGCCAGCAGCCATTCGAACGGTTCGAGCACGCCGCGCGGGGCGGAGTGCAGCGGCACGGGCACGATGTTGTCCTCCCCGTCCGTTCCGAAGCCGATGGCCCCGATCACGCTGGTGGCGAAGAACGCCACGTTGGCGAACCGCGACTCGCACAGGTTCCACAACCGGTTGAGGTTGGTGCGGGCGAAGGTAATGGGGTCATCGAACGCCTGCGGGCAGTAGTCGCTCTTGCACAACACGACGGCCACCGGCGTATCGACCTTGGTGTCCATCTTCAGTTCGGAAAGCTGGTCCAGATAGCTCATCAGCTTGAAGGCGAAGAAATCGGCGTGCACGTGCCCCATCGCCGCCTGCGACGCGTCCACCAGAACCATCACGCCCTCGCTCTGCGCCAACAGTCCGCGAATCACCATGTAACTTTGCGGAGCGTCCACCTCGGCCGCCAGCGCTTCCCCGGCCATGTCGGGCATGACCAGATCGTACCACCGATCGGGGCGCCTCTTGTGGGAGACCTGGCAGTAGGCCCAGTGCCACTGATCGACCTCGTTGGGCGTCTTGGGCGGAAACGCCCGCGACGCAATGTGGCTCATCACCGTCTGTTGCAGATTGATCGAAAACGGTCCGCGGGGAACCGCCTCATAATCCCCCGCCCGGCGGCTCAACATGTCCAGCAGGTAGCCCAGGTAGACGGTCTTGCCCACGTTGGTGTCGCCGATCACGGTGATGATGCAGGGTTTGCGGCCTTGAATCACCGATTCCCGGGTCAACGCCAGCGGGGCGGCGCATTGCGCGCACAGCAGCGCGTCCGCGCCGTTCGTTGTCCGGCATATCATGCATTCCTCGGCGGCGATGGTTGCGGTTACGCTCACGTGCCGTCCCCTTTCATCGTGCCTCCCTGCGGCCGGGCGTCGTTCAGGTCCAACGCACAGCGGAATCCGAGGTTGTGCGTCCGTCCCAGCGCGATCTGTCCGGTGCGGAAGGCGGCCGTCGCCTGCGATTCAAAATAAGTGTCGAACGCCCCGCCCCGGACGCCCATCATGGGCATCTCGCCCACGATCGGTGTGCCGTCGTCTGCGACGACGTTGAATTCCGTCCCCACCCATTCCCACACGTTGCCGATCAACTGGCACACACCGTTGGGGGCCACGCCGTTGCGATAGTCGGTCACCGGCAGCGTCGTGCCCTTGCCCGCGTTCCAAAGATTACAGCGCGTCCAGTCCATGGCGTCTCCCCACGGAAACCGCCGCAGCAGATCGGCCGAACTACGGATGCGCCAACTCGCGGCCATCTGCCATTCGGCCTCGCTCGGCAGGCGATAGCCCGCCCACGCGCAATACGCGACGGCCTCGTGCCAACTGACGCCCACCAGCGGGTGGTCGCAACGGCGGACGTCGTGACGTCCCTCCCGCCAGAAGCGCGGTCCCGGGGCGTCGGTCAGATCGTGAAATTCGATCAGATGCGGCCAGATTTCCTCGGGCCACAGGTCCATGTTTTCATAGCTGTTGTCATCGACGAACAGTTGAAAATCGCGGTTGGTCACCGGATATCGCGCCAGCAAGTACGGTTCGACCCCGAGGTCCCCTTCCTTGCCGGCGAAATTGCCGGTCAACGATTCCGTCAGCGTGGCCGTCCCGGCGGGCACCATCGCGAAGGTTTCTTCAATCCCCGCGATGGCTTTCCGAATGAGTGATGCGCCGTCCGATTGCGAGGCGCATTGCCCGGCGTTCTGCACCAACAGACCGAATCGCCGCTGCTGCAGCATGCGCTTGATGGAATCGTCGTCCAACTTCTCGGGCGACGCGGGCACGAAATCGGCGAGCACGGAATCCGGTGAGGGTTCGGGCGGCGGCATGTTCCGCGGCGTGCGGATGGGCACATCCTGGGCCTCGGTTCCGGCGGATTTTTTTCTCGCGAATAAGGTTAACGCCATCGTGTTCTCCCCCGGTTGGTCCCGCGACGCCACGGGCTGGAAGCCCATCCCACCGATTGGTGGCATGGCCGTCCCGGCCATGAATCATGGGCCGCAAGCCCGTGCCACGTCTGCCGCCGCGATCCGCTACAGCCCCTTCATTCTCCGGCTGGCGTCCCGGCGCAACTTGCGATACTGAGCCGCGTTGGCCGACGCGTCGTCCGATTCGCTGTCCGACCCGACCCCCACCCCCACCAGTGCCGGCGCCATCGGGCTTCGCGGCCGCGGCGTGGCCACAACCGGCGGCGCCTTTTCCACGGGTGTTTTCTCGACCGGCTTTTCGACCGGCGTTGAAGCCTGGCGCGACCCGGTCGCGGACAGTTGCCGGATCAACTCCTCGCGCTGCTGCTGCAAAGCCCGGCGGTCGCGCTCCAGTTGCTCCGTGATCACGCTCACGCCGGCGTGCATGGTTTCGATTTCCGCGGCACGTTCCGTCAATTGCTTCTCGTGCAACGCCAACGCGCCCTCGCGCTCCCGCAAGGTCGACTGCATCGCGTCCACCTGCGATCGCGTCTGCACCACGTCGGCCTCGCGGCTCGACAGTTCCTGACGCCGCTGGTCGACCAGAACACGCTCCGCGGACACGTCGGCCCGTTCGGATTCGAGCCGCGACTCGGCCTCCAGAATCCTTGCGTGTTCATCGGCTAACCGCCGCTCCCGCTCCTCGAACGCCGCGCCCGCGGACTGCAACGATTGTTTCTGATCGACGATTCGGCGGTCCAGCGTGGCCAGGTCCTCGGCACGGCGGTCCAGTTCGCCCGATCGTTCCGATAGTAAATGGGCCTGCGAGTCCAGCGCCGCATGGCGGTCGTGGTGGGCATGGGCCGCGTTCCGGATCAATTCGTGAGCCCGGACCAATTCGTCCATGATGTCGCGCACCAGTTGCTGGAACGGTTCCAACAGCGGCGGCGACGGCGGTTCCGATAAACTGACGATGGCACCCATCCCGGCGTCCCCAATCCCTTGCCGTTCTTGGTTCACTATCACCGTCGGCCGGTCGATGCCTATGACACCTGGCGGCTCGACGCACACTCCGTCAGATCGAGCTTACGATATGGTTCACCCGCCGACCGTACGCCCCGGTCGGGCGGATTTGATTATCGGGCGCCCGAATCGGAATACAGTCCGGCGCCACGGGGAAAATCGCGCCTCCAACCCATGACACATCCACGCCGAAATCGAGATCAAGCCCCTACCTCCGCGGCGAACGGCCAAACGACCGTGCAGGATTCAGCGGCACAGGATTGGGAATCGGTCCTTGCGTCGCTCGAAAAGAAGACCGCCGCGCTCGATTCACACGTCCGCGATACCTACGACCGTCTCGAGCAGTGGCGGCACGCCCTGATTCAACATGCCGAATCGCTCCGCGAGCAGTCCGACCAGGTCCGAACCGACGCCTTCCGCGCCGAGTCGGCCGAACACGATCGCATCGCACGAGCGGCCGAATTCGATTCGCGGCAGGCCGACGCCGCGCGCCGGTTTGACGAAATCCAGGCCCACGGCCGCGACCTCGAATCCCGCGAATCGGAACTGAAGTCGCTTGCCGAGCGCTTCACCGGGCAATCGAAGGAGCTCGAACGCCGCATCGAGCAATGCCAACGGCGGGAACTGGAGATCGAGCAGCTCGCCGGACAATCGGCGGCCGATCGCGCAGCCGTCGTAAACGAACGCGAGGCGATCGCGGCCGAACGCGCCGACGTTGAACGGCATGCCGCTCGCGTTCGCGCCGATCAGGAGGCATGCGCCGAACGGACGGCCGAATTGGACGCGGAATGGAAATGCGTCCGCGCATCGGCCGCGGAGCACGAAACCCAACGTCAACAAACGGAAGACAGCCGCAGCGCACTCGACGTCCGCGAACAGGACCTGAACGCCCGCGTCGACGAATTGGAAGGCCGGGCGCGCGAACTGACCGGGCAGTCCCAGGCGCTGGAGCAGTCCCGAACCGAATTCGACGACGCCTGCCGCAATCAAAACGAAAGCGCCGGCCGGCTGGCCATCCAAGGCCGCGAGATCGAAACGGCTCGTGCCGCCCTCGAATCGGAACGCGAACGGCTTGACGCCGCACGAAAGGAACTGGAATCGCAGCGCCGTCAGATCGACGAAGCGGTTCAACGTCACCAAGCCGACATCCGGCAGTTGCAGACGCAGACCGAGACCGTCGCCGCCGGGCGTGATGATCTTGCCGGGCAACGGTCGCAACTGGACGCCCTTCGTGAGGAAGTCGCCGCCGAACAAAAGGCAATCCAACGCACCGCCGCCGAGCTGGCCGCGAAACGAGACGAACTGATCGCCGATCGTGACCAACTGACCCAACGCGCCGCGGCCGTCGATCACGCCGTCGACCAGCTCGAATCCGACCGCGAGGCGATCGTCGGACAACGTCGCGAACTGGCTGCCGATCACGCACGATCGGAAGGCGCCGCTTCCGAACTCGAAGCTCGCCAACAACAACTTGTCGCCCGGCAACAGGAGATTGCGGTAGCGAAATCGGAACTGGACAACCTGCGTCGACAACTTGATTCACGCCGCCGCGAATCGGAGGCGATCTGCGGTCAACAGGCGGCGCGGGAAAGCGAACTCGACGAGCAGCGAAAGGCCATCGCGGGGGAACGCAAGCGACTGGACGTCGATTGCGAAGCCCTGGTCCGGCGCGAGACCGCGGTTGAGATCAGCGAGAAGCGCCTCGCCGACGGGCAGGCGAAATCGACCGCCGGTCGACAGGAATACGAAGAAGCCCGGGAGCGGCTGAATCAACGGCAGACCGAGCTGGCCCGCGTTCAACAGCAGCTATCCGGTGAAAAGGACGAGATCGCGGCCGCGCGCACCGAACTCGACGCATTCGCCGCGCGGCTCCGCACCCAACAGGCGGAACTTGAAGCCCGATCCGTTGAGGCGGAAGCTGAACGCGTCAAGGTCCTCAACGCCCAGAAGCAAATAGCCGCCCAAAACGAACGCCTGAGTGCCGATCGCATCAAACTGGAATCTGAACGCCGCGCCGCGGATGCCGCGCGCGAGGAATCCGCGACGGAACGCGGCGAAATCGAATCCCTGCGCGCCGCCCTCGAAGTCGAACGCGGCGAAATCACCGCCCAACGCGATTCGATCCGCCTCGACCGCGACCGGCTCGGTGATGAGCAGCTTCAACGCGCATCCGTGCATGGGCAATTGTCAGCCGAGTCCAGCCGGCTCAAGGAGGAAAAGGACCGTGTGCGGCAGGCCATGGACAAGTTCAACGCCGACCGCGCCGCGTTCGAGGAGCACACCGCCGCGTTGAAGGCCGAGCGGCAGCAGTTCAAACGCGACGCGGCCGAGCTGGACGACGCCCGTCGCGCCGTCGACGCTGAAAGGCAATCCGTTCGGTCGGCTGCCGGTGAAGCGCTTGCCGAACGCAAGGACGTCGATCGACTGCGAACCGAGCACGACCGGCGAAAAGCCGAACTCGACCGCCGCGCCGCCGATCTGGACAGCTTGACTGATCGTCTGAACCGCGACCGGTCGCAACACCAATCCGCCGGCGCTCAGCTTCACGATCAACAGGCCGCCGCCGACGCGCGTCTCGCCGAAGCCGACGACGCCCACGCCCGCCTCAAGCAGGAACGATCGGTGTTCGACGAACAGTCCGCGACGCTGACCGAGCGGTCCGCCGCATTCGAGACCGAACGCGCCGCATTCGACGCCCGCCGTGATGCGTTGGACGCCGATCGTGCCGGGATTGAAACCGCCCACGCCGCGTTGGAGGCCGAACGGGCCGCGATGGAATCCGAACGGGCCGCGATGGAAATCAAACGGGCGGCGATCGACGGTCAGCAGTCCGAAATCGACGCGTCCCGGGAGCTGCTCGAACAGGACCGGACACGCTTGGAACAATCGCTGCACGTGCCCGCGGAACCGTCCAGTTGCACGGTCGAGGCCGCCGCCCAACTTGCCGATTTCGAGCGGAAGCTGCAAATCCGCCGCGACGAGCTGGAGGAAGCGCGGGCCCAATTCGAAACCGATCGCGCGCAATTCGAAGCGGAGCGCCAGGACGTCTCCGATCAGCGGCAACTCGTCGACGAGGAAATGACCCGCCTCGACGCCCGGCAGAAAGCACTCGATGGCCGGCAAATCCAGCTCGACAAACGCGACCTGCTTCTTGAGGAGCGCGAATCGGCCGCCGGCACGGCGCGGTCTGACGTCCATTCGCCGAAATCAGCCGTAAGACCGTCGGCGCCATGGTCGCACGAGACCACCGAAACGCCGCAGACGGAACCGAAGCCCAATCCGCAATCGACGAAAGCCGCGGCGATCTCCGCGACCGGGCAGGCGGCAAACGAGACGCCGCCGGTCCGGGCGAAACCCGAAAAATCCGCCGACCGGAAACCGAAGGCAAAACCCTCGTCTGTCGGCGAATCGGCAACGTCCGGCGATCGAACGGGAAAGAGCGCGTCGCGAATCGGTGGAACCGCCGGACCATCGAAATCCGCCGCCGCGTCGTCGGGTGCAGCCACCGGTTCGCCGTCGAAGGCGGTCGCTGGATCAACGGCCTCGCCGGAATCGCCGCCGCAAGCAGCCGGCTCCCACGACGGTCTCGACGGCGAAACCCGTCACCAGATGCGCATGCTGCGGCGCATCAAAGGCCCCAACATGTCCGACGAAGAACTGCTGGCCATCATCCGCAACCGGGCCAACGAACCGCCTCCCGACCTCGGCAAATCAAAACGCCGCTGGTGGAATCGCTGAACCACTCGCGACGCAACCGGCCTCTACACCCGCGCAGGGACTTGATTGCGCCGGCGCCTCAGTACATTTCCTGACAAGTTTCGCCGGACAATCGACACGGTTTTAGTTACGCGAGTCTGGTGTGCCCGGACCGGCATCGCCCATGCCGCCAACGGTTACGCGCCGGCTTGGGTCATCGTTTTCGTCGAATCCGACGCGACGCGGCAGGCGTAGATCAGGACAGGCTAACATCATCACGTGAATACAAGAAGTGTCAATTCTTTTATGAGCCAACGGTACCAAAAAACGCACTTCTTACGATTTTTTAGACACTGTATTGCAATTGGGCGCGCCACCCAGTACAAATGACCCTAATAGGACGTGTCTCGGGAATCCCATCCATGCGTAAGCGGCGCTTGCGGCGGATGGGGTTGCTGTGGCGTAGCTGGCGAGCTCATCGTCGGTGGTGGCTTGCGGAGGGCTGGAGAAGTAATCCTGATCGAGCACGATCATTCGACCCTGCGAATAAGCGTGGCGGATTTCTATCGGAATCTACGCGGGTCGGTTGATCGCGATCGGTTGGGTTAACGGATCATATCGTTATCAACCCGTAACCCAAGGGAGGGCAAAAAGGAGTTTCAATCCACAGGAATCAAAAGGAAGCGAGCGGAATTCGGTCAACGAAAAAGCGATGCGGAGTTGCATCGCGAAGGTGTTTTCTGCGAGAATTGGCGGAGAGAATAGTGAGTTGAGCGCGACCTCGCACGGGGTCACGACAGGCGCGTGCCCGTCGGGGTGCCCAACTCGAATGGGTTTTCAGGCAGAGGCATAAGGAGGAAACGATGAGGCAAGGCAAGTGGTGCTTGGCGACCGTCGGCGTATTCGCCGTCTCGTTGCTCGGCAGTTCGGCGTGGGGCGGAGGCGTCGATAGCGATGCTCTTCGCGCCAACAACGGCAACGGGTCGGTCAGTCAGACCGGCGACATCGGCGCGGGCGGGAGTCCGGAATTCCTGCCCAGCATGCCGTCGGCTCCGTGGGGCTTACCCGAGCCCATCGCGGCCGAGAACACGATTATTGTGTGGGACAATAACTACGGCACCGACTTCGCCGGCACCTCGCGTGCGGCGCAGTGCCAGAACACCACCTGCACCGGACCCGCCCCGGATCCCATTGCGATCCTGGCGGACGACATCGGTGGCAACGCCGGTCCGCTTGCGGCCGGCACCTTGGTGACCGGCGGCAAGTTCCGCATCGTTTTGGGCGCCGCCGTCCCCAGCATCGACGCCGTGCGCGTCCAGATCTGGCCGGACGCGTCGCCGTGCCCGGGCGAGCCCGCGGAGTTCACGTTCCTGTCCACCGACTTTGACACCGTCGGGGCCAACACCGCCGCCCAGACCATCACTTGGCGGTTGGATGCCGGCGTGGCTTGGGAAGCGCCGGGCGTCAAGAAGTGGATCAGCATGACGCCGGTTCTCCCGACCGCGCCCCAGACCTTCCAGCGCATGGTCGCCAACGTCAAAGGCAACAAGGCCATTCAGGGCTTCCTTCCCGACGATGAGAACCTCCCGTTTTCGACCGCGGCCACGCCCTGCGTGACCGGAAACGAAACCGACGCCGGCGACATTGAATTCCAGCTCTTCGGTCTGCCCGCCCGGGGCGGCGTCGAAGTGGTCACCATCACGGGCGGTCCGGCCACGGCCGGCTGCGTCATTCGTTTGATCGTCAATTCCGGCGCCGCGCCGGCGTGCGGCGTGGCCTGCGCCAACACCGCGCCCAACACGGCCGGTAACTGCAAGGGCACGACCATCACGACCGCGGCCCAGTCGCCGTCTTCGGTCGCCGCGGCCATTGCGGCTGATTTCGCGGCCTTAGCCCCAGGCAGCTGCGACGCTGGCTACAACGTGAGCATGGTCGCGATTGGTCCCCGGGTGATCATCACCACCGACACCGGCGCCGTGCCGCGCATTTGCCTCGGCGGGTCGGGTCCGGGCGTGGGACTCATCGGCGGACCGCTGGAGTGCAACCCCGGTCCCAACTGTGCGTTGAAGTTCCAGGTTGGTCCGATCACCGGCGTGGACGTTCCGGCCGCCATCGCGGCCGACACCGACAACTTGACCACCGTCAAGGAGTGCTCGAACACGACCTTCCCGAACGGCACCTGGCAGGACAGTTCTTATCCCGCCGGGTTCTTCGACTATCCGGGTCTGAATCAGAGCATGGCGTTGAGCACCCGGGTTTCGTTGTCCGGCGTGGCATTGACCACCCCGGCCGACGGCACGGTCGTCGATGACTCGGACACCGCCGTGGCCCGTCTCGAAGACATCGTCTTCGGCCTCTGCGACGGCGACTTCACCAACGACGGCGCCAGCGGGTCCACGACCTACAATCCGGATGGTAAAGTCAATGCGGCGGACCTGGCTTCGTTCGCCGCTTGCGATGCACTGGTCGATCCCCCCACCGTGGGTGGTTGCAAAAGGTTTGACTTCGATAACGACGGCGATATCGACGCCAACGACCTGAGCGCGATGAACTGCCTGGCCGCAGCGAACAACAGCACCGATTGCTGCCCGGGCAGCAACATCCTGCTCCCGCCGCTGACGGGTACCGCCTCGTTGCGGCTGGACCGACTGCACCTGCGCAGTTGCAGCTACCTGTCGATACCCCGCGTCAGTCAGAGCGGCTGGCCCGAGTACTGGTGGTGCGACTACTACATCTCCAATGAGCCGGCCCGCGTCCTCAGCGGCACGACTGGTCCGTGCTTGGTGGGCGACAGCGAGCAGAATGGGCTTATCGCCACCGCCGATCCGATCAGTCCGCCGGCCTCGACCTTCGTCGGCCGCGGCAATCCCAAGCGCGTCTCCGGCAACATTTCCGACACCGCGTGCGACGTCGCCGCCGGCAATTGCCTCGCGGGCAACACCGACGTGGACGTGTACGCGTTCAACATCGCGTTTGACGACCTCGTGGTCGTGAACGTCCGCGGACGGGCTGGCGGTCCGGGCACCTGCACGGCCGGCATCATGGCCGTCGCGTCGCTGTGGCTGTACGACGTCAACGGCAACTTGGTGGCCAACAACGAGCCGCCTCTGCCGGCGACGGGGGGGGGCATTTTCCTCCCCGGTGGCGTGTTCACCGACGCCGCGATTTCCGCCGATCTGGCGGCCGGGCAGTACTACGTCGCCGTCGCGGCCGGTGGTCAGGCGACCACGCCCGACGTGAGCGCCGCGGTGTGCGCCGTGACGAATTGTCCGTTGGACGATTTTGCGTCCATGACGGGCGCTTATGAACTGAACGTAGCCGTTAGCGAGCGTTCGGCGGTGACCGTCTCGAAGGCGTCGGCCACGGGCGGTACTTTCAGCTACAACCTGCTGGTCCAGCCGTTGATCACCTACCAGAAGGTGGGCGACCCGTTCCATTCGATCATGATCGACACGGGCGAGTTGGATCAGGACGCCACGCGGCTCTACACCGTCGGTTCATCGTGGTCCAACAACGCCAACGTCGGTCTCGGGCTGCTGCCGGGCGATTCGAACTTCGTGCCCGGCCTGAGCGCCGACGGGACGACAATTGCACCGTTCAACGCGTACAACAACCAATTGACGCCCGGCGCGTCGACCATCAATCACCGGGTCGAGCCGCCCACGGCGCCGAAGTGCGACATTCCGGACACCAACTGCCTGTACACGCAGGCGCCTGACGATCGCGCGGACGCCGTCGGGTCGGCCACTGTGTTCGATGTCGACGACGTGACCGAGCTGGGAGACTTCACGGCCGCCGACGACTTCACGTTGGGCGCCAACACTGCCATCGCCAGCGTGCAGTTCTGGGGCACGCCGCGGGGCGGAACCGGTCACACGTTTGACGTCAATTTCTGGTCGAACGGTAACGGCAATCCGGGCAACAATTGTGCCAACGCCCCGGAAACCCTGATGGCCGCCTACACCGACCTGGTCCCGAGTCAGGACGCCGATGCGTTGCTCAACACGCGTCGGCTTACGCTGAACATCAGTCCTGCGTTCAACGCGGTGGGCGGCACCCGTTACTGGATGGAAATCATCCAGATCCAGGGCACCAGCCAAGTCTTCTGGGAGCAGTCCGCGGCCGGTAACGACGTCTACTTCCAGGACGTGGCCGCCGCGGCCAACTTCGTGGGAGACGATTGCCCGTCGGTCACCGGCGCGGCCCTGATCGGAAACGGTTGGGATTGCACGCCGGGCGTGGACAACGGCGGGACACCGACCTGCAACGAAGGCGCCGATAACAACGGCGACCAGGAAACGGGCGATCTCGCCTTCTGCCTGAGCGACAGCCCGGGCGCTCCGTTCACCAAGCTGCTGCCGTGGGATATTGCCTGCGGCAACTGGCGCACGATGGCGGGCAACATCGCCTGGCATCAAAACTGGGGTCCGGTTGGTGGTGTCATTGGAATCGCCTCCGACCGCACCACCGCGGCCGCCGGCGCCGGCGGCCAGGCTCGGGCGGACGACTTCACGTTCTTCGTGAACACGTCCATCACCGACATCCACTGGTACGGCACGTACAACTGGAACGCGCCGGACGCGCTCGACCGGTTCTCGATCGAAATCCGCAACGACGACAACGGGTTGCCGGGTAATCTGATCCAGAACTACGGCAGCGCGGGAACGCCGATCGTCGATGCGCTGATCGGCCAGGTCGAGGGTGGTCTGACCGGCAACCCCGGTCGTACCCGGTACCACTACTGGTATGTGTTGCCCGCGCCGTTCGCGGCCGCGGCCAACACCACCTACTGGGTGTCGATCATTGCCAATACGACCGCAACCTCCAATGCCTATACGTGGTTCTGGGCGACGTCGAGCGGCGGCGACATCAACAGCGTCGCCGCCCAGGCCGATTTGGACGCCCTCGGCGTTCCGCTCGGCTGGTCACAGCAGAACGAAGACCATGCGTTTGACCTGACCGTCATCGGTTCGGAGAAGATCATCACCACGATGAGCATCGCCGATCCGCTGTACGTCCCGCCGCACGTGGCGACGGGCTTGGGTTATCGTCTGGACTCCGACTACCTGCACATCAACGGGATGCAGTTCCCGACGGGCGGCAGTCCCAATGGTCAGTTCGACGGCGACGTGATTCGGTGGACCCGCGTTCGCGGACCGTGGAAGTTCTTCCAGGATCTGCCGGTGAGCATCCCCGTGGCCGCGCTGGCTCCGGGTAATTTCCCGCTGGCCGGCCCGGGCTCGATGCCGCCGACCGCGGCCGAGTTGGCAGCTCTGAAGCGCGGTATCGTGGGCAAGACGGCAGTCGGGTTGCTTGACGGTCTCGCCGCGTACGACATCACCACCGCCCGTAACGGCGAGGGCAATGGCGGTACGCTCGATCGTCTCTGCAACGGCGCCATCTACGAATTCGTGGCCTCAGGCGATTCGTTGCAGGAGAGGTTCTGGATCAAGGGCGTGTGCTGGGATAACGGTGTCGCCACCGTCATCCTGCACCCGCATCCGGCGCCGGAGTGCTTCGACGAAACCGAGTGCACGGGCGCCGACTTCGTCTGCAATCTGCCGGCCTGCGTGGGTGGCGACTGCCAGTTGCTGCCCAATGGCTACGGTGACGTCGACCACACCGGTGGCCCTGTCGATATTTTCGACATCCTCTGCATTTTGGATGGGTTCGCCGGCGTGTTCACGACCTGTGACGCGGTCAGCGTGGACATCACCCCGTGCCCGCCGGGCGACGATATGGTCGACATTTTCGACATCCTGGACGTCTTGAGCGCGTTCGCCGGCACGTTTGCCTGCTGCACCCCCTCGCCGAGCGCTCCGGTGCACGGCGGTGAGTTGTCGGCCGGTTTGGCGACGCGCGACGGCGCGGCCACCATCAAGCTGGTTCCCTCCAGTCGCGTGGCCAACGCCGGCGATGTGGTCAACGTCGACGTGTACGTCAGCGGCGTGACCGACATGCGCGGCTACCAGCTTTCGACGGCCGTCAGCGGCGGCCGCCGCGGTGGCCTGGACATGGTCGGCGTCTCCGTTGCGGATCGCAGGGACTTCGCCCTGTCCGGGATGGAAAACGTCACCGCCGTTAACGAGGTCGTCGGCCGCTTGGCCGGGGCCGTGTACAACGGTGGCGTGGCCACCACCGGGTCGGCGTATGTGGGTACGTTCACGTTCGAAGTCAGCCCGGACGCGGTCGGTTCGTTCCGCGTGGGGCTGGGCGGCGACGTGCATCTGCTCAACTCGAGCGGCGACGCGATCACGATCAACCGGGTGACCCCGGCCACGATCCTGGTCAGCTCCTCCGCGCGAGGACTGTAGCCCATCGGTTGAACCGGTAGGTTTCTGAGACCCTTTCGGCGGGGTCGGGCTCTTCAGCCCGGCCCCGCCTTTGCATGTGTGCCGAGCATGTTTGGCGGCTTGGGGGTGGAAGTCCCCTGTTCAACCTGATGGAGGTGAAGGACAAGCGACTGGCAAGGGCGTCACCGCGAGGTGAGGTCTGAAGGAAGCCATAGCGAAGA
>JABFSN010000186.1 GCA_013140575.1 Phycisphaerales bacterium | reverse complement strand
AATCGCCACCTTCTCCTGCCCTGTGAAATGCCGCCGTTGCTTCGCGTTGTTCATGTCGTTTTCCTCCGATCGGGACCACACTAACCCGCACGGCCGAAAACTCCATTTCCGACTGAAGCAACACACATCGACAAGGAGACTGGCGAGTTCCAATGCACGCTTTGCGACGGATTCGGTCGCCTTCTCGTAGTGATGCTCCATGGAGTTTCTTGGGTCGATCACGAGTTCCTGCACGATGCTGGGTATTGTAATTCCTATACGGCGTAAAACGTCGGTTTTCCTCGGGTAGTCATTTGACATAAGCCGGTAGAGATGATTCGCACAAAGTAGCGAGTCAATCCTACGGCAAACCGCTCGTTTTGCGTAGATGACACAGTTGCTTAGTCCATATTCGTCTCCGTCTTGGAGACCACGACTTGCCCAGTTCAAGAAGGCTTCGCACGTCTGCCAAGTAGAAAGGATATCGTTGCATGTGTGTGCGTCGTGAACCGAGATGGTCCGAGCCGCGTCGAGTAAATCGCTGGCGTCAATTGTCGTTTGGGTCAATCGAAGATATTTCATGGTCGGTTGAACGCCTAACTGGAGGATCAGGAAACCATTTCCCGATTCTCCCACCAATTGACAGCGACGGCCAGCCGACTGACGCGTAACGACCAGCGGGCGCGTCCTTCGTGTCTCTGGGGCGTCTCCCGTTAGTTAATTATCAATGTCATGTTACGCCCGAGCGAATCGCCGGATAGCGATCGTGGAATCGACGCCGCACCCCCCGGGGCGGGTTCTTCCCGATATTGAACTGCGTTTTATTGCCATCTGCGCCTCGATCCTGCAGTCGATCCGAGTTCCGCGGCGTGTTCGTGCCTGGGCACCCGGTCGATAAGCATTTTCCACCCGAGCCGTCTCGGAAATCCCCATGAACCGACTACGCTCCTGATGGCCGGGCCGGCGGTTTCCCTCACGGCCCCGCCGGGCAGCCGCATCCGTTGACGCCCGCGAAGCCGTCGAGGACGGCGAGGATATCGAAAATATCGATCAGCCCGTCACCGCCGGGGCACGGCGCCAGGTCCACGTTCGGCATCGCGCAAACCGAAAACACGCCGGCGAACCCGTCCAGCGCGCACAGAACATCGAAGATGTCGATGTTCCCATCGTTGTTCACGTCCCCGTACAGCCGGGACGGGTTGCCGCACAATCCGGCCGTGCATGCGTCGTGCGTGCACACGTCGTTGTCATCGCAGTCGGACGCGGTCAGACAGTCGCCGATCGCAAACAGCCGCGTCTGAAAGTCGATGGTCGCGGGCGGCACATTGTTCAATTGCCCGATGATCGACGTGCCCGCGAAAACGTTATTCGCATCGGACACGGACACGGTGATGTTCGACCCCGTGCCGATCGCGGTCATCGGCACCCGGTCCACCAGCACCCATTCGCCGACGCCAAGTCCCGCGATGGCCGGAATCGGCTGGCAGCCGCCGATGTCGCCCACGGCCCCCGACGGGTCGTCGAATACCGGCGTCACCACGTTGATGGAAAACAATCCCGACGCCTGCAACGGCGGCGACGAATCCATCAAATCCGTCCGGTCGTACCCCAGATCGACGTACACGCACGCCAGTCCGTCCGGCGGCGCCCCCGGTTGCGTCGCCCAGATTTCGACATAGAACGTGGAACGCGCCGCGACCCGCACGGCCGACGCCGGCGGCGTCGCCCCCGCCACCCGCGTTGAACCCTCCGGCGTCGCCGTCTGCCGCACCACCGGCGCCACGCGAACCACCTGTCCCCGCGCATCCGACACGATGAACGATGGCACGGCCAGCACTGCCGCCATGACGCGTTTCTTCACGGTAGTCCCCATCGGACTCATTGTCCTGTCGAATCGACCGCCGGTCTTGTCCACGCACGCCGTCGATCGCCCGGCCCTCGCCTCCCGTTTCGCCGTCACCCCTCTCCCTTCGAGGCTGAGGGCGACCGAAGAGGGAGCCCGAAGGGTGGCGACGTACTCGTCGCCGGGTGAGGGTTCTTCTCTCCGCGCCTTCTGTGTTCTCAGTGGATTCTCTTCTTTTCGCGTTTCGCCGTTCGCCGTTTCGCCTTTCCTCACGGCCCCGCCGGGCAATTGCACACGTTGACTCCCGTAAACGCATCCAGCACGGCCAATATGTCGAATATGTCGTGCAACCCGTCTCCGGCGCAATCGGCTAAGTCCGTGTCCAGCGACGTACACGTGGTAAACACCCCCGCGAAGCCGTCCAGCACGCACAGAATGTCAAATATGTCCACCAGCCCGTCATGGTTCACGTCGCCGAAGATGTTCTGCGTATATGCACACAACCCCGCGCCGCACTGCCCCCTCGTGCACACGTCGCAATCATTGCAGTCCGCGTCGCCACCCGGACAGCAGGCATCCGGCCCGAATTGTCCATCACAATTCGGCTCGCATTCGTCGGGGACGCCGTTCTCGTTGCAGTCGTTGCCGGTAAACCGTGCCATCAAGATGTCTTTGTCGGTTCCGATGGACCCGCCCAAGTCGTCGTTGGAGTCCCACACGCCCACCCAGTTGCCGAAACCGTCGGTCGTAACTTTCGGAATGCTGTCGTGTCCCATATCTGTGGGGGCGTTGTTGTTGAGCGGCTCGGGGTCGGTCCACGTCTGCCCGTTGTCGATGCTCAGCGCCACCAGAGCGTCATAGTCGGTTCCGAGACCGAGGTTTTCCTTGGACATCCAGACGCCCAGCCAGTTGCCGGAGCCGTCGGTGGTCACATGTGGGTCTTCGTCGATCCCCGCGTCTGTAGCGGCGTAGTTATTGAGAGGCTGGGGAACGGACCATGTGTTGCCGTTATCGGTACTGCGAGCCACTAGAATGTCCCCGTCGGTCCCTATTGGCGGCGGCGCCCCAGGGGGGGCGAGGTTCTCGTCCGAGGCCCATACTACCACCCAGTTGCCTGAGCCGTCGGTGGTAATCTCCGGCTCGTTGTCGTTCCCCGAATCTGTGTCGGCGTTGTTGTTGAGCGGCCCGGGATTGGTCCAGGGGTTCCCGGCGAGTAGCTCAGCGATCGTGATACGGGCCACGAGGATGTCACCGTCGGTCCCAATCGTTCCACTCAAGCTGTCTTCTGACCACCATGCCGCCACCCAGTTACCGACACCGTCGGTCGCTATGCGTGCATGGCCATCCCTCCCCATATCTGAAGTGGCGTTGTTGTTGAGCGGCACCGGATAGGTCCAACTGCTGCCGTTGTTGGCACTGCGAGCCACCAAGATGTCCTCGTCGGATCCGATCGTCCCGCCGAGGTTGTCATTGGACCTCCACACAGTCAGCCAGCTGCCAGCACCGTCAGTGATTACGGTTGGATCCCAGTCTTGTCCGCTATCGGTGGCGGCGTTGTTGTTGAGTGGCTCGGGGTCGGTCCAGGGGTCTCCGGTAAATAGCTCAGCGGTTGTGATGCGGGCCACAAAGATATCACCGTCGGTTCCTATCGGTGGATCCGTACCGGGGGGGCCGAGGTTCTCATTTGAGCCCCACACGGCCACCCAGTTACCGGCACCGTCGGTTGCCACTCTAGCCCATTGGTCGTCTCCCGAATCCGTGGCAGCGTTATTGTTGAGCGGCACCGGATCGGTCCAGGTCAAGCCATTGTCGGTGCTGCGAGCTACGAGGATGTCGAAGTCGGTTCCGAACGGCCCGTCCACAATGTCGCGGGACTCCCACACTGCCACCCAGCTGCGAGCCCCGTCGGTGGCTACCGCTGGATCCGTGTCGTATCTCAGTTGATCTGTGGCGGCGTTGTTGTTGAGTGGTGCGGGCCCGGTGATTAGCGAAGGCCAGGGAAATAGTTCGCATCCGTCGGGAATGGTGTTGGTGTTGCAGTCATCACACGCCGGATCGCCGGGGCAATTGGCGATGTCGCATTCGTCGGCACAGCCGTTCAGATTGCAATCGATGGGTGGGGGTAAAACGCCAAGCTCGAACGCATAAGCCGAGCCTTGATTCACGCCGCTGGGTCCATCGTCATAGTGCGATCCCACGAGGACAAGTCCCGCACTGATTGCGACGGAAACTCCGAAGGCCTGACCAGCCTCACCAACACCAACCGTGAGTTTCGCCACCGCAACAGGGTTAGCTGGATCGGACAAATCGAATACAGAGGCCGAGCCAGGACTCAACCCCCCCGATCCTTGGAAATTAGGGGCACCCACAATACCCACGGTCCCGTCAACGGCCAGTGTGGCGCCGAAAGTATCCAACAGAGCGGGGTCACACGCGATCAATTTCGCGGTGCTGAGGATGGGAGATGGAACGGATGGCCACCCACCGGCCGGTTCAGCAAATACATAGGCGGCCCCGGGGCAACAACCAGACGGTGGTTCACTATAGTTTCCTACCAAGACCAGTCCGTCGCTGATGGAGGCAGAGAATCCGAACCCGTCGCCGTTCGTGGCGTCGAAGGCTCTTAATTTCGCCACCTGGTCCACCGCACCGTTGTCCCAAGTACCGTTTACGCCGGGCTGGAAGACGTACGCTGCGCCGGTGTTGGTTGGAAAACCCGCATCCTGACGTGCGCCGATGACAATGGTATTGCCGGAAACGGCGACCGACCTCCCAAACCCGTCCTCGGGCATTGCGTCGGAAGCCCCCAATTTCGCCACTTGATCCAGCGAGCCGTCTTGCCAACCGTTCACACCCGCATTGAACACATACACCGAGCCGGCGTTAATCCGCCCTTCATCGTCGTGCCCGCGTGCACCGACCACCACCGTATCATCGCTTATTCCGACGGAGCTGCCAAATCCGTCCAAAGCCGCGGCGTCGGAGGCGACCAGTTTGGCCAACTGGACAGGGGCGCCGGGGTTGCTCACGTCGAATATGTAAGCTGAACCGGAGGCTGCTCCCGCGACGTTGTCACCGGAGGCCCCCACGACCGCCAGTCCTCCCTTGATAGCGACGGAAATCCCAAAAACACCCGCAGCGTCGGAGGTGAGCCTCGCATCCTGGGCCCAAATGTTCCCGTTGAATCGGTAGACGTGTGCCGAGCCGCAATCGACACCGCAGGGGCCATCGTCGCGGAACGCCCCGACGATCGCTACGTCGCCGTCGATCGCGCCGGCGTAACCGAATTCGTCGCCGATTCCGGGGTCCTGCGCGGTAAGCTTGGCGAATTCATGGAACTCGCACTGGGCGCGGGCAATTGACGGATTGCATATGATCCCGGTGCCCGAGACGAACAGAACCAGAAGTATCCCCGGTCGAATAAACGGGCGAATCACCCCGTCGGCGCGTTTCATGTCGTTCCCTCCCTTTGATTCCGAACTGGCGAAAGAATGGAGACGCCATTGTGGTCGGCGGTCTCGCAAATCGCAACCGAGCTTCGGCACGAATCGGCTCCCTTCGCGGGGTCAGGGCGAATCGTTCGGAAATGGTCTCGGAACGATGACTGCGCCCCCCGGCCCGCCCCGGCAGTCCCCGGACTGCCCGCGGGAGCCCGCGGGGCGTCCGGGGATGGGCACGGTTTGTCCGTGGGCGCCCGCGGAGCGTTTCTGGACGGGCACGGGTGGGCTGTGGGCGTCCCCGGTCGGGTTGGGAAGGCCCCGGCTGGGGCGGGGAGGTACACGCATCGGCCGGGGAAATCCCCGGATTCGACGGGCCAACCCCAGAACTTCTGAACGCGGCCCCGGCACGGTCGGATAATGGCCCCGCGGTTGCGTGCCCATCCACGGATGGTCAGTGCCGGTCCCCGGATCGAGCGGGGAGGGACGCGAACGACCATTTCGGCGGCATTTTCCAAACATGCGGGCCAAATCGACCGCGGACGGGTTTCATATCGAAGGGCAGGTGTTTGTATGGCCAACGAATTCATCCCGCGCAGCGACGCGGAGTTCGATAGCTGGCAGGCCAACTTCATCGGCTACGCCAACGCCAACCTCGCGGCCCTGGGCTTGGTGGCCGGGGATCTGGCTCCCATCCTGACCGCGACGACGAGGTAGGCGACGACCGCGCTTTTAACGACGCCGACCGGTGCGATTTCACACCCGACGCCGCCGCCATTCAGCCGGACGGTTAGCTTCTGATGGACGCCGACTGCGACGTGGACCTGTTCGATTTCGCAGTGTTCCAACAGGAGTAAACCGGGCCGGGTTAGCGCAACAGACGCTGCATGTGGGCGTCTTCGGCGCGGCGGGCGGCGGCTGCTTTTTCCCGGGCTGCTGGATTCGGGGAAGGGCGGCGAATGCGGGGCTTGCGACGGGACTCCCAGCGACGACGATGGACTTTTCTGGCGTCGATCGTGTCGATCAGGCGAAGCGCGATGGGCGCGATGCCTTCCAGCCGGCGTTCCGATTTGTCGGCGATTTTCATCAGCCCCGGGTATGCGAATCGTTCGGCGCGCTGACCCAGGCCGTCGAGTCCCTGCGGCAATTCCGACTTGTCGCGAAACGCCACCATGCGGATCGCCACAACCAACGCGAAGCACATGATCAGGCCGCTTTCCTCGTCCAGCCGTCGGGCGGCCATCGAATGGACGATCTGCACGGCGAAATCCGCGAAATCACCAACGGTCTTGAGCCGCACGGGCGCCGTCGCGACGGGCACGTACTTCCGGCGGTGCAGGCCGCCCTTGCGACGGGCCTCGGCGCGCCGCCGGCGGCCGTAGTCCGACGGATCGTGCCGAAAGCAGTAGTCCCGCCCCCGTTCGGCGGAGAACGGGCACGGACGACCGTCGCGCAGTCGGCCCCGACATTTCATGGAGCGGGCCTCATGGCCGAAAACTGGTTGCACCGCGATTTCCCGTCCTCGTCTTTCGAAGCGCCGCCGAATCGGGCACGCCCAGAAACCGTCTGGTGCGTTCCTGTTCGGTGCGCCACGCGGTCAGCGCGCGATCACCGAACGCCCCAACTGATTCCGAATCGACCGCGACCCGCTTCGGTTTGCGTCGGCCGGCGGACCGGTTCCCGTTCGATCCGCCGTTGCCTATGATTGCGTTCCGGTTCCGCTCGCGTGCGGCCCCCGTCGCGCCGTCGGCCACGGCCAGCAGAACCGCAACAAGCCGACCGGCCTCGCGGTCGAGGCCCCGGCGACGTGCCAGCCGGGCCAAGTCCTTCAGCGCCCATCGTTCGCAATGGTAACCAAGGCCAGTCATCCCGCCGGGCAGCGGCACGCCGTCACGAGCGGCCATCGCCTGCATGGTCACCCACGCGGCGTAGGTGAGCGCCTCCCCGGAAACCAGATCGAGTTTTCCGTCGGCCATCGATGCGGTGACACGCATCATGAAATCGGTCAGGTCGGCCATCGTTTCGAGCCGGGCGCCGTCGAAGCCGCGGGGTACGCGTCGCCTGTGATTTCGGCCGCCCTTCTGACGGGCGGCATGGCGTCGGGCCTCCATATCCGGCGAATGGAAGAAGCAATAATCGTCGTCGCGCATCGGCGCGATCCGACAAGGACTGCCGTCGAGATTTTCGCCGATACATTCCATCGCACGCCGCCGGATGCTGGGTGGTTGGGGAATCTTAACCGCCGTCTGTATCCGAACAAAGTCACAACCAACGCAGTTCAAGGGAGCAAGATTCGCGCCGAGCGCGATGCCGGCCGCGGACCGACGTCCCGCAGTCGCATGACACTTGCCCAAACGCCAGAGAAACAGGCCACAAACTACCGGTGGACACCCCCGGCGCCGGGCCGGCGTCGATCTTTAGTGGAGTACCGATCGAGGTTGGAAAATGGTTGAAAAAGGGTGCCGGCGCGATAGATTTGGGCACGTTGGCGAGGTTTGCCTAATCCGGCGATGCCGTGCGGTCGCGTGCCCTTGTGTGCAAGCACCGGCGGTTGGTCGTGTCGCATAGCAGAGAGGACCGCGGGCCATGTCCGCTACGATTTTGGGTTGCATCTTTGGGCCAATCCAGGAGAACGGGCCAGCCTATCTAATCCACACCGTTCGTGGCGTTGAGAAACGCGTACCGTTGTCGCAGTTGTGCACGGTGTTTGTTCATGCGAATAACCTTGCGCATGAGTGTCAGAGCAGATACTTGTCCTACCTGCCGTTAGCCGAAGCCCTCAAAGACCCCGAATTGGACACGAAAAAGGCGGAAGCAAAGCAAACCTGGGAGAGATTCTGCCAACTTGTCGAAGATGCCCTCGCGGCTTTCGAACCCCTGGCGGACGCGCTCGACGCCAACGGCATGGGTGAAAGAGTTATCGACCTGCGGGTATTGGTGGACTCTTTTGTAGGCGATCTCATTCGTTTCGCTGGCTACCGAATGACCGTACATCCCATCCCTGCTCCCAACGAACCGGAGATTGGGCCCTTGATCGTCGAGCTTCGCAAGGCGGAAATGGCACTCGCCGAGCGTTTGGCACAGCCAAAGCGGGAAGCACAAGAGTCGCTGTCGACGAATTTCTGCTTTCGAATGGAGGGCGAAAAATGGGTCATTCGATTTGGCGGTGAGAGCGGATATTTCGGGAATCTGAAGGGATTTGCCATCATCGCGGAGCTGATTCGCACGACCCCTTCAAGCCGTGCAATCTCAGCGATTGAGCTGATGGGTAGTGACCCGGCGAGAGTTGACCAAGGCGGCGACAGTCAAACGGCGGCGGACCGGGAGGGACTCGCGAGACTCGAGCGACGACGTGTAGAAGCCGATGCGGACTTGGACCGAGCACTCTCGGAAAATGACCTTGCAGAAGTCGCACAATTGGAAATCGAACGCGACGCTATCCGCAAGTCAATCGCGGAGGCCGTTGGACCCGCCGGGCGACTTCGAAAGCTCGTAGAATCGTGCAGCCCGGTAAAGGCACGAAACGCCGTGTGGAACAGTTTGACGAGAGTCTACAAGCGGTTGGAAAAGGGTGGTCTCGGGCAACTGGCAACTCATCTACGCAATTCGATCAAACGGGAAGGTGACGCATTCGCCTACCGTCCCGATCGCGAAATTCTTTGGGAATTTGTGAAGAAAATCGCCTGATACGCGAAATGTATCACTGATACGCCGTTTGTATCGGTCTTCCTATGACGGCCCGTTGACCTGTCCGGTGCACACCGCACCGGACAGCGGGTTGGCTTTGTAGGAGGCCGGAACGTGTCAGTCCAAACCGCCGTCGTGCCGACGGTGGGCGAAATCGCCCGCAGGCTCGGCGAACCCATCCATCGGATCGAGTACATCATCCGCGCCCGGGACATTGCGCCCATCGTTCGGGCGGGCAACGTTCGAGTTTTCAGCGACGCCGACGTTGATCGGATCGCGTCGGAACTGCACCGCATCGACACTGAGAAGGGCGGGCCGGGCGGTGAATGACTCACAGGAAACCGCGAAGTCGAACGACGTGCCCATTCTGGGCTTGAGACCTGCGGACGCTGCGCGGGCGATCGGCGTTTCACCGAGAAAACTCTGGGAAATCACGGCCGATCGCGCCAGCGGAATCCCACATTGCCGGTTCGGAAAAGCCATCGTTTATCCGATTCGCGAACTCGAAGATTGGCTGGCAAAACGATCGGCGACAAACGTGAATGGAGCACCGCGTGGGGGCACGTAGCGCAATAAAACGCCCCGGCGCGGCGTCCACCGCGGGACGGGGCAGAAGATCACAGCACGTCGTGACTCTACCGCGTACCGCGAAAAACCGCAAGACCGGTGGGCGTGCGCGAAAAAACGACCATGATCCGTTTTTGGTCCGGCGCTCCGTACACACCCTTCGCCCGGCGCCCGAGAATGACCAAATCTACCGCCGGCCCGACCCGGATGATCCCGATTTCCGCGCCCTCGTCGCCAGCATCGAACGCGACGGCATCCGGGAGCCGCTCGTGGTCACCCGGGACGGTTTCGTCGTCTCCGGACACCGCCGGCTGGCCGCGGCCAAGGCCGCGGGGCTGACCCACGTTCCCTGTCGTTTGGTTCCGTACAACCGGATCGACGACATCAATCGCTTCGTTCGCGAGCTGCGCGAGCACAACCGCCAGCGGGAAAAGACCCGCGACGAACATGTCCGCGAGGCCCTGATCGACGTGAACGCCGAAGAGGCCCACGCCCGGCTGCGTGCCCACCGCATCGCTGCTTCGCGGATAAAGGCGCCAGAACTGGCGTTGGGGGCGGCGCGACGACGATCGAAAATCAGTGCCGCCCGTCGTCCCATGCTGGACGCGGTGCGGAAGGTTTTGAACGAGCGTCGTGAATTCTGGCCGATGTCCGACCGGGCTGTCCATTACGCCCTGCTGAACGACCCGCCGCTGATTCATGCCCGCAAGCCGGGTTCGATCTACGCCAACGACGCCCGGAGCTACCGCGCCCTGACCGAATTGCTCACCCGCGCGCGGATTTCCGGCGGTATCCCCTTTGCGGCCATACACGACCCAACGCGCCCCGTGACGCGCTGGAGCGTATGGTCCGGCGTCGCGGCGTATGTCGCGGAAGAACTCGCGTCACTATTCGACGGCTACGCGCGGGATCTGATGCGGTCACAGGCCCATCACGTCGAAATCGTCGTCGAAAAGAACTCGGTCGAGCCCATGATCCGTCCGGTCGCGGCGGAATTCACCATCCCGCTCACCAGCGGACGGGGATACGCGAGCCTTCCACCCCGCGCCGGCATGGTGGAACGCTACGAAAACAGCGCCAAAACCGACCTGATTGTCATCTTCGTGACCGATTTTGACCCGGAAGGCGAGAGCATTGCGGAGAGCTTCGCGCGCAGCCTTCGGGACGACTTCGAAGTCGACCGCGTCCGGCCGATCAAGGCGGCGCTGACCGCCCAGCAAATCAAAGAATTCGACCTCCCCGCGGCCATGACGGCGAAACAGGGATCGTCGCGCCGGGCGGGATTCGTCCAGAAGCACGGGGAGCACGTGTGGGAACTGGAGTCGCTGCACCCCGCGGAATTGCAGCGCATCGTGCGCGAGACCGTCGAATCGGCCATCGACGTGGAGGCGTTCAACCACGAAGTCGAGGCCGAAAAAGAGGACGCGCGGTATCTCGCGGGCCTCCGCAAGGCCGCAATCGCGGCCATCGGCGACCTGGCGGACACGGAGGACGACGATGATTGACGACGCCCTCCGGCTCATTGGCCACGGATGGTTCGTATTTCCATGCAAATCGCGGGGAAAAGAGCCGCTCACTCTCCACGGTTTCAAGGACGCAACCAACGACCCCGAAATGGCGCGCCGATTGTGGCGCCAGTTTCCGAACGCGAACATCGGGATTGCCTGCGGCGCCAGCAAACTCGCCGTCGCGGACATCGACCCCCGCAACGGCGGAAGCCTTGAGTCCCTGACCCGTCTGTTCGGGCCGATGCCCGATACCGTCCAGGTTAGGACCGGTGGCGGCGGATTGCACCTGTATTTCCGAACCGACGGCCGGCCGGTCCGGGGGCGAAAACTAGGCCCGGGACTCGACCTGAAGGCGGATGGCGGGTACGTCATCGCACCGCCGTCGATTCACGAATCATCGGCGAGGTATTCATTCATCCGTGCGCCCGAAGCGGTCTCCTCGGCGCCACTACCCGAAAGCATTCGGAGGAGTGACATAGAGCAAGCAGAGACAGCAGAGACAATAGAGACGGCAGAGACAGCAGAGACGGCGGAGCAAGCAGAGCATGGATGCGCTGTCTCTATGTCCCGCATGATTGCATTGACGCTTCCAAATGGTCCGGGACAACGGAATCGGTGCGTTTTTCGGTTCGCCCGAATGCTGAAAAGCGATTCACGTTACGCCGATGCCGACGCCGTCCAGCTTCGTCCGTTTGTCCAGCGGTGGCATCGACAAGCGTTGCCATTTATTCGCACCAAGGAGTTTGGCGAAACGTGGTCGGACTTCATTCACGCGTGGGGTCGCGTCGAGTTTCCCGCGGCCAATGACGTTCTGGTGCGAGCGCGGGCGGAGGCGATGGCCGACCCATCGGAGCTTCCCCCCATCGTGCGATCGTACGGAATGGACCGAATCAGACTGCTGGTTCGCTTCTGCCGTGTCCTCCAGCGACTCGCGGGCGGGAATGGTTTTTTTCTGTCCTGCGCAACCGTGGAGCGATTGCTCGGTATCCCGAGTCAAACGACTTGCCGGTGGTTGAAAATGCTCATCACCGACGGTGTTCTCGTTTGCACGAAACCGGGGACGAAGTTCAAGGCGGCGCGGTATCGCTACGTTCCTGCCGATGCGTCCACGGGGAGGGCCGAGTCCGATGCCGACGGCGTCAGTGACGATGACGATTAAGGAGCATCGGGGCAACAACGACAACGGCACGTGGGGCGTTGACCAAATATCCGCAAATTGATATGCTGGCCCGGATGGACATCGAGCAAGCGCTACGGCATGCCGCCCGACGGAGCGGCATGAGCATGAAAGAAATGAGCAATCGCACGCAAATCGGTTACGCGAGCATGCACGGCTTCATAACCGGTACGCGGTCGATGACCATGCGAAACGCGGCGAAACTGGCGATTCTCCTCGGCATGGAATTGCGCCCGGTCGGGCGCACGAAACGGAAAGATCGGGTGGCACGATGAAACGGCAACGTCCGCACGGCAGCGGCAGCTTGTTCAAGCGCACGGATCGCGGCGTGTGGGTGGCGCGGTGGTACGACCACACCGGCAAGCGGCTGGAACGGTCCACGGGCACGACGGACAAGGCGGCGGCCGAACGCATCCTAACCCGGCGAATCGCGGACGCCGCGTTGCGACGCGACGGGGTGATTGACGCCCGTGGGGACCGGTTCGCGGGCGAAGGACGGCGACCAATCGGCGAACACGTCGCGGACTGGGAGGCGGCGCTGACGGCCAAGCGCGTGGCGCCGGACGGCGTCAAGCTGAACCGGTCGCGCGTCAAGGCAGTCATCACGGGCGTGGGGGCCGATCGCATCGGCGACATTGCGGCATCCGGGGTACTGGCGTTCATCGACGAGTTGCGGCGAGGCGGGCGGAGCGAGCAAACGTGCCGATTCTATCTCCAAACGGCGAAGCAATTCGCTCGGTGGGCAGTGCGCGACGGACGCATCCGCGAAAATCCGCTTGCCCACCTGCAAGGCGGCAATGTCCGCGTTGATCGTCGCCACGACCGGCGGGCACTTTCGGCCGATGAACTGCGGACGCTGCTGGCCGTTGCCGAGAATGGGCCGACACGTTGCGGCATGACTGGGCCGGACCGGGCGATGCTGTATCGGTTGACCGTTGAAACGGGTCTTCGGGCGAATGAACTGCGGACGCTGACTTGGGGGGCGTTCGATTTCAATGGGAAACCACCGACCGTGACGGTTCGAGCCGCATATTCGAAACACCGGCGGGACGACGTGTTGCCGTTGAAACGCGACACGGCGCAATTGCTGACCCGCTGGGCGACGATCGGAGCTCCGACCGACCCGAATGACCCGGTGTTCGCGTCGTTCCCTGAGAAGGCCGCGGTCATGTTGCGGGCCGATCTGAATGACGCGGGCATCGCCTACCGCGACCAATCGGGCCGTGTGGCCGATTTTCATGCCCTACGGCACACGTTTATCACGAATCTTGCTCGTGGGGGCGTCCATCCCAAGCTGGCGCAAGCGCTCGCCCGCCATTCGACGATCACACTGACGATGGACCGCTACTCGCATACCGTCATCGGGGAACAGGCCGACGCCTTGTCGGCCTTACCCGACCTTTCGAACGAACCGGACCGCCAACGGCGACGGGCGACCGGAACGTGCGACACGGACCCCCGCCACTTACCCCGACAGATAGGGCGCGATTCACAGCGAAACCACGCGACGCGCTGCAACGAACCCGCAGCAAGTGCCGCACATTGTCATATCAACGGAACGGCTCCATTTGCCGAAAAGGGCGATGATTTGCGAAACGATGCGGCCGCGTGCGAGAATGCGCCCGGCAGGAGTCGAACCTGCGACCCCCGGTTTAGGAAACCGGTGCTCTATCCTACTGAGCTACGAGCGCGAAGCGCGGGCATTTATACCATCCCCGCTTCGGAGGACCAACCCCTCCGACGGATCACGCGATGGGCGGGCGAGACCTTGTGGTTTTCAATCGGCGGTACCATTCTCGTCGACTTTGCAACTTGATTCGGGTTCGCCAGGACGACCGGGGCACCGCGATCCTTCCGGTCAAATGTCCAGAACGATGGTCACCTCGTATCCGCCCGCGGATTGGATGATCCGCAGGTCGTGGTAGGTGACGGCCTTGACCTCGCGGTCCATAACCGATGCGTCCATGTTCACGGCGGCCACGTCGGCCGACACGGTTAGCGCGGTATCGTCGAACGTGTCGAAATCGAACGCGGAGAGTCGTTGGTGGCGGATTTCGAAGCGGTAGAGCAATTCGGAGAGGAAGTGGTGCAACAGACCCTCGCGATCGGCCGCGTGCAGCGTGATGGATTCGCGGGCGGCGGCTTGCGGCGTCGCAATGGCGGGATCGGCGACGGGTGGGCATCTCAGATCGCCGATCGTCGCGTACAACCCGTCGGCCGCCGTGACGAACAGCGACTCGATCGACGCGCCTCGGACGTGCAGGGCAATGTCGGCCGTGTGGTCGCGGAGTTCAAACGTGCCCCGGTGGGTGGGGGTCATGGGTCAACGCTCCAATCACGCAGGATTTGTGCATCAGTTCCGGAGCGTGCAATGGGTGCTCGAATCGTCGCTCCATCCGGTACTGGTGTCGTTTAGCTGGTGTCATTCTGAGTCAGCCGGAGGCGGGCGAAGAATTTGGCCGAATGTCTCGAGTACAAGCGAGATTCTTCGGTCGCTGAGCTCCCTCAGAATGACAAGAGTCGCTACGTTCCCTCAGAATGGCAATTCCACTGTGATCCGGAGACGACACCGGTACCCTCGACCGTGGTCCGTCCCATGACGGCATTGCTAGACGGCAGTCGCCGCGACGCCTGCGAGTTCCTCGGGGACGGGTTGGGTGGTGCGGCATTTGGGGTAGCCGGAACAACCCAGGAACGGACCGGTGCGGCCGGTGCGGATGAGCATTTTTTCGCCGCATTCGGTGCAGCGGACGTCGGTGGCGATGGGCTTGGGGCGGACGGGCGCGGGCATTTCGATGTCGCCGCGCTTCTTGGCCTCGCCGCGGAGATTCACCGAGCACTTGCACCGGGGGAAATTCGAACAACTAAAGAACGGGCCGAAACGCCCGCTTTTCAGCGTCATTTCGCCGCCGCAGTCCGGACAGTGCAGATCGTCTTCCGGCCAGGTTTCGACGACGGGTCGTCCGGTACGGGTCCAGGCGAACCCCGGCGGCGGCGGACCCAGCGATTCCGGATCGGTCTTGCCCTTCGCGGTCTTGCCGGCCGTCGTCCTACGCGACGACTTGCCGGCCGCGCCGCGCTTCTTCGAGCTTTCGGCGTCGTCGGTTGATTCGTCCGCGGCCGCGATCACCGGCGCGGGGTTCTTCGCCGCGGCGTCGCGCAGTTCGTCGAGCTTCTCGATGGGCTTGGCGTTGCGGCAACGCGGGAATCCGCTGCACGAAATGAACTTGCCACGCCGGCCGGTGCGAATGCGCATGGGCTTGCCGCATCGTTCACACGCGAAGCCGGCCTCCTCGACCGGCGTCTCCTTGCGTTCCATGCGAACGCCCTCGGGCAGCGAGCCCGTCTCGCGGCAGGTCGGGTATTTGTCGCAGCCGAGGAACACGCGGAACCCGGCGCGGCGGACCTTCATGGTGCCTTCGCCGCAGGCTTCGCAGGGGCGTTCAAGTTCGGCCTCGGTGACCAGCTTGTGCGGCTCGCCGCGTTCGCTGCACGGGATGACGGTGCTGCACTTGGGATACGCGCTGCAACCCAGGAAATAGCCGTGCCGGCTGCGGCGCAGTTGCATGTCGCTGCCGCACTTGTCGCACTTGATGTCCACGTCGGCGGGTATGATGGGCTTTCCTTCGCCGTCGACGTTGTAGGCGCCCGTGCACTCGGGATATCCGGTGCAGGACAGGAACCGTCCGGTGCGGGCCCAGCGGTAGACCATGGGCAGAGCGCACTTGCCGCACTTGTATTCGCTGGGTTCGGAGCGGGCCGTCTGCATCTCCACGGCCGCCCGCGCGAGGGCGTCGCGGAACGGTTCGTAGAATTCGCGAAGGACGCTGACCCAGTCGAGATGGGCCTCCTCGATCTTGTCCAATTCATCTTCCATATAGGAAGTGAACTTGACGTCGACGATGTTGGGGAAATGCTCGATCAGCTTTTCGGTGACGATCTCGCCCTTGTCCGTCGCCCGGAATTTGCGGTCGATCTGCTCGACGTAGCCGCGATCCTGAATGGTCTGGATGATGGCGGCGTAGGTGCTGGGCCGGCCGATGCCGTCGGCTTCCATGGCCTTGACCAGTGACGCTTCCGTGTAACGCGCGGGCGGCGAGGTGTATTGCTGCTCGGGGTCGATTTCCAAGGGGGCGAGTTTCGCGCCCTCCTTCAATTCCGGCAGATCAATGTCCGCGCCCGAACGATGCCCGTAGACCCGCTGATAGCCGTCGAACACCAGCCGGCGGCCGGAAGCCTTGAATTCCGCGTCTCCCAACGGCGTCGGCGCGGTGATGACGACGGTGGTGCCGTCCCATTCGGCCGGGGTCATCTGGCAGGCGACGGTGCGCCGCCAGATCAGGTCGTACAGCTTCCATTGGTCGCGCTGCAGGCGTTCCTTCAAATCCTCGGGCGCCAATCGTACGTCGGTCGGACGAATGGCCTCGTGGGCCTCCTGGGCCCGCTTCTTCTGCGTGAACGTGTTGGGTCGGGCAGGCAAGTAGCGGTCACCGAATTGCTCCGCGATGAACGCGCGGGTCGCGTTCACCGATTCGGCGCTGAGATTGAGCGAGTCGGTACGCATGTAGGTGATCAATCCGACGGGACCGTCGGCCGAGCCGAGGTCCACGCCTTCGTAGAGCGCCTGGGCGACGCGCATGGTGCGTGAAGCGCCGTACCCAAGATGCGTCGAGGCCGCCTGTTGCAACGTGGCCGTCGTGAACGGCGCCGGACCTTTCGAGGTCGTGCGTTTCGATTGGATGGTGGAAACAATGAACGGCGGCTTGCCGGCGTATTCCGTTCGGCCTTCGATATCCACGGTCTTCAAACCGTGTTTGGCGTATTCCTCCCAGGGGTGCTCGTCGACACGGGCGCAGATGAACCCCAGGTGCTTGACCAGTTCCAACACCTGTTGATGGCCCGTGGCGTTGAACGGCTGTCCCCCGACCTTGACCAGTTCGGCCGAAAAGCAGCCGTGTTCGCCTAACCAGGCATTCCGTTCTTTCTGCGTACGGCCGGTTTCGACGTCGCCGCCGCCCGCCAGGAATGAATCCCAGGCCTTGACCGACGCGTCGCGCTCGGCGAGTTTCGGCGTGACCACGGCCAGCACGCGCCACGATTCGGTGGGGACGAACGCGCGAATTTCCCATTCACGTTCGACGATCAACCGGACGGCGACCGACTGCACGCGACCGGCCGACAAGCCCTTGGCCACTTTCTGCCACAACAGCGGACTAAGCTGATACCCCACGATCCGGTCGAGTGTCCGCCGGGCCTGTTGGGCATTGACCTTATCCATGTCGAGGTCACGCGGGGAGGCGAACGCCGCGGTGATGGCCGATTCGGTGATTTCGTTGAAAACGACCCGCTTGACCTTGTCGGGGGTCAGGTTGAGGGCTTCCATGAGATGCCAGGCGATGGCCTCGCCCTCGCGATCGAGGTCGGTGGCAAGATAGACAATTGAGGATGACTTGGACGCCTTGGAAAGCTCGTTAATTATTTTCCGCCGGGATTGAACGACCTGATAGGTCGGGCTGAAGTCGTTTTCGATGTCCACGCCCAGTGTGCGATCGGGCAGATCGCGGACGTGGCCCATGGAGGCCTTGACGATGAAACCTGGCCCCAAGTACTTGTTGATCGTCTTCGCCTTGGCGGGCGATTCGACGATAACTAGTGATTTTCCATTGACTTGCGCTTTTTTCGCCACGTACTGACCCCCATCCGGACGCCGTTTTGCGGACCCTCAGGCATCCCGGAACGCACTGCCGTTATCGGTCAGCGGTGCGACATTCTAGACGCGGATCCAGCGGAATGCTGGCCCCCACCGGCAGGGGCGAAGTATCAAACTCGACCGGGGCTGTCAAATCATCGACGTAAGTGATCGGAGGAGGATTCGCGGTGGGTGTTGCAAAAAAAGCGGGACCGACTATGATGACGGAATCGGCTGCGTGTGTGCGTAAGTCGTTTATTTTCATGGAGTTACGCCTGACATGATGAAGTTCTTTCGGAAATACAACCGGCAGCTCCTGGCCGTATTCATGGCGTTGCTGCTTCTTGTATGGCTTGGCGGCAGTGCGTTGACGACGATGCTTTCGGCCAAGCCGCAGGAATTCGTCCGGGCGACGAGCAAGGCCGGGGATATCAAACAGATTGATTTCGATATCGCGGAGTTTGAGACGGAGCGATTACGCGACGTGGGGCTGAACTGGCAGCATCCGTGGATGGGCGATCCCCCGGCGGTTCACGAACCGCTGGAGTTGATCGACTGGATTCTGCTGACGCGGGAGGCCCGGCAGTGGGGGATGGAAGCCCGTCAGGTGGAGGTGGACCAATTCCTGACTGCGTTGGGATTGACGCCGGACCACCTGCATGTGTTGGCGAATCGGATGGACGTCAGCGCCGAGCGCATTTACGCGGCCATCGCCAATTACATCGGGGTGTGGCGAACATTGCGATTGACCGTGGGGCGGACGGGGGTGAGCGAGGCCAAGATTCGTGTGGCGGCGCGCGACGAAGGCGAAAAGCTGCAAATCCGGGCGGTGCCGGTGCGGGCGGGGAGTTATCTGGACGCGGCGGAGACGTTCACCGAGGAAGAGATTCAGGCCCATTTCGGGAAATACCGGGAGCAGAAGCCGGTGTCGGGCATCGCGTTCGGGTATTCGCTGCCGCCGCAGGTCCGGGTGCAGCACTTCCGCGTCGATCCGCAGGAGTTGGCGAAACATCTGCGGGTGCGCGAGGCGACGCTGGACGACCGGGCGAAGGAATACTGGCGCATGAACCGGCAGTCGGACGTGTTCCGTCGCCCGGCAAAACCGGTGGATGCGGAAGGCGGGCCGCCCACGGACCCGTTCACGGCGCCCTTTTTTGAATCGTACGAGGAGGCGCGTGACATCGCCCTGACGCAGGTGCGCTTCGAACTGGCCAAGGTCGAGGCGACCAACATCGCGGCGTGGCTGATGGAGCAGTTGCACGATCCGTGGTTTGGGCAGACAGCCGGCACGGACGGATACAAGCCCGCGCCGCCCGACGTATTGAAAGAGGAGTATTACGAACAACTGAAGGGCCGGGTGCCGGCGAACCTGACGTACGGTAACGCGATCGAAGTGTTCACCAGCGATTTCGTGACGGTTGACAACCTGGTCACTCTCACGGACATCGGCGTCTCGGCTCATGAGGCGGGGACCCGGCGAATCAATTTCCGCAATGTGGCGGCGCAGGTGCAGGGGATCGAGGCGATTCCCACGGACACGGGGGTGGACTCGTCGTTTTATCTGGCGCTGGGGCAAACCTCGCCGGTGGTCCTGTTCAACGCCCGCGGGCAGGCGTTTCTTTATCGGATTCTCGCGGTGAAGCCGGCGGGACCGGCCGAAAGCCTGGACTTGGTGCGCGACAAGGTGATCGAGGACATGCATCTGCTGAAGGGGTTCGAACGCGCGCGGGAGGCGGCCGAGAAGCTGCTGATGAACGCCCAGGCCATGGGATTGGAGTCGGGGTTCGCGACCATGAAGGACGAGCTGGAGGCGACGCCGTTTCCGACGCAGTTGCACACGCCGCTGCCGTTCGGACGGATCAAGACCGGAAGCGCGGGCAAGCGCGGAGACAATCATCTGACGGACATGGGGGCGGTCGGGGTGATTTCGGGGGATTTCGTGGAGCGGTGTTTTGCACTGGAGAACGATCCCAATCCGTTCAAGGTCACGTCGATCGAGGTTCCCACGGGGGCGAAATTCGTGATCGTGGAATTCGTCGAACGTGTGCCGGTGCGGGCCGACGCGTATGCCGGGCAGCGGCCGCAGGTGGTGCGTAACTTCAACGAGGCCGAGGTCGGCGGCTCCCTCAGCGAATGGCTGGACCCGACGCGGATACGCGACCGCAACGGGCTGGTGTGGTCGGGATCGTAGGCGGCGCAGTCGAATGCGCGGACGCACGCCGACATCCTGGGAAGGACGTGGGGGGCACATGCCGGCCCGCGATTGCAAATCCACTCCCCCACTGCTGAAGCGGTGTACGTGTTTAGCGTCTCCCTGGGTAGCCTGCCGTAGGCAGGCCTGAATGTAGCCCCGCGTTTCAACGCGAGGTTCGCGGGCAACGTGAACGCGCCGGGTCCCGAAGGGACGGCTGCAACGTCGCGTTCGGCTTCAGCCGTCCCTGCGGGACTATGGATCCTTGGCGATGCCGTCACCCCAGCACTGAAGTGCTGGGCTACATTCACAGCGTCCCCAAGGGACGCTAATCACGTACGAAGCGGTGGGCCACCCGGTCAGGTACCGACGGGCACTGATACGCGTGTTCACGGGCGGGACGCCCGCGCCACGCGATGTTCGCCGACCAATTTCACGGACTTCCCGTGCACATTCCCAATCGAACATGAAATCGTGGGCGGTTTTTTTTATTTCGATCAGCGCCGGGTTGATCGTTTCGTGCGTCTGGCTGCCGGGGGGCGGCGCGAGGCCGGTGGAGTCGGCGTGCGAGGTGGCGTCGGGGCTGGCGTGCGCCTGGTCCATGATGGCGATGGCCGACCGAGGAACGAGAAGGAGTTTCCGGCGAGCGGCGATCGCGGCGGCGGCGCGTTTTTCGAGCATCTGGTGCGGCGTGCTGTGCGGAGTGGTCCTCGTTTACCTGCTGGTGATCCGCGCGGTGGAGGCGTTACTGGAGGTCGGGCATGGGGCGCCGTTGGCGACGTGGACGGCGCCGGGATTCGGATGGCACGGGCTGCGGAGCATCGGAAAACTGGCGGCGGCGTGCGCAATTGGTCTGCTCACGGCGCGCGATCGGCGGGTGATCGCGCCGTTGATGTGGCTGACGGCGATGGGAGTGTTGTGGACGGCGGCCGCGTTGCCGACGTTCGTGGTTCACGCGGACGGAACGTACGCACGAACGCCCGGCGTTCTGATCGCGATCGTGGGGCTATCGCTGATCGTCGGGGGGTTCACCCGGGGACAGTGGTTGGCACGCGCGGGCGGGCGCCGGCGGGCGGCGATGGAGGGCGGCGCCGCAACGGAGCAGGAACACGAATGGCCCGGGCTGCGCCAGAGCGCCGGGGCGTTGGGCGTCCTGCTGGTTTTGTTGATCGGATTGCAAACCGCGGTTCCACCGGACCGGGGGTGGGTTTCGCCGCGCTGGGCGGCGGTGATGACGGCCGTTGCGGCGCTGTTGGCGGGGACGGCGTGTTTTCATACCACGGCGTGGCGGTGGAGCGCCAACCTGGCCGATCTGGCGATGGGCCTGGTCACGCTGGCCGCGGGTTCGGCCGCGGTGGCGTTGCTTCCCGCGGACGCGGGGGGGCTGGATGCGCAGTTTCCGCTGGTCTTCAATGCGTGGATGATCGCGTTGGGATTGATGAGCGGAATGTGGGGTTG
>JABFSN010000220.1 GCA_013140575.1 Phycisphaerales bacterium | reverse complement strand
GAACCGATTTCGACGCATTCTGATTCGCTGGGAGAAGAAACCGGAGAATTATCTGGGCTTGCTGCATATGACCCTGGCCTGCATTACCTTTCAGGCGTCGAAACTGTTTTTGGGATAGGCCCTTAGCCAGGGACTTCAGTCCCTGGACGACAGCCCCTGTCCAACTCCCACCCGGAGGGCGCACGAAAACCGGTATCCCTTTTGTGTGTTCTTATTTAGTGGTTCGACACACCTCAGTACGCGGGTCGATCGCCCTGATCAGACCCGCCACGCAAGTGGCATTGGTGCCCTATCCCTTGCGGGTACGTGATTAGCGTGCGAAACCCGCGATCAGAGCCGTGGGCGCAAGCCCACGGACGACGACCCGGTGCGATATCCGTCGCCGCACGAAGGGCTTGCCACCATTACCTGGATTGCGCCCGGTGCTCTGAATGGCAACGGCGTGCGCTGATCACGTACCCTTGCGGAGCAAGCGGTGGGGGATATCCCGACCTCCGTCATCCACCTGCCATCGCTCCGGCGCACCCCCGTACGTCGGAGATCCTCCAGGCCTTTCCGGCGATCTGGATGGGGCGCCATTTCGCCCTGATCCGATTCGCCATCCACGCGGGGCTGATCGAACCGCGATCCCGCCGTTTCCACCTCGCCGCGAGGTGTCTACAATGACGCCCATGATCGACGTCCATTCGCAATCCGTCGTCGTCGGACCGGAAACGTACATCGCCCCGACCGCGTTCGTGGGCGGCGCCGTCCGGTTGGGGGCGTCCTGCGCGGTGATGCACCACGTGACCATTCGCGGCGACGTGTCGCGCATCACCATCGGCGATCGCGTCAATGTTCAGGACGGCAGCGTCGTCCACACCCGTTCCGGCGTCGATCTGCACATCGGCGACGGCGTCGCCATCGGCCACCGCGCCGTGGTGCACTGCAAATCGGTCGGCCCGCGCACACTGATCGGTATCGGGGCCATCGTTTTGGACGATTGCGAAATCGGCGCGGAGTGCATCGTCGCGGCCGGCGCCGTCGTACCCCCGGGCACCGTCGTCCCACCGCGAACCGTGGTGATGGGCGTGCCGGCCAAACCGGTCCGGTCGACCACCGACGACGAGCTGCGCTACATCGACGAGGTGGTGGCTAACTACGTCGAGCTGGGCCGTCGGCACGCGCGGGGTGATTATCCCAACGCCGCCCCGCCGGTGGTTGTTCGCGATTGGCGTCCCGAACGTTCGTGATCCGCCACGCGGAACGGCGACGGACGGCGGGCGATGCAATTAGCAGTTACTAAATTGGAGCTACGCACTATGGCCCGATTATTCGTTATAATCACCCCGAATTTATCGCATTGACCGACGAATCAACGTGGTAAACACTATTATGGAGGGAATCGGCCTGAACGGCGCTTCCCAATACCTAATAAATGGCTAACATCGTTAGCCCCGGTCCGACCGCGCTTTTCGTCACGGCGCGGAGTCGGGCGGGGCGACGGTTTTTCGGCCCCGGGCTTCGCGGCATCGCACGCGACGGGGATACCAGGGCGCGGGCATGACAGAATCCACCCCCCACGCCGAGGAGCGCCCGCTGAGCGCCTCGTCGGTCGGCGGACCGTTGATCGGCCGCGTCGTCGCCGGCGATTTTGAAATCCGCCGCGAGATCGGTCGCGGCGGCATGGGCGTCGTGTACGAAGCCTGGCAACGCTCGCTGGAGCGCGTCGTCGCGGTCAAGGTGTTGACCAGCACTTCGGGTTTGAGCGGCAGCGCCGTCGTTCGCTTCCGCCGCGAAGCGCAGGCCGCCGCCAAGCTCCACCACAGCAACATCGTTCCCATTCACGCCCAGGGTGAAGACAACGGTCTCTATTTCTACGCGATGGAGTACATCCGCGGGCGGAGTCTGCACGACGTGATCGACGAACTGCGCGGCGGGACGTCGCGAAGCCGTCTGGCGTTGACGGAGACGAAACTGATCGTTGGCGACGGGTCCGCCGGATCGTCTCCGCGACCGTCCGATCCGGATGCGACGACCGTGGTCGCCGCGCCGGTCATTTCGAGATCCGGCTCGTCGCACCGCACCGCGTCGCGGGTTGAGCGCACGCGGTACGATGAACTGGCCGACAGGCTCGCGGTCGCCGCCGACGCCATCGACTACGCCCACCGACAGGGCGTCATTCACCGCGACATCAAGCCGCACAACTTCATCTGTTCGGAAGACGGCAGCTTGTTCATCACCGATTTCGGCTTGGCCCGGGTGCTCGAGCAGCCCGGCGTCACCACCACCGGCGAGTTCGTGGGCTCGCCGTTGTATATGTCGCCCGAACAGATCACCGGAAAAGCCGGGGGCGCCGACCATCGCACCGACGTCTATTCGCTGGGCGCCACCATGTACGAATGGCTGACGTTGAGCCCGCCCTATCCCGGGGAAACGCGCGAGCAGGTCATCGCCGGCATCATCCATGGCGAGCTGTCGACGCCCCGCGAGCGCAGCGCCGCCGTGCCGATCGACCTTGAGACCATCTGCCTGAAAGCCCTGGAGCGCAACCCGGCCGATCGCTACCAGACCGCCGGCGACATGGCCGAGGATTTGCGCCGCTACCTGCGCCGCGATTCAATCGTGGCCCGTCGCGAGAGCCTCTTCGTCCGCGCCCGACGCGTGATCAACCGCCATCGCATGGCGTCACTTGCGGCGGCGGCGTTGATCGTCGTGTTGGGAACAGTCTCGTTGACCGTCGGGCTGCGCGAGCACAAGTTCGATCGCGAACGGGCCAGGCGCGAGGCGACACTGGCGGACGTAACGCAGGAGAAGGAAGAGCTGAAACAGCAGCTCGGCAGCCTCGAGGCCAAGCAGCAGAAACTCGTCGATCGTATTGAGAAGGACGTCACCATTCTGGGGCAGGGCCCGGAGACCCTTTCGCGCATACTGTCGATAATCGGCGAAGTGGCGGAATCGGCGAACACCCCGTCGGCCTCCGGCTCCGAGCCATCCGACGATGTGGCCGCCGATGCGCCGGTCGAATTCGGCGAGCAGGACGGTCAACTCGTCGCGCTCCTGATGGAGGAGTTTCTGGCGCCGCTGCGTGCCAGGGCCGCGTCACGCGAGACGACCATGTCCGGCAACGGCGATCCGGCGAATGCGGCATCAGCCGATTATCTTCTCGCGCTGGACTCGGACACGCCGGCAGAAGCACTCGAGCATGTCAACGACGCCCTGCGGGCCAACATCGGCGACCTCGACGCGATAGTACTGCGCGCCGTCGTCTACGGCCAATTGGGACGGTTTGACGAACTGCTATCCACGGCCGCCACCTGCGTGGAATTGCAGCCGGAGCTGGCCGAGGGCTATGTCCTGCGCGGCGTCGCCCTGTTCTGCACGGGCAATGCGGAAGCCAGCCTGATCGATTTCGAGACGGCCCTGACGATGGAAGCGGAGAACCCGGTGCCGCTCATGATGCACGGTTTCGCCCGTCTGTTCGCCGGTGATGGAGAGTCCGCCATCGCCTCACTTGATCGCGCCGCTTCATTGGCCGGCGACAACGTCAACTTCCTGGTCGCGCGCGGCGCGGTGTATGCCCGCGTCGGACAATTCGTGAAGGCCACCGCCGCGTTCGACGACGCCGTGCGCCTGTCGCCCGATCATCCGGCCGCCCTGTTGGAGCTCAGTCATGTATGGGAGCGCGTCGACCGCGAGCTGACGCGTTATACCCAGTACCTGGAATCCCGGCCGGACGATCCGATGTCCGTGGAACGACGCGGCGATCTTTACGCGTTATTGGGCGATTACGAATTGGCCATGAAGGACTATCAAAAGGCCGCCACGCTGTACGAATCTCCACCGTCTCGGATCATGTTGAAGTACGGCGTGGTGCTTCGCAACGCGACGACCATGCCCGTCGAGCGACCACCGGACGACTCGAAAGACGCACTCAAACGATCACTGCCGGCGTGGATTCACACGATCATTCCGTAGGATCGCCCGTGCAACGCGCCTCGAACGACGCCCATTGGCTGATTGACTATCTCCGAAACGCCGGTGCGGTCGAGACAATCCAGTCCGCAATGGGATCGATACCTTCGTTCTTCAGCGTGCTGACCATCCAGATGGGCCGATGATCGCCCAGCGCGCCCAACATCTGGGCTTTCGTCGCATCCGCCCCGGGCAGATCGCACTTGTTCAGAACAAACTGCGTCGCGATCTCCATGATGCCCGCCTTGGAATACTGAATCGCGTCGCCCGACTCCGGCATCGTGACCAGGAACACGTGATCCACCACCTCGCGCACGGCCACCTCGCCCTGCCCGGCCCCCACCGTCTCCACGAACACAACGTCGAACCCAAACCCGTCAAACAGACGCACAATACCCTTGCAATGCGGCGCCAATCCGCCGGCCAGATTGCTCGACGCCAGACTGCGCATGAAGAACCCCGGTTCCGGTCGGGCGCTCATCATCCGCAACCGGTCGCCCAGAAGCGCCCCGCCCGTAATGGGTGACGTCGGATCGACCGCGACCACCGCCACCTTCACATTTCGAGCCCGCATAGCCATGCTCAACTTGCCGATAAACGAGCTCTTGCCCACACCGGGGGCGCCCGTTACGCCGAAGACGCGCGCCCCGCGGGCGCCGTCGCCCAGACCGTCAATCGACTGCCCCGTCTGCACGCACGTGATCAGTTTCGCCAATGCCGCGGCATCGCCCCTGCGATATCCATCGGCCAGACGGTCAACGCGGGGCGCTTCGCGCTCTCGCGCAAGTGCACGAACAGATTGAACGATGTCTTCAGTGGACGAACCCGGGTTAAACACGGCCGCGACGCCCATCTCGCGCATTCGCGGGTGATCCGACTCCGGCACGATGCCGCCCAACAACACCGGCACCGACTCGATGCCCAGGTCCTTGCGATAGCGCATGATCTCGGGAATGACGGTCATGTGCGCCGCCGACAGCAGGCTGACCCCAATCACGTCCACGTCTTCCTGCATCGCCGCGTGTACCGTGGCCTCGCACGTCTGCCACAGACCGGTATAGATCACCTCGAACCCGGCCTCCCGGAAACTGCGGGCCAGCACCTTGACGCCGCGGTCGTGACCATCGAGACCGATCTTGGCAAGAAGAATTCGAATGGGTCGGGAGTTAGTCATGGGTATTCGAGATTCGGCATTAAGCAGATCGAGACCACTGGCCACGCGTTTCAGTCGCAGGATTCCCGTTTGGACGCCGGAATCATAATTCCATTCATCCACCGCGGTTGCCCCGGTCTTTCGTCACATTTCCGGGACAGGCATCGCCGATCGTCGGGGAGTTGTTTCCCTCGGCAGTTCCTTCCCGAGTTGCTTTTCGAGCCACGACACCGCCTGACGGTCCCGTTCATGACGCTCCAAGATAGACAAGCCGGCCATTTCGTCGCCCACAGCCCGCTTCCATTCGTCCACTTCGGCCAGGACTTCGTCTAGGTTCATTCCCATTCAACGACCTCCAGCGGTGAATGAATGGCAAGGCATGCGGTTAACCCGGCCAGCACCGCTACAGCGTTAAAACCCTCTGCCTTTCGCACGTTTGCGATGTGGCGGTAATTCCAGCTTACCAGCAAGTCGACGTCATTCACAAAGGCACATGCCACGTGCCTCGCGTCGTCGAGGCGGCGGTCGGAAAGTACGCGTTGCTCAATGAATCGACGGGCGAGCACCTCAACCTGTTCGTCGGCGGGAAGCAAGACAGGCGAAATCTCCGCCATGTGACGCAGAATCGCCGTCCTTGCGTCGAACGGCGCTCTCGCCACTTCCGCAGCCACAACGGCCGAAATGCACGGCAGTACCACGCGGCGCTTACATCGCTCGAGAAACTCGATCGTGGGCCCTCGCAGCGCCGAATCCTGATTCGGGGCCGTCATACTCCAGACGCTCGTTTCCACGTAGACCCGACGCATCCTTCACCTTTAATGCGGCTCGTTCGATCGCCGCGTCACCATTCCGGTCCGCCGTCGTACGTGCCGTAGACAATCTTGAGCGCGTCCATCATCTCGCCGACGGTCGCATCCGCCCTGGCCGCGACGATCAACGCGGGCATGACGTTTTCGTCCGCGGCGGCCGCCCGCCGCAAATCGGCCAACGCCGCGGAGTGCCGCCCGGTGTCACGTTGGGTCTTTAACTTTCTGAGCCGCGCGACCTGTTCGTCCTCGATTTCCTGCCCGATCGCCAGCACGTGAATCCGCTCATAATCGTCTTCGACGAAATCGGTCACACCCACGATTTTCTGCGCACCGGACTCGACGAGCCGGTTCTCCTGCATGGCCGACTCGGCAATCGCCCGCCGAAAATAGCCGCGATCGATGGCCTTCAGAACGCCGCCCATGGCGTCGATCTGATCGAAAATCGCGTTGGCCTTCGCCTCCATCTCGTTCGTCAGTTTCTCGACGAACCAACTGCCCCCCAGCGGATCAACCGTCTGCGTGACCCGCGTCTCGTGCGCCAAAACCTGTTGCGTGCGCAGCGCCAGCTTCGCCGCCTGTTCGGTGGGCAATGCCAGCGTCTCGTCCATGCTGTTGGTGTGCAGTGACTGCGTGCCCCCCAGTACCGCCGCCATCGCCTGATAGGCGACGCGCACGATGTTGTTCATCGGCTGCTGCTCCGTCAACGTCACACCGGCCGTCTGTGCATGACAGCGCAACCACCAGCTCCGTTCATTTTTCGCCGCGAACCGATGACGCATCACATTCGCCCAGATGCGCCGCGCGGCCCGCAGCTTGGCGATCTCTTCGAAGAAGTCGTTGTGCACGTCGAAAAAGAAACTCAGCCTCGGCGAAAACGCATCCACGTCCAGTCCGCGTTCAATCGCCAGACGCGTGTATTCCATCCCGTCGGCCAGCGTAAACGCCAGCTCTTCCGCCGCCGACGCGCCGGCCTCGCGGATGTGATACCCGCTGATGCTCACCGTATTCCACTGGGGCATGTGCTGCGTGCCGTATTCGATCGTATCGATCACCAACTTGACGCTCGGCCCCGGCGGAAAGACGTATTCGTTCTGGGCGTGAAACTCCTTCAATATGTCGTTCTGCAGCGTTCCGCGCAGCTCCTCGGGTGAATGGCCCTGCTCTTCCGCCACCGCGATGTAGAACGCCAGAATCATCGCCGCCGGCGCGTTGATGGTCATGCTCGTGCTGACTTCCGCGAGATTGATCCCGTCAAACAGCCGACGCATGTCGTCCAGCGACGAAACGGCCACGCCGCAGCGGCCCACTTCGCCCAGCGACAGCGGATCGTCACTGTCCCGCCCCATCAACGTCGGCAGATCGAACGCCGTGCTGAGACCCGTCTGGCCCTTGTCCAGCAGATACTTGAATCGTTCGTTCGTCTGCGTCGCATTGCCGAAACCGGCGAACTGACGCATGGTCCACAGCTTCTTGCGGTACATTTCGCGATGGATGCCGCGCGTGTACGGATAGCGCCCCGGCTCACCGACCGAACGCGCGACATCCGCCGCGCCCAGGTCCGACGGTCCGACGAATGGCTTTTCCTGTTCGACGACCGGCTCTCTTGCGTGGCGATCAATCTCGGGAAACGTACTCATGGGTTACTCTCTCAGCCACCCCGGCGGCTTTTTCTCGACAAATGCCGTCATCCCCTCTTTCGCTTGTCCCGTCGCAAAACAGTCCTCAAACGCGCCAAGCTCATTCGCGTCCAGAAGTGCGCGCTTGATACGCGCGACGGCGGCCGGGCTGCCTTTGACCAGCGACTTCCGCAGACGCGTGACGGCGTCGTTCATCGCCGCTTCGTCTGCGACAACCTCGTCGAGCAGCCCCATCTCTTTCGCCTGCGCCGCGCTCATCGGCTCAGCGCCGAACATCAAACGCTTCGCCGCCGGCACGCCGATCAAGGCCGCCGCCCGCCGTATTCCCCCCCAGCCGGGTATCAATCCCAACGACGACTCCGGCAAACCCACTTTGGCAGACGCCGTCGCGATCCGGAAATCGCACGCCAGCGCGATCTCCAGACCTCCGCCCAGCGCCGCCGCGTGAATCGCCGCGATCGTCACCGACGGCAGCGAGGCCAATGCATCGCACGTCTTCATTCCCGCCTCGCCGAAGCGCCGCGCCCCCGCCGGATCCAACGCCAGCATCTCTTTGATATCCGCGCCGGCCACAAACACTTTTCCCTCCGCCCGCACGACCGTGGTCCGCACCTCTTTGCGTCGTCGCACTTCGGCCACCACCTCACCAAGTTGCACCATCGCCGCCGTCGACATGATGTTCAAGCCGCCGGCAGTGGCAATCGTAATGGTGGCCAGATCGCCGTCCACAGACAATGACGCACGCGTTTCGCTACTCATAGGGATAAAACCCCCGTTTCGTCTTACGCCCCAGACGTCCGCCGTCCACCATTTTCCGAAGCAACGGGCACGGGCGATAGCGGTCTTCACCCAGATCGCGGTGCAACACTTCCAAAATGAACAGACAGGTGTCTAGTCCGATTAAGTCCGCCAGCGCCAACGGGCCCATCGGATGATTCATGCCCAGCGTCATCACTCCGTCAATCGTCTTCGCGTCGGCCACTCCGTCCTGCAATGTGAACACGGCCTCGTTAATCATCGGCATCAGCACCCGGTTGGACACGAACCCCGGATGATCGTTCACCGTCAGCGGCGTCTTGCCCAACTTCTCCGCCAGTTGACACGTCTCGGCCACCGTCTCATCGGACGTCGCCAGCCCGCGCACCACCTCCACCAGTTTCATCAACGGCACCGGATTGAAAAAGTGCATCCCGATGAACCGATCGGGATGCGACACCGCCGATGCCAGTTTCGTCACACTGATGCTGCTCGTGTTCGTCGCGATGATCCCGCCGGGCGCGACCATTCCGTCGAGCGCCCGCAGAATGTCCAGCTTGACGGCCAGTTGTTCCGTCGCCGCCTCTATCGCGAAGTCGGGCCTGCCCAGCTCCTTCATCGACGGCACGAAAGCGATGCGCTTCTTCGTCGCGTCCGCGTCCGGCCGGCTGAGCTTGCCCTTGTCGACGGCCTTATCCAGCATCGACCCGATGAACTTCTGCGCCGCCTCCATCGAAGCCGCGTAGGCGTCGTGTACCCGCACCTCCAACCCGCCCTGCGCGAATACCTGCGCGATGCCTCGGCCCATCGTCCCCGCGCCGACAACGGCGACGGATGCGTTCTTAATCGAAGTTTCGGTCATGTCTATTTGCGTTCCACCTGCCACGTCAGCCGATTCCCATCGCGGCCGCCTCTTGGGTGGTAAGTCCCATGGCTATCGTGACGTTGAGCATCGTCTCCTCGTCGAATGCTTCTTTGTAAGCGTCCAGGATTGCCGCAGACCTTTCGTGGTCCGGCGCATCGGCCCAGTCATCCCAGATGACATAAACATGAAGTTGCTTACTCCCGGGCACTTGTTCCTCAATTATGCGCGGCCCGTTGCCCGTGTCCTTTCGGCACTCAGCCGCAAGCTTACTCACCCATTTCCCGTGATCCGGATTCTTAGCCGGAAGTTTCCGTTTGACGAATGGCATTATTGTCAGCTCCAAAGTAGGTCATAGTTAGTTCGAATCCAGTGCGTATCCCCAATGAATTCGCGAAACACCTCTCGGCTCATTCGATCGCCAAAATACCGCATATCTACGCGCCAGTTCCCCGCGAGGCGCTCGACAACCGATCTCAGGCCATTGCTAAGTCCCGGATCGAGTGGGCGTCCGACCTCTTGTCGAAAGCGGATAATCGTATCACACCAGAACCGGTAGTTGTGCAGTGTGTGTGGGTAATTCTGAACTCCGAGGTCCTGTTTCGCGATCGTTCGGGGATCGTCTTGGTGGGTAATTCGCAAAGGTGTACTCGGGCTATAGCCCAGTAAACGATAGAACACGCACTTGAACGTCATCTCAATAAAGTAGCCAAGCAAATAGCCGGCGCCCATTCGTCGCCCATTCCTTGCAAGTGTAAGCCCATCTTGATATCGGGCCTCTCGTGCAAGATCGAACTCGCTAAGCGTAGCGCACGCCGGCAAAGTACTAATCAGAGCCATCGTTCCGTCCGTCCTGCGTACACCTTACCGCCGTTTTCGCCGACCGCCCGGTTCGGACTCGTCTGTCCGCTCCCGAATCCTACTCCTGGATCGCGAACACATCGTCGATGAAGTCAAAACTGCTGCCTCCGCCTCGGAGCGTCCCGGCCGGTTTCCTTCGCCACCGCCATCCATTCCGCCGCAACACGCTCGACATTTCCCAAGGCTTCCCGGTGCGTTCGACCGTCGGCCATGCAGCCCGGGAGCTCCGGAACCTCGGCCACAAATGCGTCGTCCTCCCGTGACCAGTAGATGATTACTTCGTACTTCACTCGGCCACGCCAGTGTTGTTACGCCTACGCAATGTCATATCGGGTTCGCCGATCGATTGGACCGTCTATTGGAACCACTCCAGTCCTTCACCACGACGCCGAGAATACCTGTTCCGATTCCTTAATCACCTGTCTCGAAATCACCACCCGGTGTATCTCGCTCGTCCCCTCGTAAATCTCCGTAATCTTCGCATCCCGCAGAAACCGCTCGGCCGGATAGTCCTGACAATAGCCGTATCCCCCGAATATCTGCACCGCGTGATTGGCGCATCGCGACGCGTTCTCGCTGGCGAACAGCTTGGCCATCGCACTGTAATACCCGTACGGCTTGCCCTGGTCTTTCAACCACGCGGCCCGATACAACAGATTACGTGAAGCCTCAATTCCGACGGCCATGTCCGCGATCTTATTCTGTATCGCCTGAAAATGCCCGATCGACCGGCCGAACTGCTCGCGCGTGTTCGCGTACTTCACCGCCTCGAACAAACACGCCTCGGCAATGCCCAGCGCCTGCGCTCCGATGCCGATGCGCCCGCCGTCCAGCGTGGCCAGCGCCACCTGCAGCCCCCGACCGCGTTCACCCAGTAGATTCTCTTTTGGAATCAGGCAGTTCTCGAACACGAATTCCGCCGTCGAACTGCACCGGATGCCCAGTTTCTTCTCCAGCTTGGCGATCCGCAGACCCTCCCACGGCTGCTCGACAATGAACGCGCTCAACCGACGACGTTCATCCGTCGCATCGGTCACGGCGATCAACACCATCACGCCGGCCTCTTTGCCGTTCGTAACGAATATCTTGTTGCCGTTGATTCGCCACCCGCCGCGCTCCTCGACGGCCATGCACCGCGCCGCGCCCGCGTCACTGCCGCTGCCCGGCTCGGTGAGCGACAGACAGCCCGCCGTGCCGGCCGCGAACATCGGCAGGTATTTGGCTTCTTGACTGTCATTGCCGAACGCGAGAATCGGATCGACGCACAGCGAATTATGAGCGCTCAGAAATACGCCCGTCCCCGCGCACGCTTTCGAAACCTCCTCCACCACGATCGTCGACGCCACGCAATCCAAACCGGCCCCGCCGTATTTCTCCGGTATGCACACCCCCATCAATCCCATCCCGGCCAGTTGTTCACGCAACGACTGCGGAATGGCGCATTCGTAATCCCGGTCCGCCGCTCCGGGGGCGACCTCCTTGAGCGCGAACTCCCGCACCTGCTGCTGCAGAAGTTGGTGGTCTTCGCCCAGTCGGAAATCCATGCCTACCCCTTGTCCAGTTGCAACAAGCTCCGCGCGATGATCATCCGCTGCACCTGGCTCGATCCCTCGCCGATCTCGCACAACTTCGCGTCACGCATCAGCCGCTCGATCGGCAGCTCCTTCATGTAGCCATATCCCCCGCAAATCTGAATGCCGTTCAGGCACGCCCGCGTGGCCATCTCGCTGGCGAACAACTTCGCCGTCGCCGATTCCACTTCCGTCCCTTCGCCCCGATCCTGCAACCAGGCGGCCTTGCGCACCAGCAACCGCGCCGCATCAATCTCCATGGCCATGTCCGCCATCATGAATTGCAGCGTCTGATGACCCGTCAACGGCTTGCCGAACTGTTCGCGCTGTTTCGCGTACGACAACGACTCCTCCAGCGCCCCCCGCGCCAATCCCACCGAAAGCGCGCCGATCCCGATCCGGCCCCGTTCCAGCACCTTCAACGTGTCGATGAACCCATTGTTCAATTGCCCGCACAGATTCGCCTTCGGAACACGAACCTCGTCCAGCGTAACCGGCACCGTGTCGCTGGCCCGCATCCCCATCTTGTCTTCCTTCGGTCCGGTCGAAAGCCCCGGCCGGTTCCGCTCGACGATGAACGCGCTGATCCCCCGCGATTTGCTTTCATCGCTCGTCCGGGCCAGCACCACAAACACACCGGCCGTGTGTCCGTTGGTGATGAACATTTTCGCACCGTTCAGAACCCACTCGTCGCCCTTCAAAACCGCCCGCGTTTTCAACGCCGCCGCGTCGCTTCCGCTGCCCGGCTCGGTCAGACACCACGCGCCTAGCATCTCGCCACGGGCCAATGGCGGAATAAATTGGCGCTTTTGTTCTTCGCTCGCGGCGTGCAAAATATGTCCGAGGCACAACCCGTTGTGGGCGGCCAGCATTAGTGCTGTACCGCCGCAATGCCGGGCGACTTCTTCAATGACGATGGCATTGCCAAGGTAGCCTAGTTCGGCACCATCGAGGTCCGATGGAACCAACGTTCCCAAAAACCCCAGTTTCGCCATTTTGCTAATTGCGTCACTCGATATCTCGCCCGTTTGGTCCCATTTCCTTGCATGGGGTCCGATTTCGTCGGCCGCGAAGCGCCGGGCCATGTCCCGCAGCGCGATCATGTCGTCGGTAAGTTCAAAATCCAGCATGCGTTACCGTTTCAAGAGCTGTTCCCAGCGGCGGTTACCCAACACTCGCCGGTCCGAAATGGCGCTGACGGGGCGACCATGGCAATCGTCCAGTATAGTGGAATCCACGCATTCCGTCACGTCCGGTTCGGTCCCGATCCACTCGTAACGGGCATGTACGGCTTGACCCAACGAGACGATATCGCACGTTAGTACGGTTCGAGCCATCGCGGCCGCCGGAACACAGGACACAAGGGTCCGATTTGGAAGGAGCATGACCATGGTTCGCATTCTACTTGGCGCACTCGCGATTCTGACCATTCTCGCCTTCCCCTCCCCGGTGTCGGCCGGCTGATCCCGCGTTCGCTGGGGACAGCGGCCGGCGGGCTATCGGACGTTGTCTTTCCGATTCGCGCAAGTCAATTCACCCACCCTCGCGACCGATAATCACGTGATGGAATGTTCCGGGACGGAAAGCCAGACGGCGTCGCGCGCCGGCGCCGGCGAGGACGCGCCGGGCGTCGCCGGCATTGGGCAATCGGCGGCTGATGAACGTGGCGACACCCGTCGCGCAATGATGGGCCGGACGTCGCGTCTGTTGGTGTATACGGTCCCGGTGATTCAGTTGTTTCGAACCCCGGCCGCGCTGGCGGGAAGCGGAGTGAGCCCCGTGTCATGACCGGCGTCGAGCGTGGTGGTTTTGGCGAAGGCGTCGCGACGCCGTACACAGCGATCGGTGCGGCCACGATTCCGCCGCGCCGCGCGGATGTGTTGTGCGTTCCGATCGACGACGAGGCCGTCCTGTACGACCACGTGACCGACACCACTTTTCGGCTTAATGAAACCGGGTTCGCGATCTGGCGATTCTGCGACGGTCGGAACACGATGAACGACGTTGTGGAGTCGATCCGTGCGACGTACGACGTGGATGAGGCGACGGCACGGGACGACGTGGGCGCCGCGGTGTCCGAAATGGCCCGCACCGGAATCATCGGCTGCAACGGGGCGTAGATGCCGTTTTCCCCAACGATGCTGGTTGGTGCAAGCGTCGAACCCCGCCGCGCCGCCCCCGCGACCGATGCGGGGGAGCGCTACTTTCAAATCGGTGTCGTTCCCGTGTCGGTCGGCGGGTCGTACGCGCCGGCCATCGGGGATTTCGCCGCGCTTTACGCGGAGCAGGAGTGCCAACGTCCGCCCACAGGGTGCATCGACGTGCGGGTGAACCCGAGCGCACGAGCCGCGGCCCTGCCCAGGCGGTACGACGTCGCCGCCGGCGGAACCGACCGGTTTCACGCATTGCGGTCGTCTTCGGTGCTGCCGCACATCGAGTGGGCGATCAACTGGGAACTGGCGACGAGCTGGCCGGGCTATCTCGCCGTCCATGCCGGCGTCGTCGAACGTAATGGCCGGGCGGCGCTCTTCGCCGCGCCCCCGCAGCACGGGAAAAGCACGCTGACGCTGGGGCTGGTCCGTCGCGGGTGGCGGTACCTGTCCGACGAATTCGCGTTGTTGGAACCGTCGTCAGGCCACGTACACCCCTATCCGAAGGCCATCTGCGTAAAAGAAGGGTCGTTCACCGTGCTGAACGAATTGGGCTTGTCCGGCGGCGCGCGGCGGTTCTACGACAAGGGAAAAAAGGGACGCGTGACGTTCGTCCGTCCGTCGGACTGTCACGAAGGCGCGCAGGGCGGCGTCTGCCCGATCGGGTCGGTCTTTTTTTGCCGTTACGAACCCGGCGCCGTACCGCGCATGACGGCCGTCTCGCGGGCGGATGCCGTTCTTCGTTTGACGCGGGTGACGTTTAACTTCCGCAAGTACCGGGCGCGGGGAGTGGAACTGTTGGCCGACGTCGTGCGAAACGCGGAGTGCTACGAACTGACGTCGGGAGACCTGTCCCGGACGTGTGACCTGGTGGCGTCCGTGGTTGGGTGATCGGAGCGCGGCGCACGCTGCGGGTCCGCCGCCCCCTTGGGGCTTTTTTCGTCGGGCGTGACGGACCCGGGGGCTGACGCCCCGTACATGTTTAGCGTCTCCGTGGGCTGCCTGCCGAAGGCAGGCCTGAATGTAGCCCCGTGTTTTAACACGGGGTACGCCGGAGACCCAATAGCGCCGAGTCCCGATAGGGACGGCTGAAATCCCGCGGGGCGCTTCAGCCGTCCCTCCGGGACTATGGGTCTCGGGCGGCGCCGTCATCCCAGCACTGAAGTGCTGGGCTACATTCACAGCGTCCCCAAGGGACGCCAAACACATACGACGCCCCCGGCTATTGACTTTCGCGCTTTCCGGGCTACCCGATGGGCGGAGCCGGACTGTCGTCCAGTGAGTCGGCTCGACCGCGCCCCGGCGCGGCGGAGGCGTTCGCCTGATCCAGGGATTTAAGTCATGTCCGGCGCACTTCAACAATTGACGGCGCTGATGCGCGGTGACGCCGATGGCGCCCCGACAGCGGACCGGTTGGTCGAATGGGAGCGCGTCGTCGACGTCGCCCGGCGGAATGGTCTGTGCGGCCTGCTTCTCGAGTCGGCCCGAAGCCAGGCCACAAACATTCCCGAGGCGGCCGAGCGGCAACTCCGTTCCGAGACCGATCACTGCGCTTCCGTCAACAGGTATGCGTTGAGCCGCCTGACGGAGATTGCCGGCTCCTTCCGGGATGCCCACATTGATCTGATGGTGCTGAAGGGGGCCGCGTTGATCGCGGACCTGTACGGCGATCCCGGCCTGCGCCCGATGTCCGATCTGGATCTGCTGATCCATCCGTGCGACGCAGATCGCGCCGACGGATTGTTGCGCTTGCTCGGGTTTGATCGCGGGCAATCACTGCTGACTTGCGATTTTTATCCCCGGTACCATTATGAAACGGAGTATCGGCAACGGGGTCCGCGCCCGTTGCGATTGGACGTACACGTCCGCCCGTGGCGTCCCCTGCGTTATGGCCGGTTGATTCCGGCATACGCCCTCTGGGGCGACAAGCGGGAGGTAATCGTCGGCGCCGGCACGATGAATGTGCCGGGGCGCACGGAGATGCTGATCCACCTGTTGGGCCACGCGGCTTTTCATGGGGCCGATCGCCTGCTGTGGCTCGTGGACATACATCGCTACGCCACCGTCCACCACTGCGACATCGACTGGCGTCAGTTCACGACCAGACTGGAAGACTGGCGACTGACGTGTGCGTCGCGGTTGGCCATCGATTGCACGGAACGCTCGCTGGGACCGTGCATTCCGGACCATGTGCGGAGTGCGTTGGCGACGGCGCGACCGAACTGGCGCGACCGGCTGGCGCGGTGGCAGGCGCCGCGCGACCGACGGCATCCGGCCATGCGCACCTGCGTCGATCTGCTCTGCACGCCGGGGTGGCGGTTCCGTCTGGGCTATTTGCGGGCCGTCCTCTTTCCGGACGCGGGTCACTTGGCGCCGCTCTACTGCCGACGGCACGTCGGCTGGCGATGGTGCGCGCACTTGATGCGACTGCGATCGGCGATTCGGTCGTTCGTTCCGCGACGGATCTCCGAATAACTGCCTATCCCAAAATCGTCGTCCCCTCTTTCCCCTCTCCCCCGTACCCGGGGGAGAGGGCAGGGTGAGGGGGTTTCTGGGATAGGCTGTAAGCGCGGCAACGAGTCACGGCAAGCACGTTTTCGCCAAACACGCTTCCCGGAATACAATGCAAGTGACCTCGTACGGCGACATGGGCGGCGTGCGACCGCTTGCGGAACGGTGAATCACGAACATGATCAATAGGATTGGCGGAATTTACGGAAGGGATGCTTGCTCTCCCTGCAACGACCGGATCCGGGCAATTCCGGAACTCATGTGAATCCTGTCTATTCGGAACTCTTCAACCATTTGAAATGCCGCGGACAAGCAGTCACAGAGCCGACGCATTCGTAGGGCGGGTTTCACCCGCCGTCTCTTCGCCCGTAGGGCGCACGATCATTTGAGGTGCCGCGGACAAGCGGTCACGGAGGCGACGCATTCGTAGGGCGGGTTTCACCCGCCGTCTCTTCGCCCGTAGGGCGCACGATCGTAGCCAGGGACTTCAGTCCCTGGTTACCGCACCCCCCATTCTCTCTTCTATTTCATCCTCGCCCGGAGGGCGAACGGCGGGTAAAACCCGCCCTACCATTTGGGCATGACGAGTGCCTCGATTGTCGTGGCAGTGCAGTTGGCTGACCTGTTGCCAGGATTCCATCGTGGAGGGGCACGCATGAGACCATGCCGCAGGGTGGCGCGTCACGTCACGTCAGCCGCAGCGCCACAATCGTAATGTCATCACTCTGCGGCGCGTCGCGGCAGAACTGGGTCAGGGCCTTGCGAACGTGGCGAATCAGACCGGCCGGGTCCGACGGGGCGGCGTCGGCCAGCAGCTGCTCAATGCGCTGGTCGCCGAAGAACTCGCCCGAAGCGCTCATCGCCTCTGGAATGCCGTCGGTGAAACAAAACAGGGTGCAGGGGCGTTCGCTCAGATCGACCGTCAGGGCGCGATAGTCGACGTCGCCGACAATCCCCAATGGAAACTGCGACTCGAAATCCGCTTGCACACTCTTCACAGAACCGTTTGACAATAGATACGGAAACTGATGACCGGCCGACACCAATTCCAACCGGCCGCTCGCCGGATCGACGATCCCGGCCAGGCACGTCACGAATTTTGAAACGTCGGTATTGCCATGGATCAGGTTATTCCATCGCGACACCGTCTTGCCGATGTCCGTGCAGTCCAGCATCGTCAGACGAACCGCCGCCTGAAGATTCGACATGATGAGTGACGCCGCAATCCCCTTACCGGCCACGTCGGCAATGACGAACCCGAACCGCCCGTCGGGCCGCGCGACAATGTCATAGTAATCGCCGCTGACCGTGCGCCCCGGTTCATTCAAGACGCCGAACTCCAACCGGTCGTGCTCCGGCAATTGTTGCGGAAACAAATCGTTCTGAATCTCCCGCGCGACGGCCAGTTCCTTCTCCATTTCCAGTTTGGAGCGCTGCTCGTCGAGAAGACGCGCGTTGATCAGCCCAATCGTCACCTGCCGGGCCAGACCGGCCAGAAAATCGACGTCTTCCTTGGTATAGACCGTGCCCGTGCTGACGCGGTCGCCATAGATGACGCCCAGAATCTCTTGTTCATTCTTCAGCGGCACGCACATGGCCGATCGAATGCCGTGCTGAACCATGCTCACCGTGGGGTCCATCGCCGCCGCGGGCTGATCGGTCAATATCGCCCGTTCACCGTGATCCATCGCCCGCCCCAGAATCGAACGGCTGATGGTCAGTTCGCCGCCTGCCCCACGCAGATTCCGCACCACCGGCCAATCGACCGCCCGGCTGTTCGCGCGGCGGACGGCGATCGCCCCGCGCTCGAACCGCAACGTCTCGAAACAGATGTTCAGCGCGTCCTCCAGAAGAGCGTTGCGATCGCGAATCGTGGTCAGTCGTTCGCTCAAATCGTAGAGCATCTGCAGCCGCCGCTCGGTCAGAACCAGCGCGCTGCTGCGTGACGAATAGTGCGTGGTGTCGTCGCGCGGACCGCCGTCGGAAACAACGACGGTGCTCGCATGATCGACCGCGCCCTCGATGAAGCGCACCTGCACCGACCCGATCAGCAATTCGTCCTGATGCCGCAAGCGCCGATTCGCGACCCGCTGATTGTTCAGCAGCGTGCCGTTCTTGCTGCCCATATCCTCAACGTGATAACCGCCCTCGGCATGATGAATGCGAACGTGCCGCCGCGACGTGCTGGAATCGTCAATCACGATCTCGCACGTCGGATCGCGACCCAGCACGTACGACCCCGGCGTCAGCGTCACCCGTCGCGTCCGGCCGTCGGTCAATGTGATCTGCAATTCCGCCATAGCCCACGTTGCGGGTTCAAGCCTTCGCTTCGCACCGGCACACCATCCCGCCGCAGCCCGGACATCCCCCGCCGTACTTGCGGTGCAACTCGGCCGTCAGGTCCACCCCCTCGACATTCGCCAGCGTCACCAGCCACGCGAGCACATCGGCGAATTCCGCCGCCTTTTCTTCCTGCGTGCCCTCGGCAATCGCCGTTGCCAATTCACCCACTTCCTCCATCAACCACAAAAACGTCGCCGGCGAGCCGCGGGCCCGGTCCTTGGCCGAGTACATTCGTTCGATGAGCGCCTGCAATTCCGCGACCGTCATTTCCGCAAACCCGACAGTTTTCGACAATTCGCCCCGACCGCCATCGCATCATACCCCATCCGCGACCGCAACGGCACCCGTTTGCCGGCCGGCACGAATCGGAATGGGTCGGGCGCGCGGTCTGTCCATGGCCCGGATTCCATCGACTTTCGACCGTCGATTTGATATCATGGCTGCCGGTTCCGTCGCGTTCGGGCGGCGGATGCGACCGCAACCCGCCGGGAACGCACCCCCGGCCCACCACTCAAGGAGTACGACCATGGCGAAAGTGAAAGCGATTCCCGACGGATTCCATACGGTGACGGCCCACATGGTGGTCACCCCCGCGAAAAAAGCCATCGACTTCTACAAGAAGGCGTTCGGGGCCGAGGAGATCATGTGCATGCCCGGTCCCGACGGCAAGAGCGTCATGCACGCGGAAATCAAAATCGGCAACTCTCATATCATGCTCAACGACGAGTTTCCGGGCATGGACTACATGAAGTCGCCGTCGTCGGCCAAGTGCACCACGGTGACCATGCACCTCTATGTCGAAGACGTGGACAAGTCCTACGACAAAGCCGTCAAGGCCGGCGCCAAGCCCTCCATGCCCATCATGGACATGTTCTGGGGCGACCGCTACGGCAAGGTCACCGATCCGTTCGGACACGAATGGTCGCTGGCCACCCACAAGGAAGATGTCTCGCCCGAAGAGTGCGGCAAACGCGCCGCCGCCTGGATGAAGGGTCAGGGCTGCGGCTGATCCAACCGACGAGGCCGGCTGATCCAACCGGGGCGATCGGCTGATCCGACACGTGGGTCGATTCAGTACGACACGGATTTCCCACGACGAAGGCGGTGCCCCACTATGGCACCGCCTTCGTCGCGCGCTCCGCGACCGCCACGCCTATTCCCGCAGAGCTTGGGCAAGAATCGATTCCCGATTGGGTGGCCCACCGCTTTAGCGGTGGGGGAGTCGATTCTACGGCTGGTGCGAGAATCCCTTCTCGCACCCACTCTTGCGGGAATCCCTTCCCGCGAACGCCACGGCACGTCCGCGTCTGTGCGGGAAACCCCCTTCGCGCCGTGCAACGCCGCCATTCCATCCGGGCGCCCCGCTCCCGTCGCGCAGCGCATTATCCGACCGGTTGTTTCGTCCCCGCCGCGATATTAGAATGATAAAGGTCATGACCGAACACGACGCCCAACAACTCGACTCCCTGATCGACCGGATGACCGACGTCGAACGACGCGCCCTCCGCGACCGCCTCGACCGTTCCGTCAACGGTGGAGTGCGCCCATCGCCGGCGAGCGACACCATGACCCCCGAAGAGAAGCGTCGGCTCCTTGAAGCCTTCGAGGAGATCGCAAACCTCCCCATCGAAGGATCGGGAACATTCTCCGGTCTCGATCACGACGAAATCCTCTACGACGGCACGGGCAAGCGGGGCTTTCCCGAGAAGCCCTTGCCGTGATTTTCGTCGACACCAGCGCGTGGTATGCAGTTTTTGTTCCGATCGATGCGGACCACGACGAGGCGTCAGAATGGTTGCGCGCGAATCAGGTTCCACTGGTCACCACCGACTACATAGTCGATGAGCTCCTGACCCTCTTCAAGCAACGTGGCGAATATTGGCGGAGCCGGTCCCTGTCTCGCCAACTTGTTTCCGGAGTGGTCGCGACCATTGACTGGGTGACGATTGAGGATTTCCATGCCGCGTGGGGAATCTTCGAAAACTATCGCGACAAGCAATGGAGCTTCACCGACTGCACCAGCCGCGTCGTTATGCAACGTCTCGGCATCGACCAGGCTTTCGCGTTTGACGAGCACTTCCGTCAATTCGGAACGATCGCCGTCGTCCCTCGATTCACGTCGTCGCCAACCGCTACCCCCGATGAAACCGCAACGGAATCCGGCTCGCCTTGTCCGCGGCCACGTTCAACGCCCCCAGCGCGTGACTCGCCGCGGTCCGCAGACGCAGGTTGGCCTCTTCGAATGAAAACGTCAGCAACGCGTCGACCTGTTCGCCTTCCAGCCGGCTGCCGAACCGTTTGGCCGACTCCGCCAGCCCCGCGAACGCGGCCGTCCGCAGCGATTCGGTGTGACTTCCCTTCACTCCGATCTCCGCGATCGCCCGCTGCGCGCCCCCGCTCGCAATCGTCGCCAACAGTCCCACCGCCGCGATCTGCAAGTCCTCGTGCGCCGCGTCCAACGCACTGACCGCCGCCTTTTCCGCAACCGATACGTCGAACACGCCCGCCCGATCCACCGCCAACCCCCGCAACGTCTCCGCCGACAACAGCGCCAGTTCGTGCGCCATGTCCCCATCCACCGGCGTCATGCCCACGGTCTTCGCCGCCGACGCAACTCGCGCCAACAGCGCCTCCCGATCAGCCGCCCCCACAACGACTTCAACCCCTCGCAACGACTCCGCCAGCGGTTCCGCCCAAATCGCGTGTTCCGCCTCCGCCATCAGCACCACCGGCGTCAACGTGAACAGATACCGCTCGCGGATCGCCAGCAACGCCGCCCGCGCATCCTGCGTTTTCACCCGCGTCGACAGAAAAATGGCCGACAGTGAATTGAACTCCGCGGCCGCACGGTCCAAACCGGCCAAAACGTCCGACTCCCCGACCACGTTGGAATCCGCGTCGCGCAAATCCTCCACCACCTGCCGCAATCGCTCCCCATCCGGATCAATGACCAGAATGTTCCGCCGATCTGTCAGCGTCAACGCATTGGCGAGAATCGGCACGACCAGTTCCGAACCATGAAACGCCGCCGCCGGCGCCGCATTCCCAATCACCAGCCCCGCCCGCGTCCGCACCACCACATCGGGAAACCGCAACGCCGCCGAAACTGCGCCGCCGCCGGACGACGTGCCCGCAACCGCCTCCGCCC